>NZ_PJJT01000090.1:348-347468 GCF_002929615.1 Cryobacterium sp. M91 | reverse complement strand
GGACATGGTGATGATTCCTGATTCTCGCCCTACATCAAACGGCGAACTTGCTGTTAGCTACTGGCCTCACCCAACGGTGACACGTAGGGACCTCCCCAACGGTGGATGAGATGGCACTGGACGACGCGTCACATCCAGACGGAGACACCGAGTAATTGCCAATCGGAGTATGAGCTCCGTGCGATCGATTCATCCGTGTTGGCAGGTGCACTTTAGGACCGGATGCCCGCGTGCGAAAGTATCGCGCGTGCAATTTCAGAGCGGATGCTTGCCCCGCTCCCCTCCCCTCCCCTCACACGGTCGCGCCCAGCCGCCCACGGTATTCTGGACACCATAACGGGCGCGCGAACGTATCCGGTACTGCCATACGCCGACCTGGACAGTGCTTTGGATTTCTACCGGGCTCTGGGCTTCGAGGCCACGTACTCCCAACGCCGACCCTATCCCTACGCCGTCGTCGCCCGCAGCGACCCGCAGATCCACCTTTCGGCGATCGACGGATTTGATGCCTCTGCCTCGTATGCGAGTGTCATCATCACGGTGCCCGAGCCGGACGAATTTTATCAGGCATTCTCCGCTAGGCTCCGCGCACACTACGGGAAAATTCCGCTGAAAGGTATCCCCCGCATCCTGCCGATCCGGCGAAAAGCAGGGACAGCCACGGGGTTCTCCGTCGTCGACGTTGGGGGCAACTGGCTCCGGTTCTACCGAACGGGTACAACAAGGAATGAACCGGCGGCCGACCGGGTCGGTCTCAGGCGAGTGATCGACGTGGCCGCTCGGCAGGGCGACGCACGCGGCGATGAACGTCAGGCGATTTCCGTCCTCGACGCTGGCCCCACCCGCCACCCGGATGCGCCCGCGATCGAACGCTTTGACGTGCTCCTCTATCGAGCAGAGCTGTGCACGCGGATAGATCAAGATGGCGCGGCCGACCTGGCCCGGCGGCGGACCTTCTCCGCGATCATGCTTTGGGCGCGGAAGCCGAGCAGCAATTGGCTCGACTTCGGGAATCGCTCGACTGACCACCGGGTGCGCCCGGCTGGCCCTAGGGCGTGTCTCTCAATGCCCTTAGGCAAATGATTATTGTCCGGAGGACGACTCCGCCGCGGTAGGTCAACCGCCCTCCGCCGAGGCGTGGTACCCGCGGGCTTCAGAGCACCTCGGGGAACATGGGCGAGTCGCCGCCCTGACGTGGGCCCAGGAAAAGAGCCAGCGGGCGCGGGTTCACCTGTGCGGATCAGCCGGCTGGTCGCAGCAGGCGCGGAGACTGCCGGATCGGCCAGAAAGTGCTTCGGCGCGAGGGAAGCTCATGACCGGCCCATCAGGGCGTATCCCTAACGGTGTCAGGTTCCGTCGTCTCACTTTATGCTTGGGACTCAAAAAGCCAGGGACCGGGAGCGAAAGCTCCCGACCCCTGGCCGGTTTCGGTGAGGCGGTTTTAGTTGTCGGCCTTGACTTCGCCGTCGACGTTCAGGTCGGTGTCGGCGTCGGCGCCCTCGGCTGAGGCAGTGGCGTCAGCCGTTCCCTCAGCGGAAGCCTTCGCGTCGAGGCTTGATTGGATCTGGTCGGTGACCTTCTGGATCTCCGGTCCGTAGCTGCCCTCGAGCGCGGAGGCCAGGAGTGCCTCGGCCGCAGCGGCCTGCGCGGCTGCGGGGAGTGCCTGCTGCTCGGCGAGGTCGGCCGTGAGCGCTTCGGGAAGCTGGGCGAGTAGGGCCGGGTTCTCGGAGATCGTGGTGGCAATCTTCTCGGCCGCACTCGCGGCATCCGTTCCCTGCTCGGCGTCGACGGCCAACAGGCCACGCAAGGCTGCGGCGAGTGGATGTGCCGGGTCCTTCTGGATCTCCTCGGCAAGCTTCTGGATGTCCACGCCGTAGCCGCCCTCGAGCGCGGTGATCTCGATCTTGTCGGCAGCGGCCGACTGCGCGGCGGTCGCGGCGCTCTGGTCGGCGGTCGCGGCGTTCAGCGCGGTCAGGTCGGCCTGCAGGTTCGCCGGGAGGCTCTCGAAGAGGTCCGGATGGCTCGCGAGCGTGTCAGAGACTTGCTTCGTGGTCTCTGCATTGCTGGCACCCTGGAGGTCGGCGCGCAGCTCCTTGGTCAGCGAGGCGAGCCCGTCGTGGCCCGCGTGGGAGCTCGTGCTCGACGTGTTGTCCGCGGTCAGCGGGGTGGCGTTCGCTCCCGCGACGCCGAGGCCGAGAAGTGAGCCGACAGTCATCACGGTGACCGCGCCGACGGCGATGCGCTTTCGGGCTGGCGAGCCGAAAGCCGTGGAGGTGTTGTTCGAAGTCATAGGTGGATCCTTTCGATTACTTGCGGTAGTCCGACGAATGCCGGACCAGCCACTTGGGCACGGCCCGAGCCTAGGTTTCGGCCGTGCCGCGAAACTTCGTGGAGCCTGACCGGTGAGGGAATCAGGCGGTCCCGGCACGTGATTCGGTGCGACGATATCGCTCTGATCAGCAGAATAGATGATGAATCAGAAGTTTCTATCCGTAGGATAAGAGTCTTCCCCGAGACCGCTGGGCGCCCGGACGGTCGGTCGTGGCGCGGCGACGACGTGGCATTTCGGGCCAGCCCCGACTTGGGAAACCCTTGAGAAACGGGAGCATGACTGATCTTGCTCCCGCTTCTCAAGGGTGCTCAAAGGACGGGCAATAATCATTTCGGTACAGGCATTAGGAGACACGCCCTAGTCTTCGACGACGGCGAGCCCTCCGCAGGTCAGGGTGGCGAGAGCGTTTCGCATCGACTGCACCTGAACTGGCGAGTGCCCAATCCAATCCACCCGGTCTAGGCATACAAGACGTCTTATAGCTCCCCATTTTCGTCGACACGGATCGCCGAATCTTGGGGCACGGCGATTCTCATAACTACGTCTCATAAGTGTCCGGGTTGAATTATGGTACTGACCGTTAGGTCTAAAACACATCAGGAACAGATTGACGAGCTGAAAAGCTACGCCCGAATTTCAATCCCCAGCAATCCACGCACGGGCACAAAGTTGACGTCTGTACCGCGGGTGTCCGGCGCGGCGACGTTGGGGGCGATCACGGACAAGAATGGCGGGCTGTTCCTAGAACTCACGCGCGGCGGGATCCATGGGCAGATTTTCGGCGCTTTCACGCCGCGCACATTCTCTGCGCTCCGCCAAAGAGTCCTCCACCGGCCGAGCAACGTGGCCAACTCGTCGAGCGACTCCCCCCCCTAATCGTGGGTTTGCTCGGTCCTTCCGTCGCCGTCGACTACGAGAGCGACCGTCGATGAATCGATTGGTCGACGACGTCGCGAGATTCGAGCGAGGTCGCGATATGCAAGCCCGCGATGCGGACGGCGGTACGAGCATCCGCTTTGGTCAACCGGCTCGTGGGGACGCGCTCGAAGACGTCCTGCAGCGCAAGCTGCACCACCAACGACTCGGCCGGCACCCGCGGCATCCCCCGCTGTGCCCGCGCCCGGTTCTCCATCTCTGCCTGCGCGTCCAACCGCGCACTGTCTTGGTGAAAATGCACCACGATGGCCTTCATAAGCTCATTCATCTGCTGCTGCCGCTCCACACGCCGGACCCCGGCTTTCGTGCTCCGTACGGCCGCCGCCACGTCGCGGCTGGTCAGCAGGTCGACCCGGCGCATCCGCTCTGCGACGATCTCAACAGCTCGGGCGTAGACGATATTTTCCACCGGTACCCGAGGCAGTGCCATGCGCGCTCTGGTCTCTACGTACGCCTCGGCGAACTCGTTCATGCGGGCGCCGTTTTTGAGCATGTGCTCGGTCAGCGACTCCGCGAACACCGTGAACTGCCGCAGATGCTCGGGCCGGGACGGGTCACTGAAATACGCGTCGGCCTCGCGCTCGTTGGCACGGCGTTCGGCCGCGGTCGTTACGTGCAGAAGCTTTGGCGGCAGGCCGGCCCGACTCAGGCTGCGCTTCAGCCGTCTCGCCGCCGCGTTGGCCTCCAGCTCGGACTGATAGATCTCGGGGTCGCTGCGCCGGTTGCGCTGCAACTCGGCCCGGCGCTCCTTGTTGCGCTCGGCCCACTGCCGGGTGATCTGCTTCGTGCGCTCGGGATCAGCATCCCGCCTGGCCGCGGCGCGGGCATTCACCTCAGCGCGGTGGGCCTCGTAGTAGCGGTTGTAGTACTCGCGCACTTTCTCCCGGTTCTCCGCCACCCACCGCTGCTGATACTCACGCCTGCGCTCCGGGTGCTCCTCCCGCCAGCGTTTCGCCCGCTCCCTCCCCCGCGCCCGCAGCTCAGCCTCGCGATGCCGGCGAGCCGCGGCCCGACGCATCGAGTCCCGATTGAGCTCCCGTGCACGGTCGAGGTGTTCCGACCGCCAGAGCCGATTCATCTCGCGGATCCGATCGCGGTTCGCCGCCACATACTGACGCCGCTTCTCTGCCGCGTCAGACGTATGCTCCGCCAGCTCCTTCCGGGGCGCCGCGCCTTCTTCAGATGGGTCGTTCATGATCGCGGCTACGCGGCAGGCGGCCGGGCCAGCTCGATGACCAGGGCAAGCAGGTCTGAGCGATGTGCGGTCGGATTTGTGATCACACGACCGACCGCGACCCGGAGCCGCTCGGCATCCTCGTCCGCGATTCCGGCGACGGGTTCCAGGCAGTATGCGATGTCGTTCTGCAGGTTGGGGCTGTCATGGTCGACGGCGACCTCCGGATAGTAGAACAGAGCAGCCAGCGCGGTACGGCTGAGCAGGTCGTCGAAGTTCTCCTGCGGGATCGTCATAGTGAAGCCTCCTGTGCGCGGACGTGTGTGAGCCAATCATGCCGCTACCAGGGAGGTACGCCAGCCGAAACGCAAAGTCAGTGGCGCGTCGATACGAGTACGGGCTCGTCCAAGCGCTCGACGCCATCAGCTCGCAGTACCAGCGTCATTCGTCGACGACCCATGCCTTCACGAACGCGCACCGCGATCAGCTTCAGCAGGCTGATCGGCCCGATCAGAAGAAGCTTCAAGGTATTCCAGAGACACAAGATCACGAGCAGGTTCAGCCAGCCTGGCCCACCGGCTTCGATCTGCGCTCGGAAGTAGATGGCAGCAAGCGCATACGGAACGGCGAGCAGTATCGCCGGCACGCCCCACTTCAGCCCGCGCCGCGTGTTGATCGCGTCGATCACGATGGCGGTCGGCATGAACCGGCACAAGAAGAAGTAGCTGCGGGCGGTGGCGCCCAGAATGAGATCGAACATGGCGCGGCCTTTCAGATGTGCGGCAACGAGAACCTGAAGGACTGAAAGTCATACCATCGCAACGAGCGACGGCGCGTAATAGAGGTTGCCTACAATCACTTTAGAACTGGATACCTACAGGCGAAAGTGCCGTGCGCTATTTCGGAGCGGGAGCGCCCCCGCACTCACCCTGCACCGAGTCCCGCCCATCCGTCACGGAATTCTGTTAGACGACGGCGGGCACCAGACGCTGGCGCTGGGCGCCGATTCCATCGATTCCGACCTCCATGAAATCGTCCGCCCTGAGATAGGGGAATCGTCCGGATAACGCGACGCCTTGCGGTGTTCCGGTATTGATCAGGTCGCCAGGTTCCAGAACGACGTACTGAGACAGGTGGTGGATGATCGTGGCCACGCTGAAGATCATGTCGGCTGTGCTTGAGTCCTGGCGGGGCTCCCCATTGACTTTCGACCAGAGTCGTAGCTGCTGGGGGTCTCCCGCCTCGAGCGCAGGCACCAGGGCCGGCCCGAGCGGGTTGAAGGTCTCACTGCTCTTGCCTTTTGACCATTGACCACCGGACTGAGCTACTTGATAGTCGCGCTCTGAAACATCGTTGCTCGTGACGTAACCGGCCACGTAGTCGAGGGCATCCTCTGGCGAGGCGAGGTATCGGGCGCGCTTGCCAATGACGACGCCGAGTTCAATCTCCCAGTCAACCTTGGTCGCATTGGGGGGCACAGCGACATCGTCGTACGCGCCGACAACCGTATTGGGGTGCTTGTAGAAGAGGATCGGTATTTCGGGCGGCAAATCGCCTGATTCTGCGGCGTGCGCGGCATAGTTCTGACCGATGCACAGCACCGCCATCGGCCGGGCAATCGGCGAACCGATGCGAATACCATCCGGCGCGATGAACTCGGCCAACTCCCCGGCAACATGTGCGGTACGGGTTCGTTCGATACCGTCGTTCGCCAGGAAGGCACCGTCAATATCGGCGGTCAGCGAGTCGAGTCGAAAATAGTGGCCGTTCTCGCGAATCACCGGCACTTCAGCGCCCGGCTCGCCCAGTCTCATGAATTCCATCGTGTTCTGTCCTTCGGGTGTTAGTGGGTGTAAGGGCGGAACTTGGCAATGTCCGGGTTGAGTTCGACGCCGAATCCGGGAGTCTCCGGCACCTTCATGCGCCCGTTCACCGGTACGGGTTCGTTGAGCAGCAGCGGTGAGAACATCGGTACGACTTCCTCGGCAGTCTCGTGCATCATCAGAAATTCGGCGAAGGGGCTGTTCGTGCGGGTGGTCACGAAGTGGTAGCTATACACCGATGATCCATGTGGAATGACAAGGGCTCCGTGAACATCAGCCAGGGCAGAAATCTTGAGCAGCTCAGTCATACCACCGCACCAACCGACGTCCGGCTGGATAATATCTGCGGCGTTCATCTCGAGCAGGTGTCGGAACCCCCACCGAGTCGCTTCGTGTTCCCCGGTCGTCACCAGTATCGTCGGCGGAACTTGGCGTTTCAGCTGCGCATAGCCCCAGTAGTCATCCGGCATGAGCGCTTCTTCGATCCATTTGAGGCCGAACTCGGCCGCGCCGTGGGCGAGCCGGGTTGCGTAGTCCACGTCGAGGGACATCCAGCAGTCGAGCATGAGCCAGAAGTCCGGCCCTACCTTCTCCCGCATGTCGCGGATCATCGCGAGGTTTTTGCGCATCCCCTCATCACCCTCGGCTGGCCCATGGTGCAGGGGCATCTTTCCGCCAATGAACCCAAGTTCCTTGGCTCGGTCTGGGCGTGCCCCGGTCGCATAGAAGTCGAGTTCCTCGCGCACCTTGCCGCCGATCAGAGCGAAGACCGGCTCCTGGCGAATGCGCCCGAGCAGATCGTAGAGCGCCAGGTCGACCCCGCTGATGGCGTTGAGCACCACGCCCCGACGCCCGTAGAAGATCGTCGACTTGTACATCTGGTCCCAGATGCGCTCGATGTCCGTCACCTTGGCGCCTTCGAGGAAGCGGGCCAGGTGCTTCTCCACGATAAAGGCACCCAGCTCGCCGGCCGTGGTCACCGAGAAGCCGACCGTGCCGTCATCCGCTTCAATCTCTACGACCAGTGTGCCGAGCACATTGATTCCGAAACTCTGTCTCGATTGACGGTATTCGGGGTACATCGACATGGGCGTGGCGATGTGGTCGTCGATCCAGTGGCCAGGAGCCTGGTCGTGATAATCAGCGCCGCCGCCGCGCAACGTGTACGCGCGTACCTGACGAATGGTTCTTTCATATGCCATGAAACTGCCTTTCAAACAAACGGATGCGGGATGGTCACGAAGCGAAGCGCACGAGCACCTTACCGGCAGTACCATCACCCCGCGACAACGCAGCGAAAGTAGCGTTGGCTTCGTGCGGGGTCACCTCGCGACTGATCAGCTCGGCAATCTCGGGAGCGCCGGAGGCAATGTAGGCAGCAGCGTCAGTGAAGTCCTGCGCAGAATACGTGAAGCTACCCACGAGGCTTCGCTCCTCGGTACTAAGGCGGAAGGCCTCCAGATTGAGCTGGGGCGAGCCCATCCCCACGAGGCAGATGTTCCCGCCGAATTTTGTCGCGTTCAGAGCGTCGGACACCGTTGGTGTAATTCCGACAGCGTCGATGGTGATGTCGACCAAGCCTCCGTCGGCTACAAGGGCGTCGACGAGTGAACTTGTCGTCGGGTTGAGCACCGTAGCGCCGAGCCGCGAACATAGTGCGCGGCGGGCCGGGTCGACCTCGCTGACATAGACCGTTTTCACACCTTCCATCCGAAGAGCGAGTACGGCGGATTGTCCGATGGGGCCACCGCCGATGACAAGTGCTCGCTCATCGGTACGTTGCAATATCCGGCGCACCGCGTGCACGGCAACGGCGAGGGGCTCGACGAGGGCGCCGTACTCGATGGGGATTGTGGCGGGAAGTGGCACGACGTTTCGGGCCGGCACAACCACGTACTCTGCAAAGGCTGCGGGAATATGGGGCGCCACCCCGATGACGGTCTTGTTCGGGCTGTGCTGCTCCCTGCCGGCGAAGGAATCAGCGTCGGATACCGGGATGACCACCGGGTTGAAGGTGACCACCTGGTCGAGAGTGAGGCCGGCGCTCTCGGCCCCCGCACCCAAGGCCGCTACACGACCAACGGATTCGTGGCCCATGATCTGGCCGGGAATGCGGCGACCATTCTCCCCCGTATAGCCGTGGATATCGGACCCGCAAATGCCCGTGTAACTCACCCGAATCAGCACTTCTCCTTCGGCGGGCGTGGGGTCTTCTCGTTCTTCGACGCGGAATTCGCCGATTTCATGCAATACCAGTGCGAGCATAATTGCCTACTTTCCTGCGTTGACCAGCTGGCGTGCGCCGGTCGTGTTGCCGTCTGTGGCTCGAATGGCAGGAACGATCCACTTGCTTGCGAAGATCAGCACTGCCCCGCCGAAGGCGATCGCGGCGAGCATAATGAGGCCGGCCGTCGGCCCGAACTGCTCCTCGACGAAGTTCTTCGCAATGGGGGCGACGAAACCTCCCAAGCTGCCGATCGAGTTGATGAATGCGATACCCGATGCTGCGGCGGCACCAACAAGAAAGGATGTCGGCAGCGTCCAGAAAACTGGTTGGACTGAAATGAAACCGGCAGCCCCGAGAGACATCGCGGCGAGGGCAAGGATCGGATTGTCCAGGACCCCGGAGAGAACGATGCCGACGCCGGCCGCGCCTAGAGCACTTGCAGCGATGAGGCGTCGCTGTCCGGTGCTGTCGGCAAGTCGGCTCAGCACGAAGGTAGCAATGAGCGCACAACCCCACGGGACCGCGGTTAGCAGTCCCACCTTGAGACCGACTCCGCTGCCCACAATCTCGGCGATCTGGGTGGGCAGGTAAAAGGTGATGCCATACACGCTCATCTGAATGGTGAAGTAGATGCCGGCGAAGTACAACACTTTAGGGTTCGTAATAGACCGCATGGCCCCGTCGGGCGAGTGCTCGGCTTTGGCTGCGTTTTCGGAGTCGAGTGCACTCATCAGAACAGTGCGTTCGCCCTCAGATAGCCACTTTGCTGTGGTGGGCCCGTTATCCAGGTAGAAGAACGCCCAGATTCCTACAATGATCGTGAGTAGCCCCGTGACCACGAACATGAGCTGCCAACCGGCCAAACCACCCAAGCCGTCGAGATCGAGCAGGAGCCCTGACATCGGGCCACCAAGGATGAAGGCGAGCGGGGCCCCGAAGTAGAACAGCCCGTTGACTCGCCCGCGATAGTTGAGCGGAATCCAATACGTGAGGAACATGATGACACCGGGGAAGAATCCCGCTTCTGTGATGCCGAGAAGAACCCGCAAGGAGTAGAAGGCCCATTCTGTCGTCGCGAACATCATCAGGGCAGAAACGATTCCCCAGGTGACCATGATGCGGGCCAGCCAGATCTTCGCGCCGACCCGGCGCATGATCAGGTTGCTCGGAACCTCAAATGCGGCATATCCCAAGAAGAAAATGCCGGCGCCGAGCGCGTACGCGGCGTCGGAGAGGCCTGTATCAGCTTGGAAGGCTGCTTTGGCAAAGCCGAGATTGGCGCGATCCAGGAACGCGAGAATGTACATCAGGAGCAAGATGGGAATGAGGCGCCGCGTCACCTTGCGAACGATGGCGGCCAGCGCGGGGTCGTGCGCTGAATTCTGTGTGGACATCGGCTATCTCCATTGATTAGCAACTTGCAGTCAAGCTCCCACACATGAATTCATATATGTGAACTGCGGTTCATTCTGATGAACGCGGGGAAGTATTACACGCCACATCCACAGAAGCAAGCGCGGATGCCCGTGTGACTACTGGGTTTTACGGCAGTCCCATACCGGAACGGATTTCCCGGGCGGCGAGGGAAAGTGGCGCGTACAGGGAATGCGGCCACCCTGCATCCGTTCGCCCGGACGGCATTGTGATGCTGATCGCCGCCGAGATACCGGTGTCGTGCTCGCTTGTGACGGGAATCGCTACGCAGCGACACCCTTCGATAAACTCCTCATCGTCGATGGCAAACCCGGTGAAGCGCGCCTTCTCGATCACTCGCATGAGGTCAGGAACGCTGGTCACAGTCTTCGGGGTGAGACGGGGTAGAACGACATCGCTGAGCCGACGCTCGGCCTCGACGGGATCAATCGTGCTGAGTAGCGCCTTGCCGATACCCGTCGCGTGCGCATGCAGGCGCATGCCCACCGTCGACGCCATGCGCATCGGGTTCGGCGACAAGCTGATAGCGATATAGACGTTCTCGACTCCGTCGAGGCGGGCGAGTTGCACGGTCTCACCCGTTTGCTGCGCGAGCCGATCCATCACCGGCTTCGCCTTCTCGATCAACAGCCTGTGCCCGTCATAGCGCTGGCCGATCTGCCAGGAGTGCAGGCCCAGAGTGAACCGACGGGTGAGCGGATGCTGTTCCAGCCAACCCGACGCCACCAACGTCTGCACCAGGCCGTGGCCGCTGGAACGCGGAAGTTCCATACCCTCGAGGATCTGAGCGAAGGTGGCGGAGCTGTTCTCGGCCACAAAGTCGATAATTTCGAGAGCGCGGTTGGCAGACTTCACTGGCTTTTTCGGGCGGGCCTGCTCGACATCGGTCATGGGGGCATCCCTACGGTTGAACTTGGATGGTGTACCCAGACTACGACCTGACCTACCCAATTCAGCTAGACGCCTACCGTGCAGCGCACCGGTGGCGACTCTGACGGCATGAAGGACGCTAGTGAGCTTTGCTTCTGGACCGACACTCGCCGATCAAGCACTGCGGATACTACGTCCGAACGCGAACAATCCAGCCGACGACCGTTCCGTGGTGGGCCCGCAGCTGGCGCAGACTCAGCACACTGTGCTGCATGGCTCCCCCAGTCAACGGCACCAGGCCGCGCACAACTGGGCCCGTCGACATTTCGTACCGCACGGATACCTGATCAATGCGAGCCACACGCCCGGCGACCAGTGTGCGCTTTGCAAGATCGGAGGCCTCGCAGCCAGCGTCAGCGTAGGTGTCAAGTTGCAACGGAACCGTTCGGCGACCGGCAAACAGGCGCGCAACCCAGTCCTGATCCATCGGCACGAGATCCCAGCGCACGCGTTCGTCGAGCTCAACGTTCAACCCGTCTTCGGCTACCTGCCACTCGGTGAACCACACATCGATGTCTTCAGCCTCGACCGTTCCAACGTGCTGCCGCTGGAACGATTCGTACGACGCGGTGCTGTACACGTGCATCTCAGGATCCTGACTGGTCACCGCGTCATTCTCCGGGGAGGGCTCGTGCGCGGGAATCGTCATGTCACCACAGTAGGAATTCCTGAGGTCACGTGCGAGTCGGCTCAACTATGGAAAAGTCGCAAAACTCGATTTTTGACCTACGTCTGCTCAGTTATGGCCTTCGCCGCACAATCCGCAACCCGCCAGACCACGAGTGCAACCGCAACGATGACGACGTACCCGGTCACAACGACAACATGGCCGGCACCCTCGGGAAGACCGGCCAGCTGAATAGTCAACAGAGCGAAACCAAACGCGACAGCGACGACCGCCATAGCCACCATGTACGGACTCGCCGCGGCATGCGCCGACGCCCACGCCTCGCCCGACGCCAACGTGTGCCGGGTTCGAATACCGATGGCACTATTCCTCTTCAGACGTCCCTGCTGCTGCACGACCGCCAGGCTCACCATCACGCCGGCCAAGACGAGAAATCCCGCGATCGGCGGATAGAACACGTCGGCTAATTCCGGTTCAGACCATGGCGGCGCGTGTCGAGCGCGACCTTGAAATGGCTCTCAGCGGCGTCGATCTCGGGCGTCGGCGTAGCAGGATCAAACACGCGCAGCAGCGAGAAACGAAAGCTGGCCGGTTGAAGATTGCGCAGCTCGACATTGCCTCCGTGCCCGTTAGTCGCATACGTGCCCCACCGCTGACGGATGCTCTCGGCGCCGTCTGCCTTGCCGACGTACTGGCGTCCGTCGCTGGTATCAGTGATCAGGTAGATCCCAACAACCGACCCGAGTGCGGTGCGCCACGAGGCGTATCGATGTTCGCGCATGACCGCCTGAAGTTTCGCGTGGTCAAGCACGAGTCGGTCGAAGCCAGGGAACGGCACCGGCTCGGCGTCGGCGATGCCCATCACCGGGTTACTCGCGGCCGTGCTGGCATGCATCCACCAGGCGCGGGGCGAACTCCAACCGATCACAAGGCGACCTCGAAGGTCAGCCATGTGCTCCGACTCGACCAAGTCAAAGATTCGGCACTGCCCATCGTTGGAGATCTCGCCGCGATTCTCAATAACGCACCAGAGCCGGGCCTGGTCGCCGCCTTCCTTGATGAAGACGATCCAAAAGCGGGGCGGAACGTTCGGGAATCGTTGTGTGGACTGGTTCCGCGTGTACTCGAGAATCTCCGCCGTCGTGGAATCCGCGTGAATGCCTGGTAGGCCACTGTCCTCGTGCTCCCGCACATACGCATGGCGGATCACGATAGCGTCAGACAGATCGATACCGGCGTCAAGCAGAATCGGGCTGAGGGTCAATGTCATTCGCAGTTCTCTCCTTCGCTCCGTTTTCAGTGTGCGCCGACATTCCCAAGAGGCCGGCCGGCGACTGTCAGTGACTTCCCCGGCCGCCGTCCTGCTTCAGTACTGTGTCCACTGCGAGCGCCGCGGAGACCACGAGTGAGAGCAGAGGATCTTCGAGCGGTCGATGTATCTGCAGCACATAGTTGTCGGCTTTCGTGAACATCTCCGTGCCGAGCCCGGCCCACGTTTTGGTGATCCGTGCAATCTCGGTGCCCTGCGGGTCTTGAATGCTGAAGTCCCAGGCACGCGAACTCTCGGCGTTGATCGTGCCAAGCGTCACCCCGGCTGATTCCATGCGAAAGCGAATGTTGAACCGACCGCCAAGCACGGATGCCATCACGCCGAAGTTCTCCTGCACGATCTGACCCACGGGAGTGCCATCTTGACGCATGACGGTCACCTTTGATTTCATAACCGTGGCCGGCCTAGTGAGGGTCAAAATCGGACGCCCCTCGGCGTCGACAATTTGGAGTCGCTTGGTCTCATTCTCCCGCCCCACGACGAGGCGCGACATGCTGATACCGAACTGCCGCACACCGCCGACCTTATGGCCTTGCTGATTGAAGACCGAATACTCGGCCTTCGTCTCGAACAACTTGGCCGTCTGGTTCACGATCAGGATCTGCTCAGTGAATAGCGTGCCACCACCTGCAAGTGCGGAATCCGCAACGCCAAGCTTCCGCACCTGCCGCTGCACATTCTTGTTGACTGGTACACGCGCAACAGCCACTGGGCTCACTTGGGCCAGGCGAGCGACGGCCTGCGTCGGTGGGGCAACAACCGGTGCATCAATCGTCTGACCGCCCGCCGAGCCGACGTGTTCGGTCCACAACTGACCGTCCCACCATCGGTGCTCATATCGGCCGAAAGGGTCTGGGAACCAACCCTGTGTCGATTGCTGACTCATGAATGCAGGCTAGCAGCGCAGCCACTGCCTGAAACGGCATCACAGATGGACCCGTGGCCAACGACCTATCTACCGAGTCAGGGTTTGCGTGACCGCCCGTCTCGGTGCATCTGGCCAGGAGTCGTCTGAGAGACGCCGTGCCCTTTGAAGAGCGGCACGTGCACGAGCGGCATCGAGCTTCTGCGCCGTCGACTCCGGTACCGCACCGAGAGGATTCGCACCGACGATGCCGTAGCGGTCTCGGTAGGCCGCGACGGCGCATCCCTTTTGGTGCCAGGCAGTGGCGGTCGACCCGCGTGGCGCAGCACCAAGGGCTCGCGTCCACGGCTCCCCCGCACGCAAAGCCTGGTCGAGCACAGCAGCCGCTCGCGACTCGATCAGGTCGGCGCGCTCGGCCAACGCCTGGTGCATGGCGGCATCCATCGGCCCGATCGCCCAAGGGATGAGCCCGGCAACCAGACGCGGAGCCCGGCGCGAACGACCCGCATTACTATACCGAGACACCGCCGCGGCGACCCGGGCGCGAAGAACAGCCGCAATGTCCTGAGCATCCTCGAACCCGCGGGCCGCAACCACCCTCGGCAGCAGACTCGCCACGTCAACGAACTGGGCTTCGGCTCGCCGCAGCTCCGCGGTCAACGGGCCAAAGGCATCCGAGTTGATCACGTCTGAAGCCTGGCCAGGCGAGAGACCGCTCGCGCGCACCAGCGCGGCCCACCGGTCGTGCTGCGCGGACGCCGCAAGGGTCTCGTACTCCGCCGCGAGTTGCGCCACCGATCCCCAGGCATCCTGCTCCGCCGCGATCGTCTCGTGCGCGGATAGCTCGGCGCCGACGTGCTGCAAAATGCCAAAGAGGATGCTGCGCGCCGTTACGTCCACAGCGTCACCCGGCCGCGGCCCCACGTGAGCAGCATCGGGCCGGTCGATGGCGACGTAGGCCGTGTTCGCCTCGATGATGTCCCGCACCTGCCCGTCGGATCGCGGGCCCATTCGGCCCTCCTCCGTGCGCCATTCGCTGGCCGCGAGGCAAATCGCAGCGATCTGATCCGTTGTGAGGGCCTTCGGCGTGTGCGGGGGCTTCTTCATACGCGACGTCTCCTTCATCGGATTGCGCGGAATGATCTCCCGCCGCACTGCGAACGCCAAGATCATTCCGAGGATCGTACGGGAGTGCTTTGCTCGCGTATACGATTTCTCCCTCTGCTGCCGAAGAAAGAGCTCAATGCGCCCAACGGTCACTTCACGAATCGTGAAATTCTCAAAGAACGGCACGACAAGCACGCGCAGTTCACGCTGATAGGTGTCTTTCGTACCCTGGGAACGGTCGACATCGAGCATCACGTCCTCCATCCATGCCTCGGCGAGCAGCGGAAACGGCGAGCTCGCGGTCAGCGAGTCCCCTGCCCCACCGGTGCGCAGACGCGCGGCCAGATCGACCTTGAGCGCTGCCTGCGCCGCGTTGCGGCTCTCACGCGTCGCCCCGACCTGGCGGGATTGTCCGTCCCAGTCACGGAAAACGGTCGTCGCCCTGAACCGTCCTGGGCCGAGCTTGACGGTTGTGATCGATCCGAACGTGCTGATCGGCAGGCGTGGTCGCCCCGCCACTAGCGCTCGCCCCCACGATCGCCCAGAGCCGGTTCAGGCTCGTGCAGACTGTCGAGCCATCGCCGAACATCTGAGATACGGTAGCGAATCTCTCGCCCGACTCGAATGCCGGAGGGTCCGCGACCGTCGGTGCGCAGGTCATAGATGGCCTGCACCTGCACGCCGACATATTCGGCGAGCTCGCTTGTCGTCAAAACGGGCTCGAGACCGAGCCCCAAGAGTTTTTCAGTGTCCATAACCCGTAGGTGTTCGAGGTCATCCCAGATGACTCGAACCGGGTCGTGCACCTTCTCTACGAGGACCTGAGAAAGCCGTAAATTTTTGAATAAACAATGGATAAACAATGGGTGCGTCAAGTCTTGCCCTTTCGGTACAGACAAGAAGCCCTGATCAGATCAAATTTACAGTAGGGCGGCCGGGACTTGAACCCGGGACCGACGGATTATGAGTCCGCTGCTCTAACCAGCTGAGCTACCGCCCCAAAAAGCGCGACCAAAACGTCCCGCCAGAACTACGTGACTACTCCGGCAGATGCGCCGAGGCCCCGTTGGTGACCAAATCGCCCACCGGCTCCCCACGATACAGGCATTCGAATGTGCTCAACGTGCGCTTGATGTCGTGCGCGGCAATGAGCTTGAGCGACTCGCGCTTGAGCGCCTCCAGGAGCTCTGGCGTCGCCGTGAGCACGAGAGTGAGTTTGTCGGCGAGATCTTGCGCATCGCTCGGCTTGAACAGGTACCCGTTCGCCTGGTCATGCACGAGGTGCGGGAGCGCCATGGCGTCAGCGGCGACGATCGGTAATCCGGAGGCCATGGCCTCCATGGTGGCGATGCTCTGCAGCTCGGCGATCGACGGCATCGCGAAAACCGTCGCCCGCGAGTACGCCGCGCGCAGCTCCGCATCCGTCACGTACCCGGTAAACGTGACCCGTGAGCGGATGCCGAGGGTGTCAGCCAGGTGCTCCAGGTTGCGTCTCTGGTCTCCCCCGCCCACGATTTCGACCTGCACATCGAGATCGGGATTCAACTTCGCCACCGCTTCGAGCAGCACGTCGATCTGCTTCTCGCCGGTGACCCGCCCCACAAACAGAATGCGGTTCTCCGTGCGTGGTTCAAAATTCGGCGAGTAGTTATCAGCGTCAATGCCGCAGGAAATGGCGTGGACACCGGTCAGCCCGGTGTATTTTTCCAGGAACTGGGCGGCCCGCCGGGTGGGCGTAGTCACCGCTGCGGCACGTCCGAACGTGCGCCGGGCCGCTCGCCAGGCTGCCTTGATCACGCGATCCTGAAAACCCAACGGAACCAGGGAAAATTTCACCATGTTCTCGGGCATGAAATGGTTCGTACCAACCAAACGAATGTCCCGCTTCGCCGCCTCGATCGACACGCCACGCCCGACGTTGATGTGCGACTGAAAATGCACGACGTCTGGGCGGTAGGAATCGAGAATGCGACGGCTCTGGCCGCGAACCAGCCACGGCAGCGCAAACCGCAGCCAGTCGTGCGGATACCAGCGCCAGCTGTGCAGGCGGTGCACCACCATGGGCTGGCCCTCGTGCATCTCGGTCCGGCTGCCGTGCTTGCGTGATGCAGCGGGCGCCATGATCTGCACCTCGTGGCCCCGTTCCACCAGGCCGGCGGCAAGCCGCTCGGCGAAACGCGCAGCCCCGTTCACGTCGGGAGCAAACGTGTCCGCAGCGATGAGCACCCGAATCGGCGGTTTTTTCGCCGAGGCATTCGGGCCACGCTGTGGCGCAACGCCCGGAGTCGGGCTGCTCTGCAAGTCGGTCACATCTGACAAGTGGAGTGGTCCCTACGTTGGTGGGCCGGGAACATCGTCCGGCAGAAAGTCTCGGGCGCGCTCGGTCGTTGACGCGGCGTACACGACCCTATTCTAAACCGAGCATCGCGAGACGCGCCCGCACCGTGAAACACCAAAATTCTTCACGTATCAGCGATCCAACTGGGGATGATACCGTGCGAGCAAGAAGACACCCCAAATCGCGATGGCGCCCGCCACGACGAAGGCGACGGCCGCTGCCGGCGGTGCCTGGCTGGCTTCGCCGAGCACAATGATGCCGATTCCCACCGCAACCAGAGGATCGACGACGGTCAGCCCCGCAATGACGAGATCCGGTGGCCCGAAGGCATACGCGTTCTGCACAAAATAGGCCCCGAGCGCAGCGGCGAGCAGCAACCCAAGCACACAGGTCAGGGTCAGCCACTCGAAATTTCCGTTCTGGGTGCGGTTGATGACGACTTTGGCGAGAGTCGCGACAAATCCGTACAGCACCCCGGCGCCGAGAATATAAAAGACTGCCTGCGAACGGTGACGGAGAAAGCCGAACGCCAGCGCGAAGAGCAAGAGAACGACCGTGAGCACGATAAGAATCGTGGTCAAATTGCGGTCGGTGACCGGTTTGTCGATGGCGGTGAACGCAGCTACGGTCACAAACAGCCCGACACCCCCCACGCACATCGAGATCGCGATGATACTCGCTCGGTTGAGGCTGACCCGGCTGACCCGGGCATTCAGAATTGCCGTGATCACGAGGGCAACCGCGCCAAGCGGCTGCACGACGATGATGGGCGCAAAGGCGAGGCTCGTGAGCTGAAACACGATCGCCAGGCCGAGCATGATGGATCCGAACACCCAGGAAGGTCGCGCGAGCAGTAAGGTCAGCTGCCGAACGTTGAGTCCACCGGTGACCGCTTCAGTGTGCGCTTCGACCTTGGTGACGCCGCGATGCTGAAACTGAGCACCCAGCGATAGGAAGACCGCGCCGACCAGGGCCAGCGGAATTCCGATGGCCTGCCTGGGATCAATGGCGATTTCACTCGCCAGATCGGTTAGGTCAGAGGTCACTTCATGACCCTACCCACAAGCTTGCCGATATTCTGGAGAAATGCCCGTACGCGCGATAGTAATTTCAGGTGACCCCGTTCTCCACTCCCCCGCAGCTCCCGTCGTCGATTTCGACGACAATCTGCGCGACCTGGTGCGAGACATGTTCGAGACGATGGATGCTGCGCCGGGGGTGGGATTGGCCGCCACGCAGGTGGGTGTCGGGCTGCGAATTTTTACTTACAGCTATCAGGACGACGACGAAGTGACCTGGCGAGGCGTCGCGATCAACCCGGAACTCTGGATCACCCCGGTCTCCGCCGAACCGGTCGACGATGAGGATGCCGACGAGGACGAGGGCTGCCTGTCCTTTCCCGGTGAACGTTTTCCGCTCAAACGAGCCGAATCAGCCATTCTGCGAGCTATCGACGCTGAGCAACAGCCCTTTGAAATTCGAGCTGATGGCTGGCTCGCCCGCATCTTCCAGCACGAGTTCGATCACCTCGACGGCACGCTCTACGTTGACCGTCTGCAGCACGTCTACGCCAAGATGGCCGCCAAGGTCGTACGCAAGAAGAGCTGGGGCGTTCCGGGCCTGACCTGGATCCCCGGCGTCGACAACCTCGAAGGCTAGGTCAGCGCGCGCAGCCCGGCCGCGACCAAGGCTGCCACAAGCACCACCACGATGAACGGCGTCTTGATCGCAAACAGGCCAGCCGCCACGATGACCGCTGGAATGCGAGCATCCAGCACCAGCGCCTGACCGTTGCCGAGCGTCTGCACCGCGATCAACGCGGCCAGCAAGGCCACGGTCAGCAGATCGGCGATGCGGGCCGGCGTTGGCTTGTGCAGCAGAGCCGGAGGCACCAGGTATCCGGTGAGTTTGAGCGCCAGCACAGCGATCGAGGCGGCAATGATGATCTGCCAGAGTGTCATGAGTCCAGCCCCGATCCATCGCTCGGTCGGCGAGTGGATGCCCCGCCCGGCACGCCGGGTGTGCCCAGCCAGTTGAACAAGCCGACCACGACCGCGACGAGCGCTGCGACCAGCACGGGCAGGCCCGGCATGAGCACGGGGGTGAGCGTCGCAGCGACGACCGCAGCGGCGACGGCCACCGCGACCGCCTGCATCCGCTTCAATCGTGGCCAGAGCAGGCCGACGAAGGCCGCCGCGGCCGCCGCATCGAGGCCGTAAGCCCGAGTGTCTCCGAGGGCATCACCGAGCAGGGCGCCGAGCAGGGTTGTGATGTTCCAGCCGATGAAGACGGCGAGACCGGTGACCCAGAAGCCGACCCGCCGACTACGCGGGGTGGGCTGGGCCAGGGCGACCGCCGTCGATTCGTCGATGGTGATCCAGGCGGCGGCGAACCGTTTCCAGAGCCCGGTGCCGACAACGGGTGCGGTGCGCATGCCATAGATGCCGTTTCGCACGCCGAGGAGGGCCGCGCTCGCGATCGCCGCCGGGCCGGCCGCGACACCGCCGGCGGCGAGCACTCCGACCAAGGCGAACTGGGAACCACCGGAGAACATCACGATGCTGATGAAGCAGGTCTGCCAGATGTCGAGTCCGGCGGCGACCGACAGAGCGCCGAAGGACACTCCGTAGGCGGCGGTCGCGAGTCCCACGGCGATGCCTTCGCGGGTCGCCAGTCGTTGCTGACGCTGTTCGTCAACTTTTTTTGCGAGAATTTCGCTCATGCCGCTGGTCTACCGGGACAGGTCGACGCCGTGCACGCCGTTGTGAAAGCGCAGCGATGGGAACACGGCCGACACGGAGAACCCCAGGCCGGGCACGGTTCCAGCATTGAACACGCCGCCGAACAGCTGGGCACGCTCGCGCATCTGGGTGATGCCGGGACCGGCAATGCTCTCGCTGAGGGCCTTGAGGTCGTCTTCGATCGAATACGGGGTGCGCGCCGCCTGTTCGTCGGCCTCCTTGCCGTCACGACGGGCGGCGGCCCGAATGCCGTCATCATCGACGAGTAGCTGCAGGCCGTCCTGCGTCCAGGTGAACGACACACGGGCCTCGGTGCCGACCCCACCATGCTTGAGCGCGTTCGACAGGGCGCTCTGCAGAATGCGGAAAATGGCCAGTTCGGCGCCCGCCTTGAGGGCGAAGCGCTCGCCGGATTCGCTGAAACTGACTACCAGTCCGGCGTCGCGCATGACCCGAAACAGGTCGCGGGTGGACTGCGGGCCGGGCTGTAGTGCGCCGACGGTTTCGCCTTCGCGCACGATCGTCAGCACCCGGCGCATGTCCGCGAGGGCCACTCGGCCGTCGTCGACGAGCGCGGTGGCGGCACGTACGGCCGTGGAGGGATCACTTTCGGCGGTGTACCGTGCGCCTTCAGCCCGGGTGATCAGGCGGGCAATGGTGAGCACGGCGCCGTCCTGCAGCTCACGGATGATAGCCAGGCGCCCCTGTTGCTCGGCGAGAGACAGTTCCAGCTCGATGCGCACGCGCTCGGCGGCGTTGCGGTCAAAGATGATCCGGCGAGAGCGCAGCAGGCCGATCACCCAGAGCACCAACAACGCACCACACAGTGCTCCGAGCGCCGGTACCAGAAGTTGCGCGAACTCCACTGCTGACCGCCGTCTCTTGTGCCGAAGTCCTGGCGCACGTTGAAAATTGAGGAAGACCTTTTTTGTCAGCCGGAATATACCGACAAAAAAGGCCACCCGGGGTGGAGCCCTGAGTGGCCTTTCGCTCCCCGACTTGGACTCGAACCAAGAACCTGCGCATTAACAGTGCGCTGCTCTGCCAATTGAGCTATCGAGGAATGCTTGAGCAGCGTTACGACTTTACCAAGTTTTCTTGCGGGGCCCAAACCACAACGGGTTCTGTTCGCCTCCGCTGGCGCCATTTGAAGGGTTCAGAACCCGTTCAGCCCCGGAAAGTCGGGCCGACGCAACAGTTGCGCAGTCTCACGCACCAAAGTACGGTCGGGCGTGTCGGCGCGGGTCACGATTACTCCGACCCGAAATCAGGAGGGACGGGCCGGCATCGGTCTCAAAAGCCGACTGCGGTATCCGTTTCATCGCCGCTATCGGCGGCATCGGGCGCGCCGGCCTCGTAGACGTCGGCGTGAACGTTCCGTTCGACTTCGGCTGGCTGCAGGGCGGCGGCAAGTCCCTTGACATACGGGTGCCACGGGTCCCGAAAGACCTCCTCAATGGTGCCGAGGCCGACCAACACACCCTGATGCATGACACCGATACGGTTGGCGACCTGCCTCAGCACGGCCAGGTCGTGACTGATCACGAGCCCCGAGAAAGATCGCTCCAGCTGCAGCTCGCTGATCAGGTCGATAATGGCGCCCCGCACCGTAACGTCAACGCCCGCTGTAGGCTCGTCAGCGATCAAGAGCGACGGTCCGAACACAAGGGCGCGAGCCAGCGCCACGCGCTGACGCTGGCCGCTGGAGAGCTCATAGGGGTACTGGCCGAGAACGACCAGTGGCAACCGCACCGCATCGATCAGGGTGGCGACCCGTACCCCGAGGGCACGACGGTTGTAGCGTCGATCGCGTTCGAGCACCGGTTCGGCGACAATCTCGGCGACCGTCATGGTCGACGGCAGGGTATCGGCCGCGTCCTGGGCGAGCAGGCCGACGCCGAAGGTGAGCCGCGCCAGCTTGCGTTTGCTGATACGGCGGAGGCCGAAGCCGAGCACGGTCGCCTCGCCCCCGGTGATCTGGGGACGGATGCCGGTGCTCTCGCTGACAAACGCGTCACCGGAGAGCACCCGGGCCAGAGTGCTCTTGCCGGAACCACTCTCGCCGAGCAGCCCGACGACTTCGCCGGGAGCGATGCGCAGGGTGAAGCCGTGCACCGCGACATACGCCGGGCTCGCCCCGTGCGGCGGGTATTCGATGGTCAGATCACTGGAATTGATCGGGGAAACGGATGCCGCGCCTTGCTTCATACGGTCTATCTTGCCGCACGCAGAAGGCGAAGCTCGTCTCGGCGCAAGGCCTGCGTGGCCGGGTCGGGCACCGGAAGCGAGGCGAGCAGCCGCTGCGTGTACGGATCTTTCGGAGCTCCGAGCACCTCGGCGCCGGTGCCTTCCTCGACCAATTTTCCCTTGTACAGCACGGCAATGCGGTCAGCGAGAATGTCGACGACGGCAAGATCGTGACTGATAAATAAGGCCGCGAACCCGAATTCCGCCTGGATCTCGGCGAAGAGTTCGAGCACCTTCGCCTGCACGGACACGTCGAGCGCGCTGGTCGGTTCATCGGCGATAAGCAGGCTCGGCTCGAGCGCGAGCCCACGAGCCAGGCTGGCCCGTTGCCGCTGGCCACCGCTGAGCTCGTGCGGGTACCGGCCGCCGAAAGCTTTGGGCAGCTGCACGGCTTCAAGCAGTTCGTCTACCCGCTTGCGGGCGGCCCGGGTGTTCGCTGCCCGCCCGTGCACGACGAGCGGCTCGGCGACGCATTCGGCAATGGTGAGTAACGGGTTGAAGCTCGAAGCCGGGTCCTGAAAGACAAATCCGATGTCGCTGCGCACCTTCTTGAAGGCGCGTTCCCTGAAACCATTCATCTCATGGCCCAGTACCGTCAGCGAGCCGCCGGTCACCTTGGTGAGACCGCCCATGGCCCGACCGATGGTGGTCTTGCCGGATCCGCTCTCGCCGACCAGGCCGAGTACCTCGCCTGGGCGGATGCTGAAGCTCACCCCGTCGACGGCGGTGAAACCGGGTTTGCCGAGCCGGCCCGGGTACTGGATCTTCAGATTGTTCGCGACGACGACCGGGGTCTGATTCACCCAATCGGACTCCCGAGCCTGCAACCGTGCGGTTGCCCGTACCGTGCCGTGGCCAACGCGGGGCACAGAGCCGAGCAGTCGCTTGGTGTATTCGTGTTTGGGGTTGGAGAACAGATCCTGGGCTGGAGCTTCTTCGACGACTTTGCCCTCGTACATCACGACGACGCGGTCGGCGAGATCGGCGACGACACCCATATTGTGGGTGATCAACACGATGGCGGTGCCGAATTCGTCGCGGCAGCGGCGGAGAAGGTCGAGGATTTCGGCCTGCACGGTCACATCCAACGCCGTGGTCGGCTCGTCGGCGACGATGAGCCCGGGGTCGAGTACGAGGGCCATGGCGATGACGACCCGCTGCTTCTGGCCGCCGGAGAACTGGTGCGGGTAGTAGTCGACGCGGCTCTCTGGGTCGGGGATGCCGACCCGGCCGAGAATCTCAATCGCCTTGGTGCGGGCTTCCTTGCGGCTGAATTCACCGTGGGCGCGGATGCCCTCGGCAATCTGCCAACCGACGGTGAACACGGGGTTCAGGGCCGTTGACGGCTCCTGGAAGACCATGGAAACATCCGTTCCCCGCAGTTGACGCAGTTTCTGCTTGCTGACGGAGAGCACGTCGTTGGAGTTGGAACCGTCCTTGCTGCTCAGGATGACGGCACCGTTGGCGGTAGCCGTCTCGGGCAGCAGGCCGAGGATGGTCTTCGCGGTGACGGTCTTGCCGCTGCCGCTCTCCCCCACGATGGCGAGCACTTCTCCGGGAGCGACGCGCAGGCTCACGCCGTCGACGGCCTTGACCGCGCCACCGTCGGTGGCGAAGGTCACATTGAGGTTGTCGATGCGTACGACGTCGGGAAGGGACTGCGCGTTCATTATTTGGCCTCGAATGGGTCGTCGTTCACGTGTTGGTCGTGCGCCGGCAGGCCGGCTTCGAGCCCGTCGATACCGCCAGGACCGCCAGCCAGGGTTCCACCGGGAATGACGCTGGTCGCTGCGACGATGCCGGCCGTCTTTCCGGGGGCACGGCGACTGCGCAGGCGCGGGTCGGCGAGGTCGTTGAGGCTCTCGCCGACCAGGGTGATGCCGAGCACGACGAGAACGATGGCCAGTCCGGGGAACAGGCTGGTCCACCAGATGCCACTGGTGACGTCGGAGAGTGACTTGTTCAGGTCGTAGCCCCACTCGGCGGCGGAGGAGGGTTCGATGCCGAAGCCGATGAACCCGAGGCCGGCCAGGGTCAGCAGGGCTTCCGAAGCGTTGAGCGTGAAGATCAGCGGCAGGGTGCGGGTGGCGTTGCGCAGAACGTGACGGAACATGATGCGGCCGTTGCTCGCGCCGAGCACGCGGGCCGATTCCACGTAGGCCTCGGCCTTGATGCGCACAGTCTCCGCACGAATCACCCGGAAGTACTGCGGGATGAAGACCACGGTGATGGAGATCGCGGCAGCGAAGATTCCACCCCACAGGCCGGAGCGACCGCCGGAGATGACGATCCCCATGACAATGGCGAGCAGCAGCGCCGGGAAGGCGTAGACGGCGTCGCAGACGACGACGAGTACGCGGTCGAGCCAGCCGCCGAAGTAACCGGAGACGAGGCCCAGGGCCACACCGGCGAAGATCGACAGCACGACGGCAATGACCATGACGGTGATCGCGGTCTGCGAGCCCCAGATGACCCGCGACAGCACGTCGTAGCCGCCGACGGTGGTGCCAAGCAGGTGGTCGCCGCCGGGCTCCTGCTGGGCGCCGAAGGGGCCACTGTCATCGCGCAGCTGGCTGTAGCCGTACGGCGCGAGCAGCGGTGCGAAGATTGCGGTGAGAATGAAGATGCCGGTGAGGACGAGGCCGACCACGAGCATTCCCCGTTGCAGGCCGACGCTCTGGCGGAGTTGATGCACGACGGGCAGCCGAGTCCATAGCGGAGCCTTGGGGGCGTGAGTGGTGTCAATAGTCATGGCTAGTACCGCACTCTCGGGTCAATGAGCGCGGCAATGATGTCCACGATGAAGTTGGACAGGGCCACGATCACAGCGAGGAGCGCCACAATGCCCTGAACGGCCACGAAGTCACGTGCCTTGATGAATTCAATGAGCATGAAGCCCAGCCCCTTCCACTCAAAGGTGGTCTCGGTCAGTACAGCGCCGCCGAGCAGCAGGGCCACCTGCAAGCCGATGACGGTGATGATCGGGATGAGCGCGGGGCGGTAAGCGTGCTTGCTGACCAGCCGAAACTCATTTACACCACGCGAGCGGGCGGCATCCACATAGTCGGTGCCCAGGGTACCGATGACGTTGGTGCGCACCAGGCGGAGGAAGACGCCCGCGGTGAGCAGTCCGAGTGCCACCGCGGGAAGCACAGCGTGCAGCAGCACATCGCCGAAGACGGCGGGATTGCCCGTTTTCAACGCGTCGATGAAGTAGATCCCGGTCTTGTCGGGCAGGAACCCCATCTCCAGTTCCGAGCTGACGGTCGCCCGACCGGCGACCGGCAGGACCTTGAGCCAGACAGCGAAGACAAGTTTCAACAGGAGTCCGGCGAAAAACACCGGGGTGGCATAGAAGAGAATGGCGGCCACGCGCAGGAAGGCATCGGGCGCCTTGTCCCGCCAGTACGCTGCAACCATGCCGAGGGGAATACCGACGATGAACGCCACGATGAGCGCGTAGAACACGAGCTCGGCCGTAGCGGATCCGTAGGTGAGCAGTACCTCGGACACCGGACGGTTGGTGCTGATTGTCGTGCCGAAGTTGCCGGTGAAGACCTGCCCGAGGTACTCGAAATATTGGATGAGGATGGGTCGATCATAGCCGGCCTCTTTAATGAGGACGGCGAGCTGGTCGGGACCGAGCTTTCCGCCGAGCGCGGCGGTGATCGGGTCTCCCGTCGTGCGCATCAGCCAGAACACCATCGACACCAGAATAAAAATGGTGGGGAAGATGAGGAGGAATCGTACGAGGAGGTAACGGCCTATGCCACCGCCCGGGCTGGTGTTCTTCTTGGAACGCCCGGCCGCCGGCATGGGCGGCTTCATCGCCACAGTGGTCATTACTACCTCACAATTGCACAAGAATCGGGGGTATCCAGCGCTATCAGCACTAGATACCCCCGGTGATCAAACTAGAGAAAACTCTAGCCGTACTACGTTCTAACCTTTGGCAAGCGCGCCATAACGGAACTTGAAGGACGCGTCGAGCGTGTCTTCGGTCCCGGTGATGCTCGGCCCAGTGATAGCGACCTGTGCTCCCTGGAGCAGCGGAACGGTGGAGAGTGCAGCCGCGACCTTGTCCTGGATTTCCTCGATGAGCGCGGTGCGCGCCTCGGGGTCATTCGTGACGGCCTGTTCTTTGATCATGGCATCGACCTCGGCGTCGTCGTAGTGGTTCTGGAGAAAGTTGTTCTGGGCGAAGAACGGCGTCAGGTAATTGTCAGCGTCGGAGTAGTCCGGGAACCAGCCAAGCTGGTAAGCGGGGTAGACGTCAGCTACTCGGTCTTTGGAGTACTGAACCCACTCGGTGGACTGCAGGCTGACCGTGAACAGGCCGGAAGCATCCAGCTGGTCCTTGATCAGCGCATACTCGTCGCTCGAGCCGGGGCCGTAGTGGTCCGCGTTGTACTGCAGGTTGAGTGCGACCGGGGTGGTCACGCCGGCTGCGGCGAGGTCTGCCGCGGCCTTCTCAATGTCCGGTCCGCCCTCACCGTCGCCGTAGAGACCCTTGAGCGACTCGGTGGCACCGGTCATGCCAGCGGGAACGTAGGAATACAGCGGGGTGTAGGAGCCCTTGTAGACCTGGTCGGCGAGTTCCTCGCGGTCAACGATATCGGCAACGGCCGCGCGCACTGCGAGTGCCTTGGCCGGGTCGGCGTCAGCGGTCGTCGTGCCGAAGGGCTGCGTGTTGAAGTTGAAGGTGATGTAGCGGATCTCGCCGCCGGGGCCGTCAACGACGCTGACAGCGTCGTTGCCGCGAAGGTCGTCAATGTCGGTCGCCGACAGGCTGCGCCATGCGACGTCGATGTTGCCTTCCTGAATGTCGAGCTTGAGGTTGGACGCGTCGGTGTAGTACTTGACGTTGATGACGTCGGTCTTGGCGGCGCCGAGCAGGCCCTGGTAGCCCGCGTAGGCCGTATACGAGAGCAGGTTGTTGAAGTCGTAGCTCGTCAGCACATACTGGCCGGCAAAGGCCTCGGCTGCGACAATGTCGTCGTCGGAAGTAACCTCCGTCGCGGAGAAGGAGTCCTCATCCACGATGACGCCGGCGGGGCTGGACAGGATCTGCGGGAAGATTTGGTCGTTTCCGGCCTTCAGGGTGAAGACGACCGTGGTGTCGTCGACGGCCTCAGTGCTCTCGAGGTTGCCCAGGAGGGTGGACGGGCCCTTTTCGTCGGCGATGGCCAGCTGACGATCGAAGCTGAACTTGACGTCGGACGCGGTGAGCGCGTTGCCGTTGGCCCATTCGAGGTCGGGCTTGAGGGTGACGGTGTATTCCGTCGGTGAGGTGAACTCGGCGCTGACGGCGATGTCGGGCTCGACATCCGCTGTGCCGTAGGCGCTGTTCATCAGGAACGGGAAGACCTGGGTCTGCACCGAGAAGGAACCGGAGTCATACGAGCCGGCCGGGTCGAGCGTGGTGACCTTGTCTGTGGTGCCGATTGTGATCGGGCCGCCTGCGTTGTCGGTAGTCGTGCTGCCGCCCGCTGAGCAACCGGCCAGTACCAGCGCCGCGACCGCGAAGCCTGCTGTGGCAGCGAGAGCGCGCTTGCCGTTAGTGAATGCGGATGTCATATCCGTCGTCCTCTTCCTGTAGAAGTCTCATGACCAGGAGAACCCGAGAATGGGCGCAGCTGTTCATTGCTGTTAGCCAAGAATTAGCACAGAATGCGCGGATTGCCATGATCAGCCGCAGCTTCTTTACGTATCTGCAACAAAGTCGTTGCTCATGCACTGACTCAGAAGTTGCGCGTGGGTCACTCGTCGCGGAGGGCGCGTCGCTCGGCCTCGACGCGCACGAGTTCGCGCTGGAGCGTGCGGTATATCTCGGTCTCGCTGGCATCCGCTCGTTGCAGTCGGCCGAGCAATTCGGCCTTGAGGCGCAACAGGTCTTTGTCAATGAGCACGATGGTGATCTCGCGCACGTAGCGGGTGACATCTTTCTCGGTGCGCTCGGGCAGATTGGCCATGGCGAGCTCCTGAACAAGGTTCTTCAGGGTGTCCGGAACCTCCGCGACGACGCGATCGAGCCAGTCGGGCGCCTCGAAGTGCGGCAAGCTCGAGGCGATCGCGTCGCGCACCACTGCGAGAGAGCTATTCGCAAAGGATGTCTGCACCGCGCTGTCGAGGATGTCCCGGCCGATCAGCGTTGGGCGCTGCAGCATGGCCATGAGGCCGTCGCGCTCGAGTCGGGTGACCGGGTCGCCGGGCAATTCGACCAGCGAGAAGGGGCGCTCCGGCAGCACTTCGACCGCGCCGGCATGCCGGGGAGCGTTTGGCCCGCCGCTCGCCGAAGAGCGCGCTCCGGACTGGGCGTTGGTGACGGCCCTGGCAACCTCGCCCAAATCGACGCCGAGCATGCGCGAGAGTTCCCGGGTGTAGCCGGGTCGCAGCACCGGGTCGCGAATATCGCCGACGATGGGGGCTGCGGCACGCAGGGCGGCCGTGCGACCCTCGACCGTGTCGAGGTTGTACTGGGAGAGGATCTGCCGAATCATGAACTCGAACATCGGCTTCTTCGCGTCGACCATTCTCCTGACCGCATCATCGCCGCGCTGCAGGCGCAGGTCGCAGGGGTCGAGGCCCTCCGGGCCGACCGCGACGTAGGTCTGAGCGGAGAACCGCTGCTCCTCACTGAAGGCGCGCATGGCGGCCTTCTGACCGGCAGCGTCGGGGTCGAAGGTGAAGACGACTTCGCCGACACCGGAATCATCGCCGAGCACGCGGCGTAACACCTTAATGTGGTCGACGCCGAACGAGGTGCCGCAGGTAGCGACCGCGGTGGTGATGCCGGCCAGATGGCACGCCATCACGTCGGTGTAGCCTTCGACCACGACGACCTGGTGACTGCGCGAGATGTCGCGCTTGGCGAGGTCGAGGCCGTAGAGCACCTGAGCCTTGTGGTAGACCGGGGACTCGGGGGTGTTGAGGTATTTCGGGCCCTTGTCGTCGTCGAGCAGCTTGCGCGCTCCGAAGCCAATGGTCTGCCCGGTGATGTCGCGAATCGGCCAGACCAGGCGCCCACGAAAACGGTCGTAGATGCCGCGATCGCCGCTCGAGACCAGACCGGACAAGGTGAGTTCCTCGGTGGTGAAGCCTTTGGCGCGGAGGTGGTTGGTCAGTTCGTCCCAGCTCTTGGGCGCAAACCCGACGCCGAACCGGGTCGCGGCGGCAGCGTCAAAACCGCGCTGCCCCAGAAACGCCCGGCCGACCTCAGCGCCCGCGCTGCCGAGCTGGTCGATGAAGAAATCGGATGCCACCTGGTTGGCCGCGAGCAGGCGGGCACGATTGCCGTGGTCCGGGGCCGCTCCGGAACCGTCTTCGTAGTGCAGGTCGAGGCCGACCCGACCGGCAAGCCGCTCAACGGCCTCACTGAAGCTGACGTGGTCCATCTTCTGCAGAAAGGAATAGACGTCGCCGCTCTCGCCGCAGCCGAAGCAGTGGTAGAAGCCAACCTGCGGACGCACGTGAAAGCTGGGGCTGCGTTCGTCATGGAAGGGGCAGAGACCCTTCATCGAACCGACACCGGCGGACTTCAGGGTGACATAGTCACCGATGATGTCCGCGATATTAGTACGGGCCTTGACCTCTTCGATGTCGCTTTGTCGAATCAGTCCAGCCATAGGTAAATTGTATCGGTGCGCGCCGACAGCACCGACGCGAGGCTAGAGGGCGCGCTGCAGCAGCGTGATGAACATGGCGTCGGTGCCGTGGCGGTGCGGCCACAGCTGAACGCTGCCGGTACCGGCGGGCAGATCGAGGTTGGCGGCGCTGAACGACTGCACGACGGCAGCCGTGTCGAGCGCCGTCACGGTTCCGCCGGCCTTGCGCACCGCCAGGGCGACGATCGCGCGGGTCTCGGCGGTGTGCGGCGAGCACGTCACATAGGCCAGGATGCCGCCGGGCTTGAGCGCGAGCAGGGCCGCGTCGATGAGTCCGGACTGCAAACCGGCGAGGTCGGCAACGTCCTTGGGCTGCTTGCGCCAGCGCGCCTCTGGCCGGCGGCGCAGAGCGCCGAGGCCCGTGCACGGCGCGTCGAGCAGAATGCGGTCGAAGGTGTCCGGGTGCGTCTGGCCGATGGTGGTGCCATCCACTTCCCACACCGGAACCGTTTCGGGCAGAGCCGCGAGGGCGGTGCGCACGAGGATTGCCCGGGCCGGTACGAGCTCGTTCGCTACGAGCACAGCTCCCCCGGCGCGTGCTTCGGAGGCGAGCAGGGCGGCCTTGCCGCCGGGGCCGGCGCAGAGGTCGAGCCAGCGCTCCCCCGGAATGATGGGCCGCGCCCGGCTGAGCGCCAGGGCGGCGATCTGCGAGCCCTCGTCCTGCACCCGAACGCGGCCTTCCGTCGCGGTCACCAGATGGTACGGGTCGCCGGAATCCAGCACGAAACCGACCGGCGAGAACTCGTCGGCGAGGCCGAGGCGTTCGCGATCTGCGGCGGTCGCGAGACCGGGCAGCGCCACCATGTTGACCTTGGCCGCCATATTGTCGGCGGCGAGCAGGTCCGAGAGCTCGCTTTCATGGCCCTCAGCCTGCAGAGCCTTGCGAAAAGCGCGCACGATCCAGGCCGGGTGGGAGAATTCGGCGGCGAGCCGGTCATCGGCGTTGACCGAGCCCTCCAGCACCAGATCGCGCCATTCCTCAGCGCTCGAGCGGGAGATGGTGCGCAGCACCCCATTGGTGAATCCCGTCGCGGAGCGTGAGCCGACCTGCTTGGCGAGCGAGACCGATTCGTTGACCGCGGCATGGGTGGCGACCCGCGTGGCGAGAAGCTGGTGGGCGCCGAGGCGCAGCACATCGAGAATTGCGGGATCGATCGCGCTGACGGGACGGTTCGCGGCGAGGGCGATCACGCGGTCGTAGAAGCCCTGCATGCGCAGGGTGCCGTAGGTGAGCTCGGTCGCGAGGGCGGCATCCGCTGTATTGAGAGCGGCACGCTGAATACGGGTCGGCAGCAACAGGTTCGCGTAGGCGTCGGACTCGCGGACGGCGGCGATCACCTCGTAGGCGATGCGGCGGGCCGGCTGCACGAAATCGGCCGGGGCCTGGCGCGCGCGCGGGACACCGCCAGAGTACGCAGATTCGGCGGCGCTGTCGCCAGCCGACCCGCCAGAACGCGCCGCGCCGGCATTGCCTCTTCCCCCCGTGCGATCGTCGCTCATAATGCGATCACCGATTCTGCTGCCACTCCGCGCCACCAGTCATTCGCTGTCATTGCTGTCTTTCCGGCCGGTTGCACGCGCAGCAAAACCAGAGGTTCGGTCTGCGTGCCCACGAGCACTGTTTTATCACGCTGCAGAACAGTTCCGGCAGGCAGGTTCGGCTCGTCGACGCTCGGAGCGACCTCGAGAAGTTTGAGAACGGCACCGTTCACCGTGGTGAACGCGCCGGGTTCGGGGGTCACGCCGCGAATACGGCTATAAACGGATGCTGCCGGCTGGTCGAAATTGATGCGCGCGTCGTCCCTGGTCAGTTTCGGCGCGAGGGTGACTTCGCCGGTCTGCGGCACGGCCACGGCAGTACCGGCCGCGAGCTCGCCCACGACCCGCAGCAACAGTTCGGCGCCACTGTGGCTGAGCTCGTCGAGAAGTATTCCCGATGTGGAATGTACGCCTAGGGGCCGGGAAAAGCTTCCGAACACATCGCCCGCATCGAGCTCGGGCACCAGCTGGAACACGGCAGCACCGATCAGCTCGTCCCCGGCGATCACGGCGCGCTGAACCGGAGATGCCCCCCGCCACCGCGGCAGGAGGGAGAAGTGCAGGTTGATCCAGCCGAGGCGCGGCACCGAGAGCAGTGGTTCGCGCACGATTCCGCCGTAGGCGACGATGACGCCGAGGTCGGGCTGCAGAGCACGGATAGTCTCGGTCGCCTCGGCGTCGAGCCGGTTGGTCTTGAGCACCGGGTACCCCCGCTCCGCGGCAGCCAGCGCGACCGGCGACGGGGTGAGGGTGCGCTTGCGTCCGAGCGGGGCATCCGCTCGGGTGATGACGGTCACAATCTCGTGATCGGTACCGGCCAGGGCCGTGAGGCTGGGTACGGCAACCTCCGGCGTGCCGGCAAAGACGATTTTCATTTAGAGCAGCTCCGGGTCATCGAATCGAACTTTAAGTGTAGGTGCCGGTTGGAACGAACCGGACTTCGGCTTGCGGCGCTTGGCGGCGTTCCGAACGACCGCGGCCTTGAGCGCATGGGCCACCTCATCGCCGCGGGCATAGCCGAATCGAACTACCGCACGAACCAGTGGCGCCTCGGTGTCGACTGGGCCGAGCACATCGAGGCCGGCCACCGCACCGAGATCAGCGAGGGCGGCGTCGACATCGGCGGCGGTTCCGGTGACGGAGGCGACGCGCACTGCCGGCGGAAACCGCAGCTGGCGGCGGTCGGCGAGCTCACTCGCAGCGAAGATGTCCGGGTGCCAGGCGTTGAGCGCGCGGGCGAGCGCCCCGCCGACTCCGGCGAGGATCACGGGAGCGCCAGGGGCGGCGAGGGCGGCGGCGTTGGCCCACCAGCGCAGGCAGTCCTCGCCGACGCGCAGGGATTCCCGGGCGAGCATGCGTTCGCCATCGAGAATGAGAATGGCGCGATAGCCTCCGGTCGGAACCGGTTCGGCGCCGCGGGTCGCGATGACCAGGGCCGGCTCGGCCCCGAGTGTCTGAATGGTGTGGTCGCCGTCGGCGACGATCACCCGGGCCCCCGGGAAAGCTCGGCCGAGCTCTTCGGCGGTGCGTCCGGTGCCGAGCGTCACCACACGCAGTTTGGTGCCCTCGCAGTGCGCGCAGGTCCAACCGGCCGCGAGTGCGCCGCACCAGCGGCAGGACGGCACGGCCGACGCCGATTTAAGCCCGAGCGGGCCCTGGCAATGCGTGCAGCGGGAGGCCTTCTTGCAGCTTTGGCAGGCGAGCATGGGCGCATAGCCGGGGCTCGCGACCTGCACGAGCACGGGGCCGTGGTCCAGCGCCTCGCGGGCGGCTTGCCACGCCGCCGAGGGGATGCGGGCTGCGCGGGTCTGCTGGTCGGGCTCGGATTGAAAGTCGGTGGGGATAATGCGCGGGTGCCGGCCGGCAGCCGGATTCACGTCGGCGAGGTAACCCAGCTCGACCAGCCGCTGGGTTTCGACGCTGCGCGAATGGCCGAGAAAGACCAGGGCGCACTCGGTGTTCTGCTGACGCACCAGGGCCGCGTCGCGGGTGTTCACGTAGGGGCTGAGCGGCTCGGTGTAGAGCGGGTCGCCGTCGTCCCAGACGGCGATGAGGCCCAGGTCCTGCGCCGGGGCGTAGACGGCCGAGCGGTTGCCGAGGATGATGCGCGGTTCCGGTTGCAGGCAGGCGAGGAAGGCGCGGTAGCGGTCGGGGTTCGGCTGGCGGGCGTCGACCCGGCTCAGCGGCAGGGTCGGGGCGAGCTGGGCCACGGCGGCCTGCACCTGGTCCTGGTCGCGAAAGTCGGGAACGCAGAGGATGGCGCTCTGCCCGGCACCGAGGGTGGCGACGGCGAGTTCGGCGAGGGTCTGCGCCCAGCGGCCGATGGTCGTGCCGTCGTCGAGCTGCGTGAGTTCGGGGATCGCGGAGACGGCAACCCGGTGGTGCTCCATAATGACGCTGTCGAGGCGGCCGGTCGGGTAGCCGACGAACGCGGGAGTCGCCAGGGCAATCGAGACGGGCGACGGTGTCGGAATGGCGGTCTCGACAGGCTCGACCAGCGGATGGTTCGGTGCCGAAGCGGGTGGCGGTATCGGGACGGCGGTCTCGGAAGGCGCGGCTGGCATAACCGGTGCGTCCGGGACGGCAGGCTCCGGAGCGGCCGAGAAACCAGGCTGCCGTGCAACGGGTAGAACAACGGCAGCAGCAGCCCGCGCCGCCAGCCAGGCCTTTTCAACTCGCACTTGGCGCGGCGGCACGGCGAGACGGATGATGTCACTCGCGTTCCCCGCCGCCCGATCCGCTAGTCGGCGCGCTAGCTTCCAGACGGCCGGCGTGAGTACGACCGCCGTGGAAACGACCGAGTCAAGCGGGCTGAGCGCGCCCCGGTAGGCGGCATCCGTTGTCGAAGCGGACTCGACGCAAGGATCAAACAGCTCGATCACATAGGCGTCGACGACCCGCCCACCGGAGCGAAACGGCACCTTGACCCGCACCCCGACAGCCACCTGCCCGACCAGTTCGGCGGGTACGCCGTAGTCGAACAGGTGGTCAAGCTGCGGCAGCGGGGAATCGATCAGCACCCGTGCGATCAGGCCGGTGTGCGTCATGATGAGGCCAGAGTTCAGAGGCCGGCGGCGCTGCGCAGGTCGTCGACCTTGTCGAGGCGCTCCCAGGTGAAGTCGGGAAGCTCCCTGCCGAAATGGCCGTAGGTGGCCGTCTGCGCGTAAATGGGACGCAGCAGGTCAAGGGAGTGGATGATGGCGGCCGGGCGCAGGTCGAACACCGCACGAATCGCCGAGGTGATCTCCTTGTCGGGCAGTACGCCGGTGCCGAAGGTTTCGACGTAGAGTCCGACCGGGGAGGCCTTGCCGATCGCGTAGGCGACCTGCACCTCGAGGCGCTCGGCCAGGCCGGCCGCAACTGCGTTCTTGGCGACCCAGCGCATGGCATAGGCGGCCGAGCGGTCGACCTTGGACGGGTCCTTGCCGCTGAACGCTCCGCCACCGTGTCGGCTCGATCCGCCGTAGGTGTCGATAATGATCTTGCGACCGGTGAGGCCGGCGTCGCCCTGCGGGCCGCCGATTTCGAAGCGGCCGGTGGGGTTGATCAGGGTCGACAGCGATGACGAGTCAAGGTCGATGCCCGCGAGCACCGGGCGAATCACGAGCTCTTCAACCTCCGCGCGCAACCGCTCCGTGGTCACGGACGGCGCGTGCTGGGTCGAGACCACGACGGTCTCGACCGTACGCGGAATGATGCCGTCGTAGCCGATGGTGACCTGGGTCTTTCCGTCGGGGCGCAGGTAGTCGAGCTCGCCGTTTTTGCGCACGAGGGCCAGTCGTTCGGCCAGCCGGTGGGCGATCCAGATCGGGATCGGCATGAGTTCGGGCGTCTCGCGCGTGGCGTAACCGAACATGATGCCCTGGTCGCCCGCGCCTTGCCGATCGAAGTCGTCGAGGCTGGACTGCTCGCGCGTCTCGAAGGCATTGTCAACGCCCTGGGCGATATCGGGCGACTGGCCGCCGATGGAGATTTCGACACCGCAGGAGCGGCCGTCGAACCAGACGTCCGACGAGTCGTAGCCAATGTCGGTGATGCACTTGCGCACAATCAACGGGATCTCGACGTACGCCTCGGTGGTGACCTCACCGGCCACGTGCACGAGGCCCGTGGTGACGAGGGTCTCGACGGCGACCCGGCTGTGCGGGTCGTCGGTGAGCAGGGCATCGAGAATGCTGTCGGAGATCTGGTCGCAGATCTTGTCGGGGTGACCCTCGGTGACTGATTCCGAGGTGAAGAGGCGAAGATCGCTCATCTGGCCCGTCTCTGTAGATGTTGATGAACTACGTGTAAAAAACGTAGAAGTTGAATGTGGAGCCGGTCTGTCGAAGCCGCGGCTAACCGATCAGGTCAAGTATGCAATTGGCCACCGACATTTTGCTTCCGGAGGCCTCGTTCACTATAACTCCGCCGTGATCGAGCACCGTGACGGTGTTACGTTCCGTGCCGAAACCGGCGTCCAAGCCGACCCGGTTCACCACTAGAAAGTCGCAGCCCTTGCGGGCGATTTTCCCGCGGCCGAGCGCGATCAGCCGGTCGGCATCCGCTTCGGTTTCGGCAGCGAAGCCGATGATCTGCTGACCCGGTCTGCGGGAAGCGGACAGTCCGGCCAGAATATCCGGGTTTTTGACCAGTTCGAGCGTGAGGGTGTCGCCGACCTCGTCTTTCTTGATCTTGCCGAGCTGGACGCTCTTCGGCCGGTAGTCGGCGACGGCGGCGGCCATGATGATCACGTCGGCCGATGCAGCGGCCGTTGTCATGGCCTTCAGCATCTCCTGGGCGGTGCCCACCAGCACGCACGACACGCCAGTCGGAACCGGCACCTCGAGGTTGGCCGCGACCAGAGTAACCCGAGCCCCACGGGCGAGCGCAGCCTGGGCGAGCGCAACACCCTGCTTGCCACTGGACCGGTTGCCGAGGTACCGCACCGGGTCGAGCGGTTCCCGGGTACCGCCGGCGCTGATCAGCACGTGTCGTCCAGCGAGATCCTGCCGAGCAGATGCCGCGGCCTCCCCCGCAGGCGGCTCCCGATCAAGAATGGCCAGAGCCACCGCAACGATGGTCTCCGGTTCCTCCATCCGGCCGGCGCCGGAGTCGGTGCCGGTCAGGCGGCCGACACCGGGGCCCACGATGGTGATGCCGCGCGAGCGCAGCACCGCCACGTTCGCCATGGTCGCCGGATTGTTCCACATTTCGGTGTGCATGGCCGGTGCGATCACGAGCGGCGCGGTGCTGGCCAGGATGGTATTACCGAGCAGATCGTCAGCGAGGCCGGCGGCGAGCTTGGCGATGCTGTTGGCGGTGGCTGGGGCGACCACGATAAGGTCGGCGCCCTGGCCGATGGCCACGTGGCGTACCTCGGCGACCCCCTCATAGAGGTCGGTGTGCACCGGATTGCGGGAGATCGCCTCGAGCGTCGGCTTACCGACAAACCGCAGGGCGGCCGCGGTGGCGACGACGTGCACGGAGTCGCCGTGCAACACAAAAGCGCGCACAATGTTAACGGCCTTGTACGCTGCGATGCCGCCGGTGATACCGACGACGATCGTGCGAGGTGTCTTCATTCTGCGCGCTTTAAAAACTGTGGGCTAGGCCTCGACGATCGGGCGGGAAACGAGCTTGTCGTCGTTGATCTCGCGCAGGGCCACGGAAAGCGGCTTGTCTTCGACGGTCGAGTCGACGAGCGGTCCGACATTGTCGAACAGGCTGCCTTCGTGCAGGTCAGCGTAGTAGTCGTTGATCTGACGCGCACGCTTGGACGCAAAAATCACGAGGGCATACTTCGAGTCGACCTTGGAGAGCAGGTCGTCGATGGGCGGGTCAATGATGCCAGTGGGCTTGTTCGCCATTGGTGTCAACTCCTAATAGAGCACGCGGCCTGAGGCCTGTGCGAGCTTGCGGATACGTGTCGTAATACACGTATGAATTCAACAGAAACGGGCGCTACGACAGGCTCGTGGCAGCGCGGATCTCCATCAAGTCTACGACCTCGCGAGCGGCCTCGGCGACATCGTGGTTGATCACGCGATAATCGAACTCTCCCTGGGCGGCCAATTCGAGCTTTGCGGTCTCCAGCCGACGGGCCTGCTCGGCCGAATCTTCGGTGCCACGACCGATCAGCCGACGCACCAGTTCATCCCAGCTCGGCGGCAGCAAAAACACCAGGCGAGCTTCGGGCATGGCTCGGCGCACGGCGCGAGCACCCTGCAGGTCGATTTCGAGCAGCACGCTGTTGCCAGCGGCGATAGCCGCGTCGACCGGGCCGCGCGGGGTTCCGTAGCGGTACGCATTGTGCACCTTGGCCCACTCGAGCAGTTCGCCGCCCTCCACCATGCGGTCGAATTCCTCGTCGGAGACAAAGTAGTAGCTGAGGCCCTCGGTCTCCCCCGGGCGCGGCGCGCGGGTCGTCGCCGAGACGGAGAGCAGCACGTCGGGATAGTTCTCCCGAATGTACCCGGCGACGGTTCCCTTGCCGACCGCGGTGGGTCCGGCGAGAACGATGAGTTTGGAGTCGGCGATGTTCCTGCGCAGGGTCGGTCGTTCGGACAAAAAATCCCGGAGCCGATCGCGCTGGTGCCGGCCGAGGCCGCCAAGGCGCTTGGACGGTGAGATTTCGAGGCGGTGGATGATGCGCTGCATCTTGGTGACGCCGATCGCCGGGATACTCACGAGCAGCTCGGTCACTCTCAAGCGGCCCTCGACCCCGATCGGGTCGGCGATGGCCGTCGCGAGAACTTCGAGCGCGGTGCGTTGACCGGAGGCGACCTCGGCCTTGACCTTGGCACGGGCGCGACGGGCCGCGACGGCGGCCCGCGACGCGGCCACCCGATCAACCTCGGGCGGGGTGGGACGGTTTTCAGCCACGGACGGCACCTACTTCGGCTACTCGGCGCTCAATGGCTTCTTCGATCCGGTGGGGTCCGGCCGAGAGCACACTGCGCGATTCACTCACGATAACCCCTCCGGCGTATCCACCATATATCGCGGTCAGATCCATAATATGCCCACCCTGGTGTCCGAAGCCGGGCGCGAGCACCGGTGTGCGAAATTCGGTCGGTGCGGCCTGCAGATCAATGCCGAACGATGACAAGTCGAGGGTGGCGCCCAGCACTACGCCGACCGATCCCAGACCAGTCGTCAGGCGAGCGGATGCTGCCCGCGCGTTGCGATCCGCAACGTCGTCCAGAATGGCGCGGGCGACGCTCGAACCGGCATAGGGCCCGTCGGCGACGATGGCCCGCTGAATGTCGGCAGCTTCCGGGTTGGAGGTCGCGGCGAGCAGGAAGACTCCCTTGCCGTTCGCAGCCGCGAGGGTGAGTGGCGAGTCGAGCGAACCGACGCCCATGTACGCGGCGAGGGTGAGGGCATCCACTTCGAGCGGAGATCCGGACGAGAGCCAGGCTTGCGCGTAGGCCAGGGCGCTCGTGCCGACGTCGCCGCGCTTGGCGTCGCCGATCACGAGCAGGCCGGCCTGCCGTGCATCGGCCAGCACGCGTTCGAGGGCGACGAAGCCGGCCGAGCCGAATCGTTCGTAGAAGGCGACCTGCGGTTTGACAATGCCGACTCGGCCGGCGGCAGCGGCGACGACCGTGCGACCGAAGGACTCCGCTCCAGCAGCCGTGTCGGGCAGGTTCCAATCGTCGAGCAGCCAGGAGTGCGGGTCGATGCCGACGCACAGCTGGCCGCTCTCGGCGAACACCCGCTCGAGGCGTTCGCCGAAGGACAGCACGGTCGCAGGGCCGCCTTTCACAGCAGGGCCGCCGTTCACAGTAGGGCCGTGCGGGCCGTGGCGTATTCCTGAAGGGAGGTCACCTCGAACCCGTCGCGAATCGAATCGATCGAAGCGACCGCAGCGCTAAGCTCGGCGATCGTGGTGAACAGGGGAAGGTCTCCGGCCACGGCGGCGGCGCGAATCTCGTACCCGTCGGCCCGGGCGGTGCTGCCACCGGGGGTGTTGATGACGATCTGGATCTCTTCGCGGCGAATGAGTTCGACGATTGAGACGTCGTCCTCCCCCGCCTTCTCGCTGAACTTGGTCACCACGCGCGCACGGATCCCGTTTCGCTGCAGCACCTCGGCGGTGCCGATGGTTGCGGCGATGTCGTAGCCGAGCTGCTGCAGGCGTAGCATCGGCAGAATGATCGAGCGCTTGTCCCGGTCGGAGACCGACACGAAGACGGTACCGGAGAGCGGGATTCCCCCGTACGCCGCGAGCTGGCTCTTAGCGAAGGCCCGCGGAAAGTCACGGTCGATGCCCATGACCTCGCCGGTGGAACGCATCTCCGGGCCGAGGATCGAGTCGACGACGAGGCCCTCCGGGGTGCGGAACCGATTGAACGGCAGCACGGCTTCCTTCACAGCAACCGGCGATTCGATCGGAACCCGGGAGCCGTCGATGAGCGGTAGCTTGCCCGCGGCCTTGAGTTCGGCGATGGTCGAACCGACCATAATGAGCGCTGCGGCCTTGGCCAGCGTGATGCCGAGGGCCTTGGCCACGAACGGCACTGTGCGGGAGGCGCGCGGGTTGGCTTCGAGTACGTAGAGCACGCCAGCGCCGATGGCGAACTGCACGTTGAGCAGGCCCTTCACGCCTATACCGCGGGCAATCCCGAGGGTGGCTTCGCGTACTCGGTCGATTTCGGCCCGACCGAGGGTGACCGGCGGCAGGGTGCAGCTCGAGTCCCCGGAGTGGATGCCGGCCTCTTCGATGTGCTCCATGACGCCGCCGATGTACAGCTCGTGGCCGTCATAGATGGCGTCGACGTCGATTTCGATTGCGTCGTCAAGAAAGCGGTCGACCAGAAGCGGATGCCCGGCGCCGATGATTCCCTGCCCGGCCATGCGGGTGAAGTAGTCCGCGAGTGAGGGGGAATCATAGACGATCTCCATGCCGCGGCCGCCGAGGACGTAGCTCGGACGTACCAGTACCGGGTAGCCGATTTCTTCGGCCACCACGACGGCGCCGCCGAAGTCGATCGCGGTGCCGTTGCGCGGCGCGAGCAGGCCGGCGTCGTCGAGAATCTTCGAGAACAGTCCGCGTTCCTCGGCGAGGTCGATCGCGTCGGGGGTGGTGCCGAGAATGGGGATACCGGCCGCTTCAAGGCCGCGGGCCAGGCTCAGGGCGGTCTGGCCGCCGAGCTGCACGACCACACCGACGAGTTCGCCGCTCTGGCTTTCGGCGTGGATGACCTCGAGCACGTCTTCGAGCGTGAGCGGTTCGAAGTAGAGCCGGTCGCTCGTGTCGTAATCGGTGGAGACCGTCTCCGGGTTGCAGTTGATCATGATGGTCTCGTAGCCGGCCTCGGACAGTGCGAAAGAGGCGTGTACGCAGGAGTAGTCGAATTCGACGCCCTGGCCGATGCGGTTCGGCCCGGAGCCGAGAATGACGACCTTGCGGCGGTCGCTGGCGACAACCTCGGTCTCATCGTCGTAGCTGGAGTAATGGTACGGCGTGAGGGCCGGGAACTCCCCCGCGCAGGTGTCAACGGTCTTGAAGACCGGACGCACGCCGAGAATGTGACGTACGGTGCGGACATCCGCTTCGCCGAAACCGCGCAACTCGCCGATCTGAGCGTCGGAGAAGCCGTGGTCTTTGGCGAGGATCATCACGTCACGGTCGAGGCGGTCGGCAGCCCTGACCTGCTCGGCGATCTCGTTGATCAGCACGATCTGGTCGATGAACCACGGGTCGATCTTGGTCGCGGTGAAGACCTGGTCGATCGTCGCGCCGCGGCGCAGGGCCTGCTGCACGGTGACGATGCGGCCGTCGGTGGGAATCTCGGCGGCGGCGAGCAGTTCGTCAATAGAACGGGTTTCTTCGCCCCAGTGAAAGCTCGATCCGCGCTTCTCCAACGAGCGAAGGGCCTTCTGCAAAGCGGATGCGAAGCTGCGGCCGATGGCCATCGCCTCACCGACCGACTTCATGGTCGTGGTCAGTCGCTGGTCGGCAGCCGGGAACTTCTCAAACGCGAAGCGCGGCACCTTGACCACGACGTAGTCGAGGGTCGGTTCAAAGCTCGCCGGGGTGACGCCGGTGATGTCGTTGGGAATCTCGTCGAGGCGGTAGCCGAGGCTCAGCTTCGCTGCGATCTTGGCGATCGGAAAGCCGGTCGCCTTGCTGGCCAGGGCGGACGAGCGCGAGACGCGCGGGTTCATCTCGATGACGATGACCCGGCCGTCGGCCGGGTTGATGGCGAACTGAATGTTGCAGCCGCCGGTGTCGACGCCGACGGCACGGATGATGTCGATTGAGATGTCGCGCAGGTGCTGGAACTCGCGGTCGGTCAGGGTCAGCGCGGGGGCGACGGTGATCGAGTCGCCGGTGTGCACACCGACCGGGTCGACGTTTTCGATGGAGCAGACGACGACCGTGTTGTCGGCCGTGTCGCGCATCATTTCGAGCTCGTATTCCTTCCAGCCGAGGATGGATTCTTCGAGCAGAACCTCGGTGGTCGGGCTGTGGTGCAGGCCGTCGGTGACGATGCGGCGCAGTTCCACCTCGGTGTGGGCGAAGCCCGAGCCAAGGCCACCCATGGTGAAGGAGGGGCGTACGACGAGCGGGTAGCCGAGGTCTTCGGCGTAGCCGACGGCCTCCTCGACCGTCTTGGCGATGAAGGAGCGGGCTACGTCGGCGCCGGCGTCGAGCACGAGCTGCTTGAAGATCATGCGATCTTCGCCCTTGTTGATGGCGTCGAAGCTCGCGCCGATCAGCTCAACGTCGTACTTTTCGAGGATTCCGCGTTCGTGCAGCTGGATCGCCGCATTGAGCGCAGTCTGCCCGCCCAGGGTGGGCAGAATCGCGTCCGGTCGTTCCTTGGCGATGATCGTCTCAAGAATTTCGGCCGTGATCGGTTCGATGTAGGTCGCGTCGGCAAAGTCGGGGTCGGTCATGATGGTGGCCGGGTTGGAATTGACCAGGATGACGCGCACGCCCTCTTCGCGCAGCACGCGGCAGGCTTGAGTGCCGGAGTAGTCGAATTCGCAGGCCTGGCCGATAACGATCGGGCCGCTGCCGATGACAAGAACACTGTTGATATCGTCGCGCTTGGGCATTATTTGGTTTCTCCTGCAACGGCTGACTGCGCAGCCAGAACAACGTCTCTGAATCGATCGAAAAGGTGGTTGGCGTCGTGTGGGCCGGAGGCGGCCTCCGGGTGGTACTGCACCGAGAAAGCGTTGATATCGAGGCAGCGGATGCCCTCGACCACTTGGTCATTGAGGCTGTAGTGGCTCACCTCGACCCGACCGAATCCGGTGCGAGAGTCATGCACGCCCTCAATCGGCATATCAACGGCGAAGCCGTGGTTTTGCGAGGTGATCTCGACCCGCCCGGTGGTCTTGTCGAGAACCGGCTGGTTAATACCACGATGCCCGAACGGCAGCTTATAGGTGCGAAAACCGAGGGCACGGCCGAGTAGCTGGTTGCCGAAGCAGATACCGAAGTAGGGAATGCCCGCACGGAGTACTTCCTGCAGCAGATCCACGTGGGCGTCGGAAGCGGCCGGATCGCCGGGTCCGTTCGAGAAGAACAGGGCGGAGGGTTTCAGCGACAGAACGTGTTCGGCGGTGACCGACTGCGGAAGGACGAGCACCTCGAAGCCCCGTTCGGCGAGATAGGTCAGGGTGCTGGTCTTCACACCGAGGTCGAGCACCGCGACGGAGCCGATGCGTTCGCCCTGTGCGGGAATGGAGAAGGGTTCAACGGTCGAGACCTCGAGCGACAGGTTGCGGCCGCGCATAGCAGCTTCACCGAGCACGCGTTCGAGCTGTTCGCTGTCGGACAGGCCGAACAGGTCGCCCGAGAAGATTCCACTCTTCATGGCGCCCGCCGAGCGGATGTGGCGGGTGATCGCACGGGTGTCGATGCCGCTGATGCCGACGACGCCGTTTGCTTCGAGGTCATCGTCGAGGGTGCGGGTGGCGCGAAAATTTGAGGCCATCCGAGCGGGTTCGCGCACGATGAAGCCGGCCACCCAGATCTGCCTGGATTCCATATCTTCGTCGTTCATCCCGGTATTGCCCACGTGCGGGGCGGTCATCAGCACGATCTGACCGGCGTAGGACGGGTCGGTCAGGGTTTCCTGATAGCCGGTCATACCGGTGGCGAAGACGATCTCGCCGAGCGTCTGCCCCTCGCTCCCGTAGCTGCGGCCGACGAATCGGCGGCCGTCTTCGAGCACGAGCACGGCCGGGCCGGGCTTGTCGGTAACCAAGAAGGTGGGCGTCAGTGCAACGGATGCTTCTGCCTGGTCTGGTGCGGTCGAGTCGGGCACGTCAGGCCTCACTTTCGTCTTGATGGGCCGGGGCCGTAATGGTTCGGATTGAATCGATGAGACGGGCTCGATCGTTCGGGTCGATGATGCGGAAGAAGCTGTCAACGTCGCGGCGGTCGGTGCCGGGCGTGTTCAGGCGCCAGCTCAGGCGAACCAGCCCGTCGGTTTCGACGACGCGATCGATGGCGAGCTGCGCTGCACCGACCTGGTCGATGGCGGCGCCGGGCACGTACAGGGGCGCGTTGCCGTCTAGGTCGAGGGTGATGCCCTGCGCGGTCACGGTCAGGGCGGCGCGGGCCCGAAAACCCAGGCCGGGAATGGCCAGTCGCTCCAGCGAAGCGTCCCGCGGGGTAGTGGCCACGTAATAGGCCTCGGCGGTCGCCAACACGTCGGCGGCAGCGCCGCCCTCCGGCCGGGGGTAACCGGCGGTGAGCGTACGGTCACGTTGGCTGCGCTTGTGCCAGCTGCGCCACATCAGTACGAGTACGCCCAGCAGAAAGAGCGCCGTAATGATGGCGGGAATGGACCTATCCATGGGTGGGGACTCCGCGCGCGTGGCCGGCTATTTCGAGGTTGCTGCGCGCGATTTCGCCCTGCACAGTTCCGTCGAGCACCGTGGCGTAGCCGCGGTGGAAGGTCGCCCGCACCTCGCCGGGCAGCGTCATCGACAGGTACGGCGAGTTCACGCTCGTGCCCGACAGGTCGGCGCGACCGAAGACGCGGGTGGCAGCGGGATCGTACAGGGTCAGTTCGGCCGGCGACCCGACCGCGATCGGTTTGCCCTGACCGGTGATCCGGCCGATTTGAGCGGGCGTGCGGGAGAGCACGCGTTCGATGTCGGACCAGTTGAGCATTCCGTTCGCGACGACCGCGGCGTGCACGACCGACAGGGCTGATTCCAGCCCAACCATGCCGTTGGCAGCGGCATCCCACTCGCAGTCCTTGCTTTCGGCCGGGTGCGGAGCGTGGTCGGTCGCGACGATGTCGATCGTGCCGTCGGCGAGTCCGGCTCGCAGCGCTTCGACGTCTTCACGGCTGCGCAACGGAGGATTGACCTTGAATCGGGCGTCGTAGCCGCGCACGAGATCTTCGGTGAGCAGCAAGTGGTGTGGGGTGACCTCGGCGGTCACCTGGATGCCGCGGGCCTTGGCCCAGCGGATGACGTCGACGGAGCCGGCGGTGGAAACGTGGCAGACGTGCAGGCGGGAGCCGACGTGTTCGGCCAAGAGTACGTCGCGGGCGATGATCGATTCCTCGGCGACGGCCGGCCAGCCCACGAGGCCGAGTTCGCCGGAGAGGGCACCCTCGTTCATCTGGGCTTTTTCGGTCAGTCGTGGTTCCTGGGAGTGCTGCGCGATGACGCCGTCGAAGGACTTGACGTATTCGAGGGCGCGACGCATGAGGAGCGGGTCCGAGACGCAGAATCCGTCATCGGAAAATACCCGCACCCTGGCCCGACTCGACGCCATGGCGCCCAGTTCGGCGAGTTGTTTGCCGGCCAGCCCTACGGTGACCGCGCCAATCGGCTGCACGTCGACGTATCCGGCGCTTTCGCCGAGCGCGAGCACCTGTTCGACCACCCCGGCGGTGTCTTGGGCCGGCAGAGTGTTGGCCATGGCGAACACACTCGTGAACCCGCCCCGGGCAGCGGCACGGCTGCCGCTCAGCACGGTTTCGCTGTGCTCGTACCCGGGTTCACGCAGGTGGGCGTGCAGGTCGACGAGGCCGGGCAACGCTACCAGGCCGGCGGCGTCGATCACGCTCGCGCCGCTCTGGGACAGTCCGGTTCCCAGCTCAGCGATGCGCGCACCATCCAAACGGATGTCCGTGCTCGTGCCGTCCGGCAGGGTCGCCCCGCGTATGAGCCAGCGTTGGGCCATTCCGTCAATCGGCATTCTTCGATTCCTTCCGGTCACCGGATAAGAGCAAGTAGAGCGCGGCCATTCGCACGGAGACGCCGTTGGTGACCTGTTCGAGCACTGTCGAGTTGGCGGAGTCGGCCGCCGCGGATGAGATCTCCAGACCGCGATTCATCGGACCGGGGTGCATAACAATGCTAGCCGGACCGAGCCGACCGAATCGCGCGTCATCCAGCCCCCAGACCCGGGAGTACTCGCGGGTGCTGGGGAAAAAGGCCGCGCTCATCCGTTCAGTCTGAATGCGCAGCATCATGACCACATCCGGGCCGGCATCGATGGCGTCGTCCAGGTCGAAGCTGAATCGGGCGGGCCAGAGCGAGGTATCACTCGGCAGCAGCGTCGGCGGGGCGACGAACGTGACCTCGGCGCCGAGGGTGGTGAGCAGCCATAGGTTGGAGCGGGCGACGCGGGAGTGCAGCACGTCGCCGACGATCGTGACGGTGACGTCATCGAGTCCCTTGCCGCGGGGTGCCGCTCCGTGAATGCGGCGCCGGATGGTGAAGGCGTCGAGCAGCGCCTGGGTGGGATGTTCGTGGGTACCATCGCCGGCGTTGATGATGCCGGCATCGATCCATCCGCTGGCGGCGAGCACCGCGGGGGCGCCGGAGGCCGGGTGGCGAATGACAACGCCGTCGGCGCCGATCGCGGCGAGGGTCTGCGCGGTGTCCTTGAGGCTTTCGCCCTTGGAGACGCTGGATCCCTTGGCGCTGAAGTTGATCACATCGGCGCTGAGCCGCTTCGCGGCGGCCTCGAACGAGATGCGGGTGCGGGTGGAGTCTTCGAAGAACAGGTTGACGACGGTCTTGCCGCGCAGGGTCGGGAGTTTTTTGACCTCACGCTGGCCGACATCCGCCATGTCCTCGGCAATGTCGAGCAGGTTGATGACCTCATCGCGGGCGAGGTCCTTGGTCGAGAGCAGATGCCTCATTGCTCACTCCGCCCATCGATGGAGACGAATTCGTCGCCGTCAACCTCGTCGATGTGTACGTTGATGCGCTCGTCGGCAGCCGTGGGCAGGTTGCGACCGACGAAATCAGCGCGGATCGGCAGTTCGCGGTGGCCGCGGTCGACGAGCACGGCCAGCCGCACGATGTTCGGGCGGCCGTGGTCGCCGAGCGCATCCAGAGCACTGCGGATGGTGCGCCCCGAGTAGAGCACGTCGTCGACGAGGACCACCGTGGCGCCGTTGATGCTGCCGGGGATCTGGGTGCGCGAGGGGGTGCGCGTGCGGCCGTGCGCGAGGTCATCGCGGTACAGCGTCACGTCCAGGGAACCGACCCGCACCGGGTTCGCGGCCGGTTCGATCCGCTGGATGATCTCGGCAATCCGGTGGGCCAGAATGACGCCGCGGGTCGGAATGCCGAGGATGACGAGGTTGTCCGGGCCCCGATTGGACTCCAGGATCTCGTGGGAGATTCGAGTCAACGCGCGGGTGATGTCAGCCTGAGTGAGCACAATGTGCGCCAAATGCCGACCTCCTTCCCCGTCTCACAGGACGGATCATTAAAGGATGTCTGAATGGGATTAGCTTAGCCGTTCCCGAGCCGGAAGTCTGTCTGGAGTGCGAGGCAGCTAGAAGGCGCCGGCGACGAAGGCGGAGAATTCGGCCTGATTGGTGAGGCTGCCCCGATATTGCGCGCCGTCAACAAGCACGGTCGGGGTGCCGGATACGGCCTCGATCTCGGCTCCCGCGATCGGACCGGTCAGTGCGGACTCGGTGTTCTGCTGCGACCAGGCCTGATAGTCCCCGCTTTGAACACAGTCGGTGATGCTCGCATCACCCCCAGCCAGGTCGGCGAGCTCGGCGTCGCTCAAGCCAGGGGTGTTCTCGAGCGGCTGGTTCGCGAACAGCTCCGACAGAAAATCGAGGGTCTCGCCGGGGTTGAGCGTGGCCTGGCAGGTCAGGGCCGCCGAAGCCCGACTCGAGTAGTTCGTGCCCTGCGATTTGCTGTCCAGAAAGGCCAATGAGTGCACGCGCAGGGTGATGACGCCGCTCTCGACGCCGGCTAGAAGCAGCTCCCCATTGGTCTGCTCGAACTGGGCGCAGAACGGGCACATCGGATCGATGTATTCGTCGATAATGACCGGACCGGCACCGAATTCGAGATAGCCGCCATCGAAGTTGGCGGCGCCCAGCTCACCGGTCGGCAGCGGAGCTGACGACGAGCTGGACGAGCCCGCGTTGGATCCGACGTTCACCAGAAATGCTGCGAGAGCGGATGCGAAGATGACCGCGAGTGCCACCAGGATCACGAACACCGCGGTGCTGACGTACCCGATGATGAGGCCGGCCAGGGCGAAACCGCGGCCGACCTCACCGCGAGCTCGAATCTGCCCGAGGGCGATGTGACCCGTGATGATGCCGACGAGCCCGATCACCAATGACGAGACGAACGACACGATCGCCATGGTGTTGGTCTTCGGCGCCATCGCAAAGGGGTTTATCGGCTCGGCCGGCGGTGCGTAAGGGTTCGGCCGGTTCGGCTGGGCGCCTTGTCCGGTGCTGGTCATCTTCGTGCCCTTCGTTGACGGTGCGCGCTGGAAGCGGCGATTCGCCGAGTTAGGCCGACGGAGCGGTCTGAGCGATCTTGCCGAGCAATCCGTTGACAAACCCGGCCGAGTCATCCGTTGAGAGAATTTTCGCCGCTTCAACGGCCTCATCGATCGCGACGGCGTGCGGAACGGCGTCGTTGTACAGAATCTCCCAGATTCCGATGCGCAGAATGGCGCGATCAATGTTGGGCATGCGCGCGAGGGACCAGCCCTGCGAGTACGTTTCGATCAGTTCATCGATCTCTTCGCGGTGGTCGACGACCCCATCGACGAGCTCACGGGCGTACAGCCAGGAAGCGAGACGTGCCGGCTCGCTCGCGGCACGCTCGGCCTCGGTTGCAAGCGACTCCGGAATGCTGATCTGACGCACATCGGCGGCATACAGAATGTCGATGGCGCGCTTGCGGGCCTTGGTACGAGCGCTCATTCGTTGACGCGACCGAGGTAGTCGCCGGTGCGGGTGTCGACCTTGACCTTGGTGCCCTGCTCGAGGAACAGCGGAACCTGAATCTGGTAGCCGGTCTCCACGGTAGCCGGCTTGGTGCCGCCGGTGGAACGGTCGCCCTGCAGGCCCGGCTCGGTGTAGGTGATTTCGAGGGTAACGGATGCCGGCAGCTCGACATAGAGCGGGTTGCCGTTGTGCAGCGCCACGGTCACGGCCTGGTTTTCGAGCATGAAGTTGCTCGCATCGCCGACGACGGCGGCGGAGACGGTGATCTGGTCGTAGTCGGCCACATCCATGAAAACGTAGGCGTCGCCGTCGTTGTAGAGGTACTGAAAGTCGCGGCGATCGACGTTTTCGGTCTCGATCTTCGCGCCGGCGTTGAACGTGCGGTCAACGGTCTTGCCCGAGACGACGTTCTTCATCTTGGTGCGAACGAAGGCGCCACCCTTGCCCGGCTTGACGTGCTGAAACTCGACGACGGCCCAAAGCTGGCCATCCATGTTGAGTACGACGCCGTTTCTGATATCAGCGGTAGAAGCCATGGGAGGGGTGTTCCGTTCAATTGATAAGGTGCGCGGGTGCAAATGGCACCTTATCGAGTCTACGTGTCCAAGCCACAGGTTTCAAAGGCGCAGGCTCCAGAGGCACGGGTTTCAGAGGCACGGGTTTCAGAGGCACGGGTTTCAGAGGCACGGGTTTCAGAGGCACGGGTTTCAGAGGCACGGGTTTCAGAGGCACAGGCTCCAAAAGCAATGCCGAGCAATTGTCGATTACGGCTGGGTGACGAAGTCGAGCGCCAGGCGATACGAGTCGAAGCCGAGGCCCGCGATCACGCCGGTCGCGATGGCGCTCACGACGCTGGTGTGGCGAAACGTCTCGCGCGCGTGCGGGTTCGAGATGTGCACCTCGATCAGCGGCAGGCCGGCCTTGGTCACGAGGGCCGCGGCATCCCGCAGGGCGTAGCTGTAGTGGGTAAACGCGGCGGGATTCAGGATCACCGGCATCCGCTCATCGACGGCCTCATACAGCCAGTGGATGAGTTCGGCCTCGTCGTCGGTCTGCCGCAGGTCAATCACGACTCCATCACGAGCGGATGCGACGAGCAGCGCACGCAGATCGTCCAGGTTGGCCGACCCATAGACATCGGGTTCACGACTGCCCAGGCGCCCGAGGTTCGGACCGTTCAGAACCAGCACTGTATTCATCGCCTCAGCCTAGGGTGTGAGAACCGCGACTCCGTCGTCGTGCGCGACGAACAGGCCCGTGATGCGCATGAGCTTCCCGAAGGACTGGGTCAATTCGGCGGCCCAGGCCTGGTCCGGTGCGGTCAGGGCGGCGGAGCCCGGCCGCTCCAGAGTCAGAATGATGCTGCCGCCAGGGGCCTCCTGGGCGAGCATGTCGTTGATGCGCACGGCGAAGGGCTGGGTTGACCCGGGCTCGGGCCGCACCGGAATGCCGTCAATCGGGATTAGCACGGACAACTGCTGGCCATACGGATCGAGCAACATGAGCCAGAGCTGCGGCCGGATGGCGTGACCGACCAAGTCGAAGACTCGCGTGCGGGCCTCCTGCAGTGTGGTCACGGGCGGGGCGTCTTCGAGTTTCGTTGTCATTGTCATGCGCCCAGAATGGGCGGGGCATCCGCCTGCACCGAGGTAATGCACAGAAAATATGTGCCACTCCTCGCCTGTGGATATCTTCCGGCGACGAGATCGGGGCCGTCGCTCCCGTGGCAAATTCGTAGACCTCGCGCCTGTCGGCGAATCGAACAACCGTCGTTCAGACTCCAAAAGGGCAGAGACTGCCCAGCACTCCGGGAAATCTCTGGCAGCTACCCTAGACTGGCATCGACGCCGGTCTCGGCAGCACGAACCCGTCCACTGCTAACGGAGGCAGACGCTCATGGGATACGGCTTGAAGAGTTCGTCGTCGGTCCCGACCGGCGATGCGCGGGAGAGCATTGTCGCCCTGGAGCGGGCCCACGAATCCGCCATCACCGATCGGGTCTTTCAAACCGGCGTGCGCCAGCTCGTGCAGGACTCCTGGCAGCGTTCGCTGTCGCTGAGCCTCGACCCGTCGAGTGTGGCTCCTGAGCGGACGCTGACCGACAGCGAACTGCGCGACCTGCGCAATCAGCATCCGCTCGCCGCAGTGCTACCCGTCGTGCACAACCTGCTCATCCGCCACGCCATCGACGCCGAGCTGATCGTTGCCATCGGTGACGAATCCGGTCGGCTGCTCTGGATCGACGGCGATCGAGTGCTGCGCCGTCGGGTTGAGGAGATGCTCTTCGTCGAGGGCGCCGACTGGTCGGAGAGCCGGGTCGGCACGAGCGCACCGGGAACGGCACTCGCCCTCGACCGCGGAATCCAGATTCGGCGCGCTGAACACTTCAACGCTCTGGCGCACCCGTGGAGCTGCACTGCGGTGCCCATTCACGACCCGGACACCGGCAAGATCCTGGGGGTCATCGACATCACCGGCGGCGACCAGGCTGTCGCACCACAGACCCTCCCTCTGGTCGAGGCGGCCGTCGCCGCGATGGAAGCGGAGCTGCGCATCCAACGCCTCGACCAACCGGCCGATCCACCGCCCGCCCCGCGGTCGCGGGCATCGGTGTCGGTGAGCGTGCCGCGACTGGCGCCGGCCGGCCTGAGCGTTCTCGGCACCGATCACGGCCAGCTGCACTGCGGCACCAGCACAGTGGATGTCTCGCCCCGCCACACCGAGATTCTCACGCTCCTGGCCTGGCACCGCGAAGGACTTTCCGCCGATCGCCTGGCCAGCTTTCTCTCGGACCAGGACACTGCGGTGGAGACGCTGCGCGCCGAAATGGTGCGGGTACGGAAGGTACTCGCGCTCCTCGACTTCCCCATCACGATCACGTCCCGCCCGTATCGGTTGGAGTCCAAACTCGAACTCGATGCCCAACGCGTGCTGGCCTTCCTCGAGCGCGGCGCCCACCGCGTCGCCCTCGGCGCCTACCGCGGAGCTGTGCTGCCGGCATCGTCAGCGCCCGGTATCGTCGAAATTCGCCAGGAAGTGAGCAGCCGGCTGCGCGAAGCCATGCTCGCCGATGCGTCGGTCGACCTGCTGCTCAGCTACGCGCGCACCGAAGCGGCCACCTGGGACACCGAGGTGTGGCGTGCCTGCCTGGAGCTGCTCCCGGCCCGTTCACCCAAACGCGCAATGGTCGTGGCGCACCTGGCGCGCATTGAAGACGAAATCGGCGGGCATCGCAACATTCTGCAACGTTCCCGCTCCTAGAGTCGAAGCAGGCCGCAGCATTGCGAGCCCGACACCGTCGTCGATATATAGGAGTGACATGACCGTCTATGCAGTCCCCGGAACACCCGGCTCCAAAGTTACCTTTAAGTCGCGGTACGAGAACTGGATCGGCGGCGAATGGGTCGCCCCGGTCAAGGGCCAGTACTTCGAAGACATCACCCCCGTCACCGGCAAGCCGTTCGCCGAGGTCGCTCGCGGAACGGCCGAAGACATCGAGCTGGCCCTCGACGCCGCGCACAAGGCCGCACCGGCCTGGGGCAAGACCAGCCCCGCCGAGCGCGCAGCCGTGCTGAACAAGATCGCGGACATCATCGACGCCAACACCGAAATGCTCGCCGTCGCCGAGACCTGGGACAACGGCAAGGCCGTGCGCGAGACCATCAACGCCGACATCCCCCTCGCCGCCGACCACTTCCGTTACTTCGCCTCGGCGATCCGCGCCCAGGACGGCGACCACGCCCAGCTCGACGGCGACACCGTCTCGTACCAGTTCCACGAACCGCTCGGCGTCGTCGGCCAGATCATCCCCTGGAACTTCCCCATCCTGATGGCCGTCTGGAAGCTCGCCCCGGCCCTCGCCGCCGGCAACGCCGTCGTCCTCAAGCCCGCCGAGCAGACCCCGGTCTCGATCCTCGTGCTGCTGGAACTCATCGGCGATATTCTCCCCCCGGGCGTTGTCAACGTCGTCAACGGTTTCGGCCTGGAGGCTGGCAAGCCGCTCGCCTCGAGCAACCGTATCCGCAAGATCGCCTTCACCGGTGAGACCACGACCGGTCGCCTCATTTTGCAATACGCCTCGGCCAACATCATTCCGTCGACCGTTGAGCTCGGCGGCAAGAGCCCGAACATATTCTTCAGCGATGTTGCGCAGGAGAAGGATGCCTTCTACGACAAGGCCCAGGAAGGCTTCGTGCTCTTCGCCTTCAACCAGGGCGAGGTCTGCACGGCCCCAAGCCGCGCCCTGCTGCAGAAGCCGATCTACGACAGTTTCCTCGGCGACGCTGTCACCCGCGCTAAGAAGATCATTCAGGGCAACCCGCTCGACACCGACACCCAGATGGGCGCGCAGGCCAGCAACGACCAGCTTGAGAAGATCCTCTCCTACATCGACATCGGAACCAAGGAGGGTGCCAAGCTGGCCCTCGGTGGCGAACGTGCCGACCTCGGCGGCGACCTCACCGACGGCTACTACGTGCAGCCGACCATCTTCGAGGGCCACAACAAGATGCGCCTGTTCCAGGAGGAGATCTTCGGACCGGTGCTCGCCGTGACGAGCTTCACCGACTACGAGGATGCCATCTCGATCGCCAACGACACCATCTATGGTCTCGGTGCCGGGGTCTGGTCGCGCAACGGCAACGTCGCCTACCGGGCTGGCCGTGATATCCAGGCCGGTCGCGTCTGGGTCAACAACTATCACGCCTATCCGGCCGGTGCCGCTTTCGGAGGCTACAAGAGCTCAGGAATCGGCCGCGAAAACAACAAACTCGCCCTCGGTCACTACCAGCAGACCAAAAACCTGCTCGTGTCGTACTCCGAGAACAAGCTCGGCTTCTTCTAAACCGAACCGTCAGACCAGAGGATTCCCACCCGTTCGGTGGGAGTTCGCTGAAGGTCTGGCCCGGGGGCTGTCGACGACGTAACGTCGTAGGCAGCCCCCCTTCAGCAGTAGAAGGGTCCGCCATGAGCAGAAAGTCCCGTCAATGTCGACTACCACAATAACCGCGTCGGTCACGATCGCCGGCGAAACCGTTCCCCGCGTCGAGCTCACACCCGTCGCCGTTGACCTGCTCCGCAGCCTCTGGGAGGAACACGGCCCGCTCATGTTCCACCAGTCCGGTGGCTGCTGCGACGGCAGTTCGCCGATGCTATTCATGGCCGACGAGTTCATCACCTCCGACCAGGACGTGCGGCTCGGCCAATTCGATCTCGCTCCGGCCGGCGACCCCGCCCAGCCGCTCGACTTCTGGATGTCAGCCGAACAGTTCAGCTACTGGAGCCACACCTTTCTCACGGTCGACGTGGTGCCCGGCCGCGGCAGCGGCTTCAGTGCAGAGGCCCCGCGCGGCGTGCGCTTTCTGATCCGTTCCGAGCTCATGACCACGATGACCCCGTTTGCCGGCACTGACCAGATCGAAGCGGATGCCGAAGCCCCGCCCGCGCAGGCGACAATCCCGGCGTAACGGCTACTGCCCGATCGCCTGGTAGGCGCTGAACAGCAACGAGGCGTCCGGGCCTTCGAGGATGGTGGGCTTGCCCACATCGTCGAGGACCACGAAGCGCAACATCCCGCTGCGGGTTTTCTTGTCGCGCTGCATGGTGGCCAGCAGGGTGGGCCAGCGTCCGACCGGGTAACCGGTCGGCAGGGTCAGCGATTCCAGGATGCTGCGGTGCCGGTCGACGACCTCCACCGACAGCCGTCCGCTGAGCGCGGCCAGTTCCGCAGCGAACATCATGCCGACGGCGATGGCCGCGCCGTGGCGCCAGCCATAGCGTTCGGCGTGCTCGACGGCGTGGCCGAGGGTGTGACCGTAGTTGAGGATCTCGCGGAGGCCGGCTTCCTTGAAGTCCTCCCCCACGATGCGCGCCTTCATGGCAATCGACAGTTCGATCAGCCGGCGAAATTCGGGAGTGGTCGGGTCGGTGGCGCGCTCGACATCCGCTTCGATGATGTCGAGAATTTCGGGAACCTGGATGAAGCCGGCCTTGACGATTTCGGCGAAGCCCGCGAGGATCTCGTTTTTCGGCAGGGCGTCGAGCAGGTCGAGGTCGCACAATACGGCGGCAGGCGCGTAGAAGGTGCCGACGAGGTTCTTGCCCTCGGCGGTATTGATGCCGTTCTTGCCGCCGACGGCCGCGTCGACCATGCCGAGTACGCTCGTGGGAATCTGCACGAGCTTCACGCCACGCAGCCAGGTAGCGGCCACGAATCCGGCGAGGTCGGTCACTGCGCCACCGCCGAGGCCGATCACGGCGTCGGTGCGGCTGAAGTCGGACTGGCCCATGACGCCCCAGCAGAACGCGGCAACCTCAACCCGCTTGGCCGCTTCGGCGTCGGGAATTTCGGCCAGCAAAACCTCGGCGTAGGTTTCGAGCAGGCTGTCACGCAGGGCGACCGCGCGGGCGCCGACGGTCGAGGTGTGCACGATGAGCACCTTGTTGACACCGGTGCCGAGCTGCTCGGCGACGGTGTTGACCAGGCCACGCCCCACGCTGACCGGATAGCTGTCGACCCCGGTCACGGTGATCACGGTGGTACTGGTCTGTTCGGTCATCTGTGTTGTCCCTGACTTCTCAATCATCATTTCTTTCTTGTACCCAATTTACGATCTCATCGGCGATTCCGGTGATCGGTCGGTTGGAGGTGTCCAGGCGAATCGTCGCCAGGGCCTCATAGATGGGGCGGCGCTGGTTATAGATGCGTTCCCAGTCGCCGATACCGCCGGCCAGGAGAGGCCGTTTGCTGCCGCCGAGGCGGGCCTCGACGGCCGCGGTGGTCACGCTGAGGTACACCACGGTCGCGGATTCGAGGTCGGCCTGCGTCTCGGAGTGCAGCACTGCTCCCCCGCCGAGGGAGATGACGGCCGGCTCGCCGAGGGCCCAGTCCACCGCTTCACGTTCGACGATGCGAAAGTACTCTTCGCCCTCACGCGCGAAGATCTCCGGAATCGGACCGTAACTTTCGACGATGCGCTTGTCGGTGTCGATAAACGGCAAATTCAGGTCGCGCGCCACACGTCGACCGATCCTGGTCTTGCCGGCGGCCATCGGACCGATGAACACGATCGGCAACAAGGCGTTCCGCAGAGTCAGCATCGCAGGTCTAGAGCGACGCGTCGCTCGACGCGCCCGTGCGCAGGTTCGCCGGAATGTTGGCGAGGTACGACTCCAGGTTGCGCCGGGTCTCCCCGATCGAGTCGCCGCCGAACTTCTCCAGCACCGAGTTCGCGAGCACGAGCGCCACCATGGCCTCGGCCACAACGCCGGCCGCCGGAACCGCACAGACGTCGGAGCGTTGGTGGTGCGCCGGGGCCGGCTCGCTCGTGGCGACATCGACGGTGCGCAGCGCCCGCGGAATGGTCGCGATCGGCTTCATGCCGGCCCGCACGCGCAGCACGGTTCCGGTACTCATGCCGCCCTCGGTTCCGCCGGCCTTGTCGCTGACTCGCTGAATGGCGCCATCCGCTTGTACGAGTTCGTCGTGTGCCTCGGAGCCGCGGCGGCGCGTGGTCTCGAAGCCGTCGCCGACCTCGACCCCCTTGATCGCCTGGATCCCCATGAGCGCGGCGGCCAGCTGGGAATCCAACCGACGATCCCAGTGCACGAAGGAGCCAAGCCCGGGGGGAAGATTGTAGGCGAGCACCTCGACGACGCCGCCGAGGGTGTCGCCGTCGTGATGGGCAGCATCCACTTCAGCCACCATCAAAGCGGATGTCGCGGCGTCGAAACAGCGCAGCAGATCAGAATCGAGCGTGTCGACGTCCTCAGGCTCAGGAAGCGGCGCGCCGTCGGGCACGCGGACCGGCCCGATGGCGATGGTGTGGCTGACCAGGTGGATTCCGAGTTCGTTCAGGAATGAGCGTGCGACGGCGCCGAGCGCGACGCGGGCGGCGGTCTCGCGGGCACTCGCGCGCTCCAGCACGGGGCGCGCCTCGTCGAAACCGTACTTCTGCATGCCGGCGAGGTCGGCGTGACCCGGGCGGGGCCTGGTCAATGGTGCCCCGCGGCCACGCGTCAGGGTGGCCGGGTCGACCGGGGCGGCACTCATCACATCGACCCATTTGGGCCATTCGGAGTTGCCAATGCGCAGTGCGACCGGGCCGCCGAGGGTGAGGCCATGCCGAACGCCGCCGGAGAGGGTGAGCTCGTCTTCTTCGAATTTCATGCGCGCGCCCCGGCCGTAGCCGAGTTTGCGGCGCGCGAGATCGAGGCGGATCGAATCAAGGGAGACCGGGATCCCTGCGGGCAAACCCTCGACAATAGCGATGAGTTCGGGGCCGTGGGATTCTCCGGCGGTGAGCCAACGAAGCATAGTTCCTATCTTTCCACAGCATCGTGCGAGCCAGTGTCACCGGGGGCTGCGTCGCGGGTCAGGGCACTACGCATGGCGGCGAGCACGTCCGGCTCGCCGGGGAGTGGTTCGAAGGGGTCAGCGGTCACGAACACCCGCACCTGGATGAGCGCCTGGTGCAGCAACATGCCGAGGCCGTTCAGCACAGTTCCGCCGGCCGATTCCCACTCGCGTGCCACCCCGCTTGGCCACGGTGAGTAGGCAACGTCGAACAGCGTCGCACGCTCGCGCAGTTCGAGCGGCAGCGGGGTCGGCAGCACCGTCCCGCCGGGCAGAGTGCTGATCACGAGGTCGCTTCCGTTGCCGCCAGACCCGCTGAAATCACTGAGGTCGACGACGACTCCGAGCGACCGACCGAGTTCAACGAGCGGCTGCGCCTTCGGCAGGTCGCGCACGAGCACGCTGACGAACTCAGCACCGAGTTCCGCGGCGGCCATCAGAGCGGATGCCGCCGTCGCGCCGGCTCCGAGCAGGGTCACGTGCTTCGCCCGGGTGACGCCGCCCTCGGCCAACGCACGCACCAGACCAGCGACATCCGTGTTATAGCCGGTGAGGGTGCCGCGCCCGGCCACCTGGCGCAGCAGCACGGTATTGACGGATCCGGTCAGCCGTGCCACCCGGTCGCAGTCGTCGATGAACGGAAGCACCTCGTGTTTGAGCGGCATGGTGAGCGAAAGACCACGCCAGTCCGGCCCGATGGAGCTCAGAAACATGGCGAGCGAACCGGCCTTCACCTCAACAGCATCGTAGGACCAGTCGAGTCCCAGCTGCCGGTAGGCGGCCCGGTGCAGCAACGGCGAACGGGAATGCTTGATCGGCGAGCCGAGCACCGCGAGCCTGTTTGATGGGGCCCCATTTAGCGTCAGATCAACCATATTCGGGGTGCTCCCTCATCCAGTTCTGCCAAACGATAACGGCAGCATCGTGTTCCTTGACCGTGGTGGAAAAAGCCGTCTCACCGGAGTCGAGGTTGATCGTCACAAAGAACAGCCAGGATCCGTCGACCGGGTGCAGGGCCGCATCGATCGCGAGGTCACCGGGATTCGAGATCGGGCCGACGACCATGCCGGGGTGCACATAGGTGTTGTATAGGTTGCCGGCATCGGCACGTTCGGCGTCGGTCGTGGTGACCAGGTGGGTTTTGCCCGTGCCATAGGCGACGGTCGCGTCCGATTGCAGCAGGCCGCTGTCCCATTGGGCCGGGTCGAGCCGGTTCTGAAACACCCGCGACACCTTGTAATAGTCATCACGCAGGCCGGCTTCACGCTGGATCAACGAGGCGAACACGATCGTCGACCAGCGGTCTGCGACGGCGACACCGGCCGCATCGAGGGCCTCATACTGCCGGTTGACCATGGTCTGCAACGCGACGGCGGCGGTGGCCTCCGGCGAGAAGGTGTACGTCGCGGGAAAGAGAAAACCCTCAAGGGTGGTCGCTTCGGCGGGCAGGCCGAACTGGGCCACATTGGCGGCCGCGGCCTGCAGGTCCGCCAGGGGAATGTCGGTTCCCTCGGAGATCGACGCCAGCACGTCAACGGCCGCGGTCCCCTCAGGCACGATAACGGTCTGGTTCAGTCGAGTGTCCTCATCGAGCAGGGCGTCCAGCGCAGTGCTCGCGACCATCTTCGTCTTGAGCTGGTACGCACCGGGCTGAAACACCGGCTCCGGGGCCGTCTGCAACAGGATGGAATAGAACGCATCAAAGCTCTTGACCACGCCCTCTTCGACGAGTGTCGCGGCGATCTCCGAGCCACCGTTGCCGTCGTGAATCATGACGATCACGTCTTCGCCGGTCGCCGCTTCCTCCGCGGTGAAGTCGGCCGGCCCCTGCGTGGCAGCAATGATCTGGGAGATGGGTCCCTGCAGAAACAGCGCAACTCCGGCCACGAGAGCGGCAAGAACGACAAAGACGATCAGACAGCCCCAGGCTCCCTTGTAGCTCCTCTTCTCCCGCGGCGGTTCGTCCGCCAGCAGTGAGCGACGGTTCGTGCGTCCCCGACCGGAGCCGCCGACGTCGCTCGCCGTCAGGAACGCGACGGCATCATCGCCCGGTTCTGCCGACTCGGCCGTTTCTCGCGGCAGCAACGGCGGTTGAACGGATGCCGTCCCCCCGGACGCTGCTGCCGGCTCGGCTCCGAATTGCTCGGAGCCAGTTCGCTCCGTCGCGCCCTGTTCCGCGGCGGACTGCTCCGCCGCGGCCTGTTGCGCGCGTAACTGGCGTCGGCTCGGCAGGGGCTCTTCCGGGGTACTGGGCACGATTACGGCCTCTCGGTCGGTTCGACGGGCGACCCTGGCGGTCGCCCGGAGGAACGCTCACTGTCGAGCGCATGTTGCAAAATAATAGTCGCGGCCACCTGGTCGATTACTGGCCGCTGCGTTTTCGCGGCACGACCGGATGCCCGCAGCGCGGATTGCGCCGACACCGTCGAGAGACGTTCGTCGACGAGCCGCACCGGCACGGCGAGAGTTGCGGCCAGGCGCGCGGCGAAACCGACCGCGTCGTCCGTGGAGGCGGTCTCAGTGCCTGACAACGCCAACGGCAGGCCAACGATAACCTCGACGGCGTCAAGGTCGAGGGCCACCGCGAGAATGCGGGCCAGATCGGTCACTCCGGCCTCGTCGCGGGCGACGGTTTCCACCGGGGTCGCGAGCATGCCGTGGTTGTCGCTGCGGGCCAGGCCGATGCGCACCTTGCCCACATCCACGCCGAGGCGCACGCCTGAGCGCATCGTGCCGGCGACCGCACCCGGCGCGACCCCGCCGGTCAGCGCCGCCGAACGACCAGGGTCGGCGGAGCCAGAGCGTGAGCGAGCGCGGTCGGACCTCATCGTTAGCGACTGACCGCCGCGACAACCGCCTGGAGAGCGGCCGGGATGGCGTCGCCGTTGGGGCCGCCGCCCTGAGCCAAATCGTCCTTGCCGCCGCCACCACCACCGAGGATTCCGGCGACGGTCTTGGCAAGGGCACCGGCCTTATGGCCGGCATCTCTAGCTGCCTGGTTGGTGGCGACGATCACGACGGGCTTGTCCGCGGCTATGGCCGAGATCGCCACGACGACGGCGTCGGTGCCGAGGCGTTCGCGGGTCGCGAGGGCCAGCATCCGTGCGTCGTCCGGGGATCCGAGCACGCCGAGGTCTTCGGCCACGATCGTTACTGCACCGACCCGGCGGGCCGTGGCCAGCAGAGCGGGGACCCGGTCGGTCAGGGCACGGGCTTCGAAGGCCGCGATCTTCTTCTCGGCGCTCTTGAGGCTCGCGACCAGGTCGCTGATGCGTTCGGGAAGCTGCTCGCGAGGAGTTTTCAGGCTTGAGGTCAGCTGCGACACCAGCATGCGCTCGGCGGCGAGGTCACGGAACGCTTCGAGGCCGACGAGGGATTCGACGCGACGGTTGGTCGAACCGACCGACGCCTCGCTGATCAGGTTGATCATGCCGATTTCAGCACTGCTGCCCACATGGGTACCGGCGCAAAGTTCGCGCGACCACGGGCCGCCGATGTCGACGACGCGCACGACGTCACCATACTTCTCGCCGAACAGCGCCATGGCACCGAGCGCTTTCGCCTCCGCAATGGGCAGTTCCCGGGTGGTCACCGGCAGGTTGTCGCGAATGGCGTTGTTGGAGATTTCTTCGATCTCGGTGCGAGTCGCCGGCGAGAGCGCCTGGTTCCAGGAGAAGTCGAGGCGAAAGAAGCCGGCCTTGTTGTACGAACCGGACTGGTGCGCGTTCGGGCCGAGCACCTGGCGCAGGGCAGCGTGCAGCACGTGCGTGCCGGAGTGCGCCTGGCGGGCGCCGCGGCGCCAGTTTTCGTCGACCACGCTCGTGGCGCGCTCGCCCACGCCGACCTCGCCGGACTGCACGAGCACTTTGTGGCTGATCAGACCCTTAACCGGCTTTTGTACGTCGAGCACCTTGAGCTCGTAGCCGGGGCCAACGATAAGGCCGGCATCCGCTACCTGCCCGCCCGCTTCGGCCCAGAGCGCCGTCTCTGCGAGGATGACCTCGGCTGTTTCTCCGGCAACGGCGCTCGTCACCGACTCACCATCGACGATGAGACCGAGCACGCTGGACTCGTTCTGCAGGTCCTCGTAACCGGTGAACACGGTCTCGCCAAGGGCGCGGAACGCGCTGTAGACCCCGAGGTCGGCCAGGGTGGTCTTCTTGGACTTCGCATCAGCCTTGGCCATGGTGCGCTGCTTGGTCATGAGCACGTCGAAGGCGTCACGGTTGACGCTGAGGCCGGCTTCCTCGGCGATTTCGAGGGTGATCTCGATCGGAAAACCGTAGGTGTCGTGCAGCAGAAAAGCGGTCGGTCCGGCCAGTTCGGTCTTATCGGCCTTCTTAGTCTTGGCCACGGCGAGGTCGAGCACCGCGCTACCGCTCGCAAGGGTGCGCAGAAACGTCTCTTCCTCGGCGAACGCGGCCTGGCTGATGCGCCCGAAGTCGCTCTTCACCTCCGGGTAGGCGGCGCTCATGGCGTCGCGGGAGGCCGGCAGTAGTTCGGGCATGCTCACGGTGTCGACGCCGAGCAGGCGCATGGCGCGTACGCTGCGCCGCAGCAGGCGGCGGAGGATATAGCCGCGACCCTCGTTCGACGGCATGACGCCGTCGCTCATCAGCATGAGCGAGGAACGCACGTGGTCGGCGACGATGCGCATGCGCACGTCGTCGGCGTGGTCGGCGCCGTAACGTCGTCCGGAGAGCGCGGCGGCCCGGTCCAAGACCGGGCGCACCTGGTCGATCTCGTACATGTTCTCGACGCCCTGCTTCAAAAAGGCGACGCGCTCGAGGCCCATGCCGGTGTCGATGTTCTTCTTCGGCAGGTCGCCCAGAATCTGAAAGTCGCCCTTACCGTTGCCCTCGCCGCGCAGGTACTGCATGAAGACGAGGTTCCAGATTTCGACATAACGGTCGTCGTCGGTGGCCGGGCCACCATCGGCGCCGTAGGCGGGGCCGCGGTCGAAGAAGATCTCCGAGCAGGGGCCGGCCGGGCCGGGCTGGCCCGTGGACCAGTAGTTGGAGTCCATGCCGAGGCGCTGGATGCGGTTGTCCGGCACGCCGAGCGCGCGCCAGTAGCGGTGCGCCTCATCGTCGTCGAGGTAGATGGTGACCCAGAGGTCGCTCTCGCGAAAGCCGTATCCGCCCTGGTCTTCCGGGGTAGTCAGCAGTTCCCAGGCGAAGCCGATGGCCTCTTCCTTGAAGTAGTCGCCGAAGCTGAAGTTTCCGTTCATTTGAAAGAACGTGCCGTGGCGCGGGGTCTTGCCCACTTCTTCGATGTCGTTGGTGCGAATGCATTTCTGCACGCTCGTGGCGCGCGGATACGGTGCCGGAACCAACCCGGTCAGGTACGGCACGAACGGCACCATGCCGGCCACGGTGAAGAGAAGGGTGGGGTCGTCGCTCACCAGTGAAGCGGACGGCACAACGGTGTGTCCACGATCGGCGAAGAAGTCGAGCCAGCGCCCGCGAATGTCAGCAGTCTGCATGGTGTCCGTAGCTATTGAAGTGCATGAGTGAGGTGGAGCGTGGTGCCCTTATAAAGCGGATGCTCAGGACGCGCTTGGTGCCGGCGCGTCGCCAACGGCATCCGCAACGTCACCGAGCGCTGCGTGCAACTCGGCCTCGCGCTGCCGATACCCCTCGGAGATGGCCTCGCCGAACTCGCGCGCCTTGGTGTCGAGTTCGGTGAAGAACTGCTTACCCTGCTGAGTCTTGTTGACCTCGTGAGCAACGACGAAGCCAGCGGCCACACCGATGACCAACCAGATGACGTTCTTCATGGCACTTCTCCCTGAATCTGCGCGGCCTGTGCTTTCAGTCAATAGAACCGAATTGAATGGAGCCTGGCACCGCTAGCCGCAGCTATCGATAAGTCGGGCGCGAGAATATCAACGCCGTCTCCAGAGTAGCCGGTCAACCCCGATTTCGCCCGGACCCCGCCCGCCCGCCACGAAAGGCGGCTCGCACGCCGGCCGAGAATCCGGCGAGCTTGATCAGCGGACCGCCGACGGTGGCCGCGAACAGCGCGACGAGCGCTGAGACGTTACCGGTGACATCCGCTACGTTGCTGGTGATCGTGTCGACCCTCGCCAGCTGCTGATTCGTGGATCGGATGGTTTCGGTCGTCTCTGCAAGCATCGGGGTGATTCCCTCGCTGAGATCGTGGATGGCCGCGGTGGTTTCATCGAACACCCGGCCCAGCTTGACCAGCGGAACGGCGATGACCGCCACCAGAATCGCGAATACGCCGGCGGCGATCAGACCTGCAATATCTCCACCCGACACGGTGACTCCACTCAGATCAATGGGCCCCTGGGAGGCCCGGGAATACAAAAAAGGGCGGATCACCCAGAGATGATCCGCCCTTCAGCGTACCGGTCAAAGACCGGTTAACTAACTATCCAACTGCACAGGTTAGCGAGCTGCGTAGTACTCCACGACGAGCTGAACTTCACAGGTCACGGGGATCTCGATGCGCTTCGGCGCGCGCACGAGGCGGGCCTGAAGCTTGTCGAGCTCAACCTCGAGGTACGGCGGGAGCTTGGGGAGCAGGTCGACGTGTCCGCCGGCTGCTGCAACCTGGAAGGGCTCCATGCCCTCGCTGCGAGCCTTGACGTGCATGAGCTGGCCCGGCTTCACGCGGAAGGAGGGCCGGTCAACGAGCTCTCCGTCAACGAGGATGTGACGGTGCACGATCATCTGGCGAGCCTGGGCGGTGGTGCGGGCGATGGCCGAACGCACGAGGAGGGCGTCGAGACGGGTCTCGAGGATCTCGACGAGGTTCTCACCGGTCAGTCCCTGACGACGACGAGCCTGCTCGAAGGCGATCTTGAGCTGGGCTTCGCGGATGCCGTACTGGGCGCGTAAGCGCTGCTTTTCGCGCAGACGAACGGCGTAGTCCGAGTCGGTCTTGCGCTTGGTGCGGCCGTGCTCACCGGGTGCATAGGGGCGCTTCTCGAGGAAGCGGGCTGCCTTCGGCGTGAGGGCAATGCCCAGGGCGCGCGAGAGGCGAGTTTTACTGCGGGTACGTGACTTGGTAGACACGGTTTCCTTTCAATCGGACTCAATAACAGGGATACCAGGGCGAGTGCGTCTTTTCAGCACAGTGTCTAATCAACACAGTCGTCATGGGAGATCAGAGGATTGGGTGCCATGGGACGTTCGGCTACAGAACGAAACCCCTCCAAACTGGAAACGGACGCAGCCGCATGCCGAAACCAGTTGTAGGCAGAGTCAAGGTTAGCACAGCGGATGCCCTGCTCAGGCTCTGCACACCAGGGCGAGTTCCCGATCCGGGCAGCGGCGGTCGCGAGCGGTCTCGTGAAAACTGGATGCGCATTTATTCGTTGCGGACTATACGACGGATTTTTAGGAGGCGGGCGGAGATATCGCGCTCGTGGCCGTGCTCGGTCGGCTCGTAGTAGCGGGTGGATTTCAGCTCCGTTGGGGGGTATTGCTGGGTGACCACTCCGAGCGGGTCATTGTGCGGGTAGACGTAGCCCTTGCCGTGGCCGAGTCGCTTGGCGCCGGGGTAGTGCGCGTCGCGCATGCCCTTGGGCACGCGGCCCATCTTGCCGGCGCGAACATCCGCTATGGCAGCATCGAGCGCCATGTAGGCGGCGTTCGATTTGGGGGCCGTCGCGAGGTGCACAACGGCCTGGGCGAGCGGGATTCGCCCCTCAGGCATGCCGATCAGCGCGACGGCATCGGCGGCGGCGACGGCGATCAGGAGCGATTGCGGGTCGGCCATGCCGATGTCTTCGGAGGCGAGGACGATGATGCGGCGGCAGATGTAGCGCGGGTCTTCGCCGGCCTCGATCATGCGCGCCAGGTAGTGCAGCGCGGCGTCGACGTCACTGCCGCGCACCGATTTGATGAACGCGCTGATTACGTCGTAGTGCTCGTCACCGTTGCGGTCATAGCGCAGCAGCGCACGATCAACGGCGAGCGAGACGATGTCGGTCGTGATGACAGGCTTGCCGGTCGCGCCGGGTTCGAGCGTCGATTCCGCCGAAACGGATGCCGCCTCCAGCGCCGTCAGCGCCCGCCGCGCATCCCCCGAGGCCAGGCGAATGATCGCGCCGCGAGCCTCGGCCTCGAGTTCGAACCGGTCAGCGAGGCCGCGCGAATCGGTGACCGCACGATCAACGACGATCCCGAGGTCGTCGTCGCTCAGAACTTCGAGGGTGAGTAATAGTGAACGAGACAGCAAAGGAGAAATGATCGAGAACGACGGATTTTCGGTCGTCGCGGCGACCAGGATGACGACGCCGTTCTCGACCCCTGGCAGGAGGGTGTCTTGCTGGGCTTTGGAGAAGCGGTGGATCTCATCGAGAAACAGCACCGTCGCGAGACCGTAGAGGTCGCGGTTGGTTCGGGCGTCCTCCATCACCTGGCGCACGTCGCGCACACCGGCCGTCACAGCAGAGAGTTCAACGAAACGACGTCCGGAACTGTGCGCGATCGCCTGCGCGAGCGTGGTCTTGCCAGTACCGGGCGGTCCCCAGAGAATGACCGACACGCTGCCGCGCTCCCCCGTCTTGTCGCTGGCCAGACTAACCAGGGGCGACCCCGGGGTGAGCAGATGACGCTGGCCGGCTACCTCGTCCAGGGTTTTCGGGCGCATTCGTACGGCGAGGGGGGCCTGGCCACTCCGCAGACCCGGTTGAGCATCCGACATTCCTCCAGCGTAGTTTGTGCGTAGAGTTCTACGAGGTCGGGAGCGTTGGCGCCCGACTGCGTTTGTGCGGTCGTCGCCAACCCCGACGGCCCTGGAGGGGTTCCAAGTGGCTTCGAATTACAAGCTCGAGCGTGCGGCACGTGAAGAGCGCGGACGTGTTCGTTCCTACCAGGCCCGACGGGCGGTGCACGAGCACCAGTCGAAGCGGCGCGTGCGGGACAACCTGATCGCCGGCGGGGGGCTGCTCGTCGTACTCACATTGATCGTGGTGGCGCAGGTCTTCTACTTCACCGGCGGACCAGGTACTCCGGACGCGACCACTGCGGCAACCGACACCCCGACCACGACGCCGACGGCTGCCGCCGGGGCCAATTCGGGTGTGGTGCCCGCCAGCACGCTGGCCGAAGGTCGCACCTGGACCGGAACCATGACCCTCAACGACATTCCGGTGGGAATCGAGCTCGACGGCGCCCTGGCGCCGCAGGCGGTTTCGTCGACCATCAGCCTCGTTCAGACCGGGTTTTACGACGGCCTCACCTGCCACCGTCTGACGGTGGAGGGCATTTTCGTGCTGCAGTGCGGCGACCCGGTGGGCGATGGCACCGGCGGCCCCGATTACAGCTACGGACCGGTGGAGAATGCACCGACCGACAACGTGTACCCAGCTGGAACCCTCGCCATGGCACGTTCCGGCAACGACGGCTTCTCCAACGGCAGCCAGTTCTTCATCGTCTACGAAGACAGCACCATCCCCGCCGACAGCGCAGGCGGCTACACGGTGCTCGGGCGGGTCACGAGTGGCCTCGACCAGATCAAAACCGAGATCACGGATGCCGGAATCACGGCAGGCGGCGCCTCGCCCGTCGTACCGACAACGATTACCGGGATAACAGTTCAGTAGGATCGATCGATCCCCCTGCGCTATTGCAATAGGCTTATCAGGGTATTTCCTGGCTCCGCATTTTTTCTTCCCGCGGCGCCCACACAACAACTCAGCAAAGGTGAGGCTCTTGACTACGACAGATCAGCAACCATGGGGTCGCGTAGACGAAACCGGCACGGTTTACGTGCGCGAGGCGGATGGCGAACGCGCCGTCGGCCAATACCCGGATGCCACTCCGGAAGAGGCCCTGGCCTACTTCGAACGCAAGTACGTTGAACTCAATGGGCAGGTCACCCTGCTCGAGCAGCGTGCGAAGGGTGGCGCTCCGGCCGCAGACGTGGCCAAATCGGTGGCCAATCTCACCGTCGCCGTTGCCAACGCCAACGCCGTCGGTAACCTGGCCGCGCTGGCAGAACGCCTCGGCGCGCTCGGCGGAGCCGTCACCGAACTCACCGAGCAGCAGAGCATCGAGACCAAAGCAGCATCCGCTGCCGCCGTCGCCGAACGAGCCGAGATCGTGACCGAGGCCGAGCGCCTCGCCGCCGAAGATCCGGCCAAGACACAGTGGAAGCAGACCAGCGCTGCCCTCGACGCCCTCTTTGCGAAGTGGCAGGCGCACCAGCACGATGCCCCGCGCATTCCCAAGGGCGAGGCCAACGACCTGTGGAAGCGCTTTCGGGCGGCCCGCACGACGATTGAGCAGAACCGCAAGGCGTTCTTTGCCGAGCTCGACAGCGCGCACAAGGACGTTCGCACCAAGAAGCAGCACCTAATCGAGCAGGCTGAGGCGCTCGCGCCGCAGGGTGCCGACGGGGTGTCCGCCTACCGCAAGCTGCTCGACGAGTGGAAGCAGGCCGGCCGCAGCGGCAAAAAGCAGGACGACGCCATGTGGGCGAAGTTCAAGGCCGCCGGCGACGTGCTCTACTCCGTCAAGAGCGAGGTGGAAGCTCAGGACAACGAGGAGTTCTCCGCGAACCTGGTACTCAAGCTGGAACTCCTGACCGAAGCCGAGACACTGCTGACGACCACTGACCGAAACGCCGCTCGCGACACGCTCACGGTCATCCAGCGCAAGTGGGACGTCATCGGCAAGGTTCCGCGCGACGAGGTCAAGCCGATCGAGGATCGCCTGCGCAAGGTCGAAGCCGTCGTGCGCAAGCTCGATGACGACCACTGGAAGCGCAATAATCCAGAGACCAAGGCCCGCACCGAGGGTTTCGCCGGCCAGTTGAATGACGCGATCGCCAAACTTGAAGATGAACTGGCCACCGCTCAGAAGAGCCAGAACGCCCGCGCCATCAAGAACGCCAACGAAGCGCTCGAGGCCCGCAAGGCTTGGCTCAAGGCGATGGGCCAATAGGCACGACTGCAACACCCGGCAGGAACTATCCCCACCCCGCACCGGTGGTCATTTTCTCCACAGATCCAGGCTCCTTCGGGGGCCTGGACCTGGTTAAGGGACAGCATGGCGGCATGATGAATCCCCGGAAACGAACGCGCACGGTCAACGACCTGCCCCTGGCCGAGCTGTGCAGCGCCCGGCTCGACGGGCAGGTTTTTCAACTCGCCGACTCCTGGTGTGTGATCGATGAAATAGACGGATGCTCCACACGGGCCGTCTCCGCCAGCCGGCTGGTCCCACCCCGCGCCATCGCCGAGCGCCTCACCGCCGCGTGGATCTACGGCGTCGCACCTGAGCCCCGTCGCCACCAATTCTGCGTGCTCATTGGTGCGCGCACGACGGCCGTCTGGTCACCACGTGTTCAGCTGCGCGAAATCGTGCGCTCTCCCGATGACGTGCGCACCATCGCGAATGTCCGGGTGACCACTCCCCTGCGTACCGCCGTCGACCTGGCGCGCTATCCGCCAGCGACCTCGGGGGCCGAGATCATCGCGCTTCTAGCCCGGCTGCTGCACTACGGCGCGTATCCTGACATCTCCGCGGCCGTGCGCCTCTGCCAGCGCGGCAGCCCAGCCTACAGCGTCGTCGCCGTGGCCAGGTTCGCGGCGGTCAACGAGGCGTTGCGCTCCCTGTACCAGTCGAGCGCAGCACCCGAGAAAGCAGTGGGCGTCTAGCCGTCGTTGACCCGGTAGACGTCGTAGACAGCATCGATGCGGCGCACAGCATTGAGGACGCGATCAAGGTGGGTGGTGTCACCCATCTCGAACACAAACCGGCTGAGCGCCAGGCGGTCACTCGACGTGTTGACCGTGGCCGAGAGAATGTTCACGTGATGCTCAGACAGCACCCGGGTGACATCGGAAAGCAATCCGGATCGGTCGAGTGCCTCGATCTGGATGTGCACCAGGAACAGGCTCTTCGACGTTGGCGCCCAGTCGACCTCGATCATGCGCTCGGGTTCCTTGAGCAGGGACTGCACGTTGTGGCACGCCGCCTGGTGCACCGAGACACCAGCACCACGGGTGACAAACCCGACGATCTTGTCGCCGGGAACCGGCGTGCAACAGCGGGCAAGCTTGACCAGAATGTCCGGGGCACCGCGCACGAGCACACCAGAATCAGTGTTCCGGGTGGTCTGCGGCCGGCCGCGGGCAGCAACCGGAAAGTCGTTGCTGTCATTGTCGTCGATGCTCTGCACCGAGGACACAACTTTTTCGAGCACGGACTGGGTCGAGACGTGGCCTTCACCGACCGCCGCATACAAGGCCGACACGTCATCATATTTGAGTTGAGCCGCGACCTCCGCGAAGGAGTCCTGGTTCATCAGCTTCTGCAGCGGAAGGTTCTGCTTGCGCATGGCCCTGGCGATGGCGTCGCGGCCCTGCTCGATGGCTTCGTCGCGGCGCTCCTTAGTGAACCACTGCCGAATCTTGTTGCGCGCGCGTGGGCTCTTGACGAAATTGAGCCAGTCCTTGCTGGGCCCGGAGTCGGGGTTCTTCGAGGTGAATACCTCGACAACGTCTCCGGTGATAAGTTCGCTCTCCAGCGGAACCAGACGGCCATTGACCTTGGCGCCCATGGTGCGGTGGCCGACCTCGGTGTGCACCGCGTAGGCGAAGTCAACCGGGGTCGCGCCCGAGGGCAGCCCGATGACGCGGCCCTTCGGCGTGAAGACATAAACCTCTTTGGCACCGATCTCGTAGCGCAGGGAGTCGAGGAACTCGCCGGGATCGGCGGTTTCGGCCTGCCAGTCGGAGATATGCGCCAGCCAGGCCATATCGGTGTCGCTCTGCGGGCCCGGGCCGCCGGCGCTCTTGCCGTTGACCTGCTCCTTGTACTTCCAGTGCGCGGCGACACCGAATTCGGCGCGCTGGTGCATTTCGGTGGTACGAATCTGGATCTCGACCGCGCGACCGCTCGGGCCGAGCACCGTCGTGTGCAGCGACTGGTAGAGGTTGAACTTGGGGGTCGCGATGTAGTCCTTGAACCGCCCGGGCAGTGGGGTCCAGCGGGCATGAATAGAACCCAGCACGGCGTAGCAGTCCCTTACCGAATTCACGAGAACGCGGATGCCGACAAGGTCGTAGATTTCGTCGAATTCGCGGCCGCGCACGACCATCTTCTGGTAGATCGAGTAGTACTGCTTGGGGCGCCCGGCAACCTTTCCCCGAATTCGAGCGGACTTGAGGTCGTCACTGATGGTGTCGATGATCTGCTGCACGAACTCTTCGCGCTGCGGGGTGCGCTGTTTGACCAGGCTTTCGATCTCGGCGTAGAGCTTGGGGTACAGCACGGCGAAAGAGAGGTCTTCGAGTTCCCACTTGATGGTCTGAATACCCAGGCGGTGAGCCAGCGGTGCATAGATCTCAAGGGTTTCAGTAGCCTTCCGCACGGCGGATTCGTTGGGTACGAAGCCCCAGGTGCGCGCGTTGTGCAGCCGGTCGGCGAGTTTGATGATGAGTACGCGGATGTCCTTGGACATGGCGACGATCATCTTGCGCACGGTCTCGGCCTGAGTCGAGTCGCCGTACTTCACCTTGTCGAGCTTGGTGACGCCGTCGACCAGCATCGCAATTTCGTCGCCAAAGTCGGCCCGCAGGGCGTCGAGCGTGTAGTCGGTGTCTTCGACGGTGTCGTGCAGCAGCGCAGCAGCTATGGTCTTGGTGCCGATGCCAAGGTCGGCCAGAATTTGGGCCACGGCAACGGGATGGGTGATGTACGGCTCTCCGCTGCGCCGCATCTGCCCGTCGTGGGCACGCTCGGCGGCCGTGTAGGCACGCTCAATAATCGACAGGTCGACCTTGGGGTGGTTCAGCCGCACCGTCTTGATCAGGCGGTCGACGGCACCAGCGGGCTGGGCCCGAGAGAAGATGCGCGGAACCAAACGGCGCAGCGAGGCCGGAGATGGCGTCGTCGTGTCCGTCATAGTCTCACCTCTTAACTCACAGCGGTTGAAACCGCGCGGGCTGTGTTTGCGTTCCCTCAATTATGCCGGTTCGCGACGCCTCTCCCTTACGCTGCAAGCGATCCGCCCTGCCCACACGCAGCGAAACGGCCAGCCCATCGGGGCTGGCCGTTTCGATCAGAGAGCGAATGCTACGCGGTAACGGACTCCGCAGCCGGCGTCGAAGCCTTGGCGCGTGCCGCCAAAGCCTGCTTGTCGTGCTTACGAATGGCGGCCTCGCCAGCGCGCAACTGAACATACAGCGGCGAAGCGATGAAAATCGTTGAGTAGGTACCGACCAGGATGCCGATGAGCAAAGCCAACGAAATGTCGCGCAGGGTGCCAGCACCGAGCACGAAGGCACCGATGAACAGAATGGATGCCACGGGCAGGGCGGCGACGACGGAGGTGTTGATCGAGCGCACCAGCGTCTGGTTCACGGCGAGGTTGACCGACTCCGCGAAGGTGCGGCTTGAGCCGGATCCATCGAAGTTGGTGTTCTCCCGAATCTTGTCGAAGACCACGACGGTGTCGTAGAGCGAGTAGCCCAGAATGGTCAGGAACCCGATCACCGCGGCCGGCGTGATCTCGAATCCGGTGATGCCGTAGAACCCGGCCGTGATCACGAGGTCATGGAGCAGCGCGACCATGGCCGCGACCGACATCTTCCAGGTGCGGAAGTAGATCGCCATGATGATACCGGCGAGCACGAGGAACACGATCAGGGCGCGCAGCGCCTGGCCGGTGATGTCCTGCCCCCAGGTCGCTCCGATGAAGGAGGTGGCCACTTCGGTGACCGGAACGTCATAGGCGGCGGCGAGGGCGTCGCGTACTTCCGTCGTCTCCCCCTCAGACATCTGGTCGGTCTGGATCCGAACACCGTCTGAGCCGACGGTGGAGACCTTCGGAACGACGTCGGGAGCGACGCTCGCGACGGCATCCGTTGCCGTGGTTTGCGACTGACTCGTCGTCTGGGAGACGACGAATTCGCTGCCGCCGGTGAATTCAATGCCGAACACAAAACCACCGCGCAGCAGGAACGGGCCGACCAGGGCAATGAGGATCATGCCACCGGCGATCAGGTACCAAAGTTTGCGGCGCCCGACGATATTGAGCGACCGTGCCCCGGTGTAGAGGTCATTTCCGAACTGCGAGAAGCTGGCCATCAGGAATCCTTCCCGTCTGTCGATCGATCAGTACTGGAACTTACCAGCTCAGACGCCTTACGTTCGGCGATCGTTTGTCGCTTGGCCGCCTCTTTGCTCGAGGACGCCACCTTCCTCGCCGACATGGTCGACGAGGGTTCAAAGCGGGCACGGCCACGGTAAACCGCGCCGAGGGCACGAGGATCGAGGCCGCTAAGTTTGTGGCCCTCGTTGAAGAACCGGGTTTTCGCAACCAGCTGCAACATCGGGTGGGTGAACATGCTCACCACGAGCAGGTCGACGATGGTGGTGAGGCCGAGGGTCAGAGCGAAGCCGCGCACATTTCCTACGGCGAGCACGAACAATACGGCGGCGGCGAGAAAGTTCACGACGTCAGAGGCGACGATGGTGCGGAAGGCACGCTTCCAGCCGGCCTCGACCGACGACTCCAGCCCGCGACCGTCACGCAGTTCATCGCGTACGCGTTCGAAGTACACGATGAAGGAGTCGGCGGTGATACCGATCGCCACGATCAGGCCGGCAACACCGGCCAGCGACAGACGGTAGCCCTCACGCCAGGACAGGATCGTGATGAGCAGGTAGGTGATCACGGCCGCGACTGCGAGCGAAGCAACGGTCACGAGGCCCAGCAGACGGTATTGGGCGAGCGAGTACATGACGACGAGGATCAGACCGATTAAACCGGCGATGAGTCCGTTGAGCAGCTGCGTCGATCCCAAGGTGGCCGAGATGGTGTCCTGGCTCTGTACGGTGAAGCTGATCGGCAGAGCGCCGAACTTGAGCTGGTCAGCGAGGGCCTTCGAGCTGTCCTGGTCAAAGGAGCCCGAAATTTCCGGCCTGCCGTTGAGGATGGCTCCCTGCGTGTTGGACGGCGCCGAGATAACAGCGCCGTCGAGCACGATAGCGAATTGATTCTGCGCCCCGGTCAGGTTGTTCAGCCGCGTCGTGACGTCGGCGAACTTCGTGGTGCCCTCGCTGTTGAACACAATGTTGACGACCCACTCACCGGTGGTTGCGCCCGACGAGGTGGTGCGCTGACCATTGGTCGCGTCGGTGATGGTGGAACCGTCAACCTCGACCGGGCCGAGGATGTACTTAATCGAGCCATCCGTTTCGCAGGTGATGAGGGGTTCATCGGCCGGCGCGACGTTCGTGGTGTTGATCGCGGCACAGTCGAAGGCGTCATACTCGGCCTGCAGGGCCGGGGTGACGTAGTTCAGGTCGCTCGCGTCGGTGGGTTCGACCGTCGGAGTCGTGGACAGGCCCGGGTCGACGGTTGCCTCCGGTGCGGGGGTCGCGGTACCGTCGGCACCGACGGTCTGGCCCGAGGGCTGACCGGCCACGAGCACGGCGCGGAATTCCAGTTTGGCCGAAGACTTGATGCGCTCCAGGGTGGCGTCATCGGGGGTACCGGGGATCGATACGACGATGTTCTGGCCGCCCTGAGTGTTGACCTCGGTTTCGGAGACTCCCGAGGAGTTGATCCGCTGGCGAATAATGCCCACGGCCTCGGTGAGCTGCTCAGAGGTGACGGTCGCGCCGCTCTCGACCTGCGGGGCGAGAATGATCTGCGTTCCACCCTCGAGGTCGAGCGCCAGTTTCGGCGTCCACGACCCGTTCTGGGTGAACACGCCGAACGCGTTCAGAGCGATCAGGCCGACGATGAGCACGCCCAGCCAGGTCAGGGAACGCCAGGCCTTTTTGGCCGGAGACGACGACTTAGCCACCTATGAACTCAGCTTTCTGTTGGCGCCCACACCAGAATGTGTGGGCGCGCCGCGTGTTGCAGTACGTGCGTTGTTGGTGCGGGAGCTAGATTACGCGTCGCCCTTTTTCGGCTGTTCGGTGGTGTCGGTATCGCTCTCGACCACGCGCTGGCCGAATTCCGGCTCAGACAGTTCCGATTCACGCAGTGAGTCGATGCTTTCAACGGCAGAGTCGTCTTCGACGTCGTCGGCGACAATCGGCTCCACCACGCGAGCGATGGTCTGACGGTGGATCTCAACGATGACGCCGGGAGCGATCTGAAGTTCGACCTTGTTGGCCTCTTCGTCGATGGCAATGATCGTGCCGTACATACCGAAGTTGGTCATGACGTCGGCGCCGGGAACCATGGTCGCCTGCAGGGCTTCCTGGTCCTTCTTGCGCTTGCGGCCGTTGCGGAACATGAAGAAGACGAGTACGGCCAAAACGGCCAACATGACGAGAGTCAAAGAATCCATGGAGCGGTAAAACCTTCCGATTGCGGCGCGGGTGGCCGAAGCTTGTGGGTGAAGACCCGCCAGCAGGCCTAGAGAGAATATGCCTCTAGACAGGCGGGCCAAATTGAATTATAGGTCAAGAAGGGTCACACTTCCCTGTGGGGTAATGCCCAGGGGCGGTGTGAGACCAAAATGTTGCCAGGCCGCGCTGGTCGCAACACGGCCGCGCGGGGTACGCGTGAGGAATCCTATCCGTACCAGAAACGGCTCGACGACCGCTTCGACGGTTTCGGACTCCTCGCCGACCGAGACGGCCAGGGTGTTCAGGCCGACCGGTCCACCACCGAATCGCGTCAGGATGATCTTCATGACTTCCCGGTCCAGACGATCCAGGCCGATCGCATCGACGTCGTAGAGTTCGAGCGCCGCGTGCACCGCCGCGATGTTGGCGCCGCCCCCGTGCACGAGCGCGTAATCGCGCACCCGGCGCAGCAGGCGGTTCGCGATGCGGGGTGTGCCCCGGCACCGGCCGGCGATCTCGGCCAGCGCGTCGCGCTCGATCGGCAGGTCGATCAGCTGGGCGGCGCGATAGAGCACCTGTTCCAACTCGCTCTCGGCGTAAAACTCCAGGTGCGCGGTGAAGCCGAATCGGTCACGCAGCGGGTTCGGCAGCAGGCCGGAGCGCGTCGTGGCCCCCACCAGGGTGAACGGGGCAAGGTCGAGCGGCACCGAGGTGGCCCCGGCGCCCTTGCCCACCATGATGTCGATGCGAAAGTCTTCCATCGCGAGATAGAGCATCTCTTCGGCCGATCGCGCCATGCGGTGAATTTCATCGATGAACAGCACCTCACCGGGAACCAGTGAGGACAGCACCGCAGCGAGATCACCGGCGTGTTGAATGGCCGGTCCGCTCGACATGCGCAGCGGCCGGTTGCCCTCGTAGGCAACGATCATGGCGAGGGTGGTCTTTCCGAGGCCGGGCGGGCCTGCCAGGAGGATGTGGTCCGGCGTGCGGTTCTGCATCGTCGCGGCGGTCAGCAGCAGCTGCAACTGCCCGCGCACCTTCTTCTGGCCGACGAATTCGGCCAGGCTCGCCGGGCGCAGCGCGCCCTCGAAGGCGAGCTCGGATTCGCTTTCGAGCGAGGGGTTACTGAGCTCGACGCCCGGGTCCGTGGTCACGAACGGCCCGATCCGGTCGACGCAGCTGCAGACCCGGTGGCGTGGTGCGCCGCCGGGCCGAGGCGGCCGAGGGCCAGCCGGAGCACAGCGGCGACGGTCGGCGGCGCGGAATCGGCGCCGGCAGCGTCCGCCAGCTCGGTGAGGGCTTCATCGACGGCCTCAGCGGCGACCCGTTCGGACCAGCCCAGACCGATCAGGGCAGCCTGCACGCTCGCGGCGACCGAGGTAGCGCCGGGTCGGCGAGTCGGGGCGCTTTCGGCGCTGACGGCGATTTTTCCGGCGAGGGAGAGCACGATGAGTTTCGCGGTCTTGGGACCGATGCCGCTGACCTTGCGGAAGGCTGCGTCGTCGTCTGCATTGACGGCCTGCCCGATCTGGTTGGGGCTGAGCACGGCGAGCACGCCGAGGGCGGATTTGGGGCCAACCCCCGTGACGCCGACCAGCAGTTCGAACACGGCGAGTTCATCAGCCGTGGGAAAACCGTAGAGGGTAAGGGAATCTTCGCGCACGATGAGCGTGGTCGCAAGGCGCGCCTCGTCACCGATGCGCACGCCGAGGGCGGTAGCCGGCGTCACCTGCACCCCGAGGCCGACTCCCCCGACCTCGATTACCACCGTTGATGAGCTGGCGGTTGAGCCCACGGCAGACAGGACAAGGCCACGTACGGAAGAGATCACCGCTTAAGACTACGGGGCACCGCCGACACCGCTGGCACCGACCCGCGTTCGGCGGCACGCCAGGCCTTTTGCGCCGGGGTCAGCGCGGCAGGCGTTCCTGTGGCCGCTTTGACCGAGACGACGGTCGGCAGCGTGCCGCCGGAGGCGCCGGTGCGCCAGGCATGGCAGATCGCGAGGGCCAGGGCATCCGCTGCATCGGCGGGCTTAGGAATTTCGGTGAGCCCGAGAATGCGCGCGACCATGGTGCCGACCTGCTGCTTGTCGGCGGACCCGTACCCGGTGATGGCCGCCTTCACCTCGCTCGGGGTGTGCAGGGTCACCGGCAGTCCGCGCTGGGCGGCGAGCAACAGGGCCACCCCACTGATCTGGGCCGTTCCCATGACCGTGCGAACGTTGTGCTGGGCGAAAACCCGTTCGATGGCGATGAATTGCGGCCGGTGCCGGTCGAGCATCTCTTCGAGGCCCTGCGACAGCAGCAGCAGCCGCTGCTCCAGGGGCAGGTCGGGCGCGCTGCGCAGCACGGTCACGTCCACCAGGCGGGCCGAACGGTTGCCTTCGACATCGACCACGCCGACACCGCAGCGGGTGAGGCCCGGGTCGATGCCGAGAACCCGGACCGCCATCGAACTACTCGGACTCGCTCGAGAGTGCGGCCTGTACCTCGGCCGACAGGTCGTAGTTGGAATAGACGTTCTGCACGTCGTCGAGGTCTTCCATCGCGTCGATCAGGTGGAACACCTTGCGGGCGGTTTCGGCGTCGACTTCGACTTTGAGCGACGGGATGAAGGCGATATCGGCGGACTCATAGTCGATGCCGGCGGCCTGCAGCGCGGTGCGGGTGGCGACGAGGTCGCCAACGGAAGAGTGAATCTCGAAGGTCTCGCCCTCGTCGATGACCTCTTCTGCGCCGGCGTCGAGCACGGCGAGCATGATGTCGTCTTCGGTGATCGTGGGCAGGTGCTTGACCACGACGACACCCTTGCGGTGGAAGTTGTAGGCGACACTGCCCGGGTCGGCCATGGCTCCCCCATTGCGGGCCATTGCGGTGCGTACCTCGGCGGCAGCACGGTTCTTATTGTCGGTGAGGCACTCGATCATGATCGCAACACCGTGCGTGGCATAGCCCTCGTACATGATGATTGTGTAGTCAACCTGTTCGCCAGACAGCCCGGCACCACGCTTGACGGCGCGGTCGATGTTGTCGTTGGGCACGGAGGTCTTCTTGGCCTTCTGAATGGCATCGACCAGCGTCGGGTTACCCGAGAGGTCAGCGCCGCCCAGGCGGGCCGCAACCTCGATGTTCTTGATGAGCTTGGCGAACGCCTTGGCTCGTCTGGAGTCGGTGACCGCCTTCTGGTGCTTGGTGGTGGCCCATTTGGAATGCCCGGACATACATCTCCCGTTGTTGTGCTCGAACAAGCTGTGTTCGAATGAGTTGTGCTCGATCAGGCTCTGATGATCGCTGCGAAGTCGGTGCACGCTTGGTGCCGACTCAGTCTATCCCGGTGTGACTTCCAGCAGCTTGTGCAGCGTGTGCAGGTTGCGGGTGGTGGTGGTGTCGCGGTACTTGAGCTTGGCGCTCTTCTTACTGAAGGCACTCTTGATGCCGACGGCTTTGCGCACCTCCCAGTACAGCACGCCGTGGCCGAGTTCGATGCGTTCGTCGGTGGCATCGAGTTCCTTGGCGTGTCCGGCCAGCTCACTGAGGTGGCCGGGGTCGGAGGAGAACATGACATAGGGGTGCCAGCCGTCGCGGTCGGCGTCGAACGGGTACGAGCGCACGATGCGGTCGAGCGATTCGGCGTCGACGAGCACGATCCATGCTTCGTACTCGAAGCGAGCCGTCAGGGCGGCTTCGATGCGCGCCTTGAGGGCTGCGGCATCCACTTTGTTAATCAGCGGAGTGTCGACGAGCGGACTGTCGATGCTGAAGATTACATTGCCGCTCGCCAACACCGTTTTGACGTCGGTGAAGCCGAGTTCGCGAAATGTGTCGGCGAGATCGCTCATTGCGATGGTGATGCCGTTGACGTTGATGCCACGGAGCAGTGCTACATATCGGGTCATCGTTGACCACCGGTTGTCTGAGTCATGTCTGAACCCTAGCCACACTCGCGCGCGCGGCACAATTGGGCCTGGCATCAGCGGGCGGCGGCGACCAATTTCTGCAGGAAATACTGGTGAAAACGGTATTCGCCGGTGATTTCCGGATGAAAAGAGGTGCCGAGCAGGTTGCCTTGTTCCACGGCGACGCAGCGGCCGTCGGCGAGGGTGGCCAGTGCGGTCGCCCGATGCCCGACGGTCTCCACGATCGGCGCCCGAATGAACACCGCGTGCACGGGCTTCTCGCCGAGCGCCGGAATGTCCAGGTCGGTCTCGAAGGAAGCGGTCTGCGAACCGAAGGCGTTGCGGCGCACGGCGATGTCGAGTCCGCCGAGGCTCTGCTGGCCGTTCATGCCACCGAGAATCGTGTCGGCGAGCATGATCAGCCCCGCGCAGGTTCCATAGACCGGCAGCCCGCCGCGGATGGCTGCGCGGAGCGGTTCGGCGAGGCCGAAGGTACGGGCGAGCTTGTCCATGACGCTCGATTCGCCGCCCGGAATGACCAGACCGTCGACCTGGAGCAATTCTTCCGAACGGCGCACCAGGGCGACGTTCGCGCCGAGCGCGCGCAATACCTGCGCGTGCTCACGAAAGTCGCCCTGCAGGGCGAGCACCCCGACCCGCAGACCTGCCGGTACAGCGGCCTCTGCCGGTCGGGTGCCCATCGAGAGAATCGTCACGAACGGTCGGGCTACCAGCCGCGCGTAGCGAGGCGGTGCGGTGCGGGGATGTCCGACACGTTGATGCCGACCATGGCCTCACCGAGACCGCGGGAGACCTCAGCGATGACCTTGGCGTCGTCGTAGAAAGTGACAGCCTTCACGATGGCGGCGGCACGCTGTTCGGGGTTGCCCGACTTGAAGACGCCGGAGCCAACGAACACGCCGTCAGCACCGAGCTGCATCATCATGGCGGCGTCGGCCGGGGTGGCCACACCTCCTGCAGTGAAGAGAACAACGGGCAGCTTTCCGGTTGCGGCGATCTCAGCCACCAGTTCGTACGGCGCCGCCAGCTCCTTGGCGGCAACGTACAGCTCTTCCTTGCTCAGCGAACCGAGACGACGAATTTCTCCGTTAATGGTGCGAATGTGCTTGGTGGCCTCGGAGACGTCGCCGGTGCCGGCTTCGCCCTTGGAGCGAATCATGGCCGCACCCTCGTTGATGCGGCGGAGTGCCTCACCGAGATTGGTGGCACCACAAACGAAGGGAATGGTGAAGTTCCACTTGTCGATGTGGTTGACGTAGTCGGCCGGGCTGAGCACTTCGGACTCGTCGATGTAGTCGACGCCGAGCACCTCAAGAATCTGCGCCTCAACGAAGTGGCCGATGCGGGTCTTCGCCATGACCGGGATGTTGACCTCGCCAATGATGCTGTCGATCAGGTCAGGGTCGCTCATACGGGCAACTCCACCCTGCGAGCGGATATCGGCGGGAACGCGTTCGAGCGCCATGACGGCTACAGCGCCGGCGTCTTCAGCAATGCGAGCCTGGGCAGCGGTGACGACGTCCATGATGACGCCGCCCTTGAGCATTTCGGCGAGTCCCCGCTTGACGCGGCTCGAGCCAACTTGTTCGGCAGAGTTTGATTGAGTCATAGCTACGATTATATTCCTTGCGCGGTGGTGGTCTGGTCGGCGGCTGGTGTCGGTCGAACGGATGACCGGGGCGTGCCAGCACGCTGCCCGGCCTAGAGCAAAACTAGAGGGAAGCTGCCGTGGCGGCCGAGGGAGTCAACGCGCCCGGCCAGCCGTCGGCAATTTCGCGCCGAACTTCGCCGAGCAGGCGCGGGATGGCCTTGGTGCCGGCGATGATCGGAAAAAAATTCGAGTCTAAGGCCCAGCGCGGCACGATGTGCTGGTGCAGGTGCTCGGCGATGCCGGCCCCGGCGATACGTCCCTGATTCATACCGATGTTGAAGCCGTCACAGTTCGACACCTGGGTGAGCACCCGCATGGCGATCTGGGTGAACTCGCCGATTTCGGCGATCTCCTCCGGAGTGGCCTGGTCGTAGGTGGCGACGTGCCGATACGGACAGACCAGCAGGTGGCCGCTGTTGTACGGAAAAAGGTTGAGCAGCACGTAGGCATGGGTGCCGCGCGCCACGATCAGCGCCTTCTCGTCGTCCAGGGTCGGCGCGATGCAGAACGGGCAGTCGTCGGGGTGCGGCTGCTGCCCGTCCTGGATGTAGACCATCCGGTGCGGCGTCCAGAGCCGTTGGAAGGCATCCGGAACACCCGCGAATTCTGCATCGGTTTCGTTGGCACCCGCGCCGAGCGCGTCGGAACCGCGCAGCCGATCGGCCGGAATCGCCGACACGCTATGCCTGCACTTCGGCCACAGCGGGGGCGACCGGGGCGACCGGAGTCGTAGTCACCTGCGCACGGTTCTCGATCGACTCCACGATGATGCGCACGGCCTCGTCTACCGGCACCCCATTCTGCTGCGTCCCATCGCGAAAGCGAAAGCTCACCGCGCCGTTGGCCTGGTCATCTTCGCCCACGATGAGCTGGTACGGCACCTTGGCCTTGGTGTGAGTGCGGATCTTCTTCTGCATGCGATCGTCAGAATGGTCGACTTCGGCGCGCACGCCGGCCTTCTTCAAGGTGGCGATCACGTCGTCGAGGAAGGGGCCGTACTGCTCGGAGACGGGAATACCGACAACCTGCACCGGGGCCAGCCAGACCGGGAACGCCCCGGCGTAGTGCTCGGTGAGCACGGCAAAGAAGCGCTCGATCGAGCCAAACAGGGCGCGGTGAATCATGACCGGGCGCTGGCGGCTGCCGTCATTCGCGGTGTATTCGAGGTCGAACCGTTCGGGCAGGTTGAAGTCGAGCTGAATGGTCGACATCTGCCAGGTTCGCCCGATGGCGTCCTTGGCCTGCACCGAGATCTTGGGGCCGTAGAAGGCCGCTCCACCCGGGTCGGCGACCAGATCGAGACCGGAGGCTTCGGCGACCTCGCGGAGCGTCTCGGTGGCTTCGTCCCAGGCTTCGTCGCTGCCGACGAACTTTTTTGGGTCTTTGGTGGAGAGTTCGAGGTAGTAGTCCTCGAGTCCGTAGTCGGCGAGCAGCTGCAGCACGAAGTTGAGGGTGCTGGTGAGCTCCTCCTTCATGCCTTCCTTGGTGGTGTAGATGTGGGCGTCGTCCTGGGTCATGCCGCGAACGCGGGTAAGGCCGTTGAGCACGCCGGACTTCTCGTACCGGTAGACCGATCCGAATTCGAACAAGCGCATCGGTAGGTCACGGTAGCTGCGGCCACTGGACTTGAAGATGAGGTTGTGGAACGGGCAGTTCATCGGCTTGAGGTAATAGTCGACGCCCTGGCGGGTGACGTGACCGGTGTCGTCACGTTCCTCGTCGAGGTGCATCGGGGGAAACATGCCTTCGCGGTACCAGTCGAGGTGGCCGGAGGTTTCGAACAGGGTCGACTTGGTGATGTGCGGTGAATAGACGAAATCGTAGCCAGCCTCGGCGTGGCGTTTGCGGGAGTAGCTCTCCATCTCCTGCCGAATGATCCCGCCCTTGGGATGGAACACGGCCAGGCCGGAGCCGATCTCCTCCGGGAAGCTGAACAGGTCGAGTTCGGCACCGAGCTTGCGGTGATCGCGCTTGGCCGCCTCTTCCTGACGGGCCTGGTAGGCGCGCAGTTCGTCCTTGGTGGGCCAAGCGGTGCCGTAGATGCGTTGCAGCTGCGGGTTCTTCTCTGAGCCGCGCCAGTAGGCGGCGGCCAGGCGGGTGAGTGAGTAGCCGTTGCCGATCATGCGGGTGTTGGGCAGGTGTGGGCCGCGGCAGAGGTCCTTCCAGACCGTTTCCCCGGACTTAGGGTCGACGTTGTCATAGATGGTCAGCTCGGCGCCGCCGACCTCGACCGACTCGTCGTCGGCGGTCGGGCTGTTGTTGGCGACAGCGTCGCCCTCACCGGGACCGCCCTTGATGCCGATGAGTTCGAGCTTGTAGGGTTCGGCGGCCAGTTCGGCGCGGGCTTCGTCGTGGGTGACGACGCGACGCACAAACCGCTGGCCCTGGCGGATGATGCGGTCCATCGCCTTTTCGAGCGATTTGATGTCCTCGGGGGTGAACGGGTCGGCCACATCGAAGTCGTAGTAGAAGCCGTCGGTGACGAATGGGCCGATGCCGAGGAGGGCGGCCGGGTTGACGGTCTGCACGGCCTGGGCCAGCACGTGGGTGGCCGAGTGGCGCAGAATATTCAGGCCATCGGGAGAATCTATGGTGACCGGTTCGACAGCATCCGTCGGCAACACGGTGGCCGCCAGATCTTTCAACTCACCGTTGACGCGCATTGCGACAACGGATCGGTCGGTGAAAAGCGCAAAGCCGTCAGCCACGTGTATTACTCCCTGTTGTTTGCCTACCCATCAACTTTAGCGGCGTGCGCCGGGCTGATCGTCGGTTGAGCGACTGAGAGACCGCGATAGCGCTCGCACGCCCTACAAACCGAGCCGATATGGGAGTACTTTGTCCGTGATTTAAGGGTCCGAGCACCACCGACCGCAAAGAAACGTGCCATGACAATATTACCTCACCCAACCCCAGCGGCCCGCAGCGGCGCGAAGCGTTCCTGGCGCCTGTCGGCACTGGTGATTGCGTCCGTGCTCGGTGCCCTGATCGTCGCACCCGCCGCATCGGCAGCAACGGATGCCCCGGCCCTTTCCCCGGGGCGGGGTACGGTCAGCATTGAGGCTGGCACCTTTGACTTCTACTTTGCCGGCCAGGCGGCATCCGTTTACGGCGAGATCTCGGCCGTTGCCCCCGCCACCGCCGTTCCGACGGGAAGTGTGCGCGTCGTGTCGATTGAGCCCGGTAACCGCACCGAGACACCCGCGCTCCTGCCGAGCGACACGGCCGGCATCTTCTTCTCCGATGCCTACCCCAGCAAGGCCGGTACGCGCCAGTTTCGAGTGGACTATCTCGGGGATAGAAACTTTTCCCCGGCATCGAAAACCTTTAACTACTTCGTGCCGACCGGACCCGACACCAAAACGACCCTGACCGCGGCGCCGTCCGGCACCATCACGGCCGGCCAGCGCATCACCTTCACCGCAGACGTCACGGACAGTCAGGGCCGCGCCCTGGACGGTGATCGTTCCAGCGAAGAGATCGCCTTCTTCGACAATGGCCGACCGCTGGTCGGCGACCAGGTATTCGGCGAGTGGCATTCGACGATCACGACGACGAGGTTGTCCGTGCGGGTGCACCGCATCACGGCGGAGAGTTTCGCCGTCTTCTATAACCCATCGACCTCACCAACAGTGGTTGTCACGGTCGTGGCGAAGCCGGCCAGGGTAAGTCGAACGCTGACCGTCATGCCCCGGGGTGATGTGCACGTGGGAACGCCCGTCTCGGCCACAGCGACATTCACGTCAGCGGCCGGAACGGTGACCGGGTTCGTGCAGTTCTATGACGTGGCGACCAAGGTCGGCCAGCCCGTAGCGCTTTCGAAGGGTTCAGCCACGTTCAATTACACGTCATTGAAGGTGGGCACGCACGCGCTCGTGGCCCGCTACCTGGGTACGACGAAGTACGCTCCGGCGTTGACCCTGCCGCGATTGGTGCGGGTTATTCGGTAACGGGAGAGGGTGAGAGTTCAGCGTCGCTGAACTCTCACCCTCTCCCGGCGACCTGGGCGCGGCATCCGCTTTCGCGGGTTGGCCGACGCGCAAATCAGGCGCTGACCTAAACCGACTCCGACGAACGTTCGATCACGAAGTCGGCACCGGGATACACGATGCTCTCGTGCCGGTCGTCGAACAATACGAGGTACGGCGGCCCGCCGTCGATCCTGCGAACCTCAAGTATCTCGCCGCGACGGTCCGGCCGTTCCACCGTTTTGCCGCGAATGACAATCCGATCTCCCTCTGTGGCGCGCATTGCACTCACCTCCTGCGCGCAAAACTACGCGGGCAGTGGATGCTGCACAAGGGCACACCAGCCGGCGTGTTGCCCAGATAGTGCACGGCCGGTTTTGCGTACAAAAAAACCCCGTTTGACCGGGGTTTTCGTGTTTCTTCAAACGCTGTGTGGGCGATACTGGGATCGAACCAGTGACCTCTTCCGTGTCAGGGAAGCGCGCTACCGCTGCGCCAATCGCCCAAGATTCTGGGAATTACGGTGTCTCTGCAATACAGTTCTCGGCGAATGCACCAGGAATTGAGGTGGATACGGGATTCGAACCCGTGTTAACGGCTTTGCAGGCCGCTGCCTCGCCTCTCGGCCAATCCACCAGTTGGGTTCATACCAAACGAATTGGAACCGCACCCAAAGGTGCGATTCCAGTTCATTCGAGCGGATGACGAGATTCGAACTCGCGACCCTCACCTTGGCAAGGTGATGCGCTACCACTGCGCCACATCCGCAACTGTTCGCATTTCTGCGTACTCAGAGACTCTAGCTGAATAGCCAGACGGAAACCAAACCGAGGCTTTTACGGCGTGTTGCGCGGGGTGGCGTGGGTGGGGTGCGGGCGGCGCGGGAGTTGCGCCAGGAGTAAGCGCCCTGGCCACAACACTCGCGCAACACGCTGCGCTGGACCTGCGCCAGTTCCGCCGTCTCCCGCGCAGCGGCGAAGCTCCCGCGCAACGTGGCTGTGCCGTCGAGCTGGTGCGGGGGTGGCCCGCGCCACACCGCGAGCGGCGTCGATGTGCGGCGACCCGCCAGTCTGGGCTAGTATCAAAAGTCGCACCAGCAACTTTGGTTTGTGGTGTGAGTGCAATTGGGCGATTGGCGCAGCTGGTAGCGCGCTTCCTTCACACGGAAGAGGTCGTGGGTTCAAGTCCCGCATCGCCCACCGCGAATACACGAAAAGCCCCGAGAAATCGAGGCTTTTCGTGGTTAAGTCGCCTGATTCACGCCGTCCTCAGGCAGCGACGTTGACCACGGCGACCTGGGCGAGGCGGGCCTTCGCAGCGTGCTCGACCAGATTGGAACCGTACTGACGAACCGGCCTGCCGTTCAATTTCACGTATTCGAGTTCAACGGCTTGGTCAACTCGCGATCGCGCAACCAGCAAAAACTGCGCCGTCAGCCGCTCGATAATTTCGTGGATATTCTGCCGTTCCGTGCGTTTCTCCATGGAACCAGTGTCCAGCGGCCCATCTCGCTTACGCACCCCCTGTGCGTGTTCCTCCCGAAGCACGCCGTCGCACGGTGGCATTTACTCGCCGCCCCAGCTATCCAGGGCTGCTCGGCAGACACCTAGTCTGAGACGCATGGACCTGCTCCTCGACATCTGGCAGCGCATGACGACTCCGCACGCCGCGCTCGCCCCCCTCACCGCGTGGCTGACCGTGGCGGCGGCCGCGGCTATCGTGTTTTTTCCGCCGGTATGGCGCCTGGCCCGGCACGCCATCACCATCGTGCACGAGGGCGGCCACGGAGTCGTCGCGGTGGTCTGTGGGCGGCGGCTGGGCGGCATCCGCTTGCATTCGGACACCTCAGGACTCACCGTGAGCCGCGGTCGCCCGAGCGGGCCGGGCATGATCTTCACCCTGTTGGCCGGTTACCCCGCCCCCGCGCTGCTCGGCCTTGGCGCTGCCTGGCTACTCAGCCGGGGGTACGACCTGGGATTGCTCTGGGCGTTGCTCGCGGCGCTCGCGCTACTGCTCGTGCAGATTCGCAACTGGTTCGGGCTCTGGTCAGTCGCCGTCACGGGTGCCATCGTCTTCGGTGTCTCTTGGTTCGGCACGCCGCAGGTACAGGGCGTGTTCGCCCTACTGGTCACGGCATTTCTCCTGCTCGGTGCGCTGCGCACGTCCCTCGAGCTGCAACAGTCCCGGTCGCGCAGGGCCGGGACATCGTCTGACGCCGACCAGCTGGCTCGGCTCACCCACATTCCAGGGCTGTTCTGGGTGGCCGTCTTTCTCGGCGTCCAACTGGGCTGCGTTACGCTCGCCGCGATACTGCTGGGTTTTCTTCAACCCTGAGCGCTGCGGGCAGCCAATCGTGACAGGCTTAATCACATGACAAATATTGCAATCATCGGCGGGCACGGAAAAGTTGCCCTCCACCTGGCCCGTCTGCTCACGACTGCCGGCCACGAGGTCAGCTCCCTCATCCGCAACCCCGAGCATGCCGCCGACGTTTCGGCGACCGGCGCAACCCCCTTGCAAGCGGATGTCGAGAATCTGTCCACCGATCAGCTCACGACCCTCCTGGCCGGCCACGACGCCATCGTGTGGTCCGCAGGGGCCGGCGGGGGAAGCGCTGAGCGCACCTATGCGGTCGACCGAGATGCGGCCATCCGCTCAATGGTCGCCGCAGCGCGGGCCGGCATCTACCGTTACGTGATGGTCTCCTATAAGGGATCGCGCGCCAACCACGGTGCCTCCCCCGACGACGGCATGTTCGCCTACTACGAGGCCAAGGCGGCAGCCGACGACTACCTGCGAGCAACCTCACTGAACTGGACCATCCTCGGACCGAGCGCGCTGACCCTCGACGCCGCGAGCGGTTCCATCATGGTGGGGTCCGACGGCACGGGCGGCGACACCTCACGCGAGAACGTCGCGCTCGTCGCCGCAGCCGTGCTCGCGAGCGACAACAGCATCGGCAAGTTCATTGAGTTCACCGACGGCGACGTTCCCGTTGGTGAGGCCATCGCCGCCGTCCACTAGCGGCCCTGGGAAATCAGAACCCGAAGTCTCCACCGAAGTCGCCGCCGCCGAAATCTCCTCCAGCGTCTCCACCGGAGTCGCGGCCCGAATCGGCGTTGGTCTCGCTGTTCGCGTCGGCACCGGCATCTGTGCCGCCACCGTCCATCGGCATGAAGGAGCTGACCAGCGCCGATCCGATGACGAAACCGGCGACCGTACCGAGCAGTGATCCGCCGACCATGCTGCCAAAGCCCATGCCGTTCTGGTTTCCGAAGGTACGGGTGAGCGTGCCCGGCTCGCGGAGCTCGGCCCGGGTCGCCGCCTGGGCCAGGTGGGCCGGTGCGGCATCCGCTGGACGCTCACTCGGTTCGAGGTTCTCGGTGAGCTGGCGAAAGAGAATATCGCGCTGTTCCTCGGTCAATTTGGAGAACGCCTCGGTGTGCACCTTCTCGATGGTCTCGGGCGGTGCGGTGCGCAGCAGGTACTGGTAGCGCTCGACGGCGATCTCATCCTCACTGCGGACCGGAGCGCTATTCGACCGCACTGGCCGATCGTCGGTGGGTGCCTGCTCCTTGCGGCCGAGCAGAAAATCAAGAAATCCCATGGTGAACTCCTTCAGTATCGTGGTCGATCAGAACATTTTTTCAGAACTCTCTGAGTACGCCCACCCGGTCAGTTGCCCCGTCCGAACCAGGTCGTCACGCCGGGCGAGTAGAGCACAGAGTCGGGAGCGCGATCGGCCAGACCGGGGAAACCGGCTGCGGCCAGCAGGGTGTCGTCAATACTCAGGAGCTCGGCACGGTATAACGGCCACGGCTCATGATGGTTGCGCAGGTGCACGATGCGACCACGGATGCTTGTGAACAGGGCCCAGCGCGCGGTCAAAAAATCGGCCAACGGGTCATCCAACACGGCGACTGAACCCGGCCGAGCCACCACCTCGGTGTGCGCGGTCCGGTCGCGGTGGCGCGTCGCGGTGTACCGGTACTGTTCGGAATCAACCGAGAGCCGCGTGCGCGACCAGATGTAGGGCAGCGAGAACAGCGCACGCGCCGCGAGCACGGCAGCGAGGCGGCTGGCCTCCAGCGATACGAACACAACGCCGCGACGCCCCCGGGCGTCAACGGCGTAGAGGCGCACGTTTACCTCGACAAAGGTGCCGAAGTACGGAATCGGCGGGCTCCCGAGAACGGTCGCGCGATCGAGGACGAACGGGATCAGGCCCACCCAGCTCGATCCGTCATGCTCATCGGGAACCAGGCCGCTGGGCAGGAGCGGCGCGATCAGCGCAGCATCCACTCGCCAATGCAGAAACACCAGGTGCGACCAGCGCTGGCTGGCCACGGCCCGCCCGGCCAGGGGCGGTGCGATCGTGGAGATGGGCAAGGACTCTGCTGGAGTCACCGCTGTCCTTTCGGGCCGACGTCGGTAGTCGGTTCACGATACTTCAGTTTGGCGTGCCCCGCGCCTGTTGATCGGCCGGGAAAGCACGCGGGGCGCCGGCTGCGCTCAGCAATCGCGAAGGAGGCCTGTGTAACCATGAACAATACGAGATCGTGACCAAACAACACGTGCAGCATCAACTAAGGGAGACGAATGCCAGGCTCAACCGCGCTCGACCTCTTGCTCATTCTGTTGTTGGTCGTCGCCCTCGTCAACGGCTACCGCAGCGGTCTGTTGCGCAGCCTGACCGGCATAATCGGCGCGGTCGCCGGTGGATTCGCCGCCTTCTTCGTGGTACCGCTGGTCGGCGGCTGGATTCCCGCGCCGGAATGGCGCACCCCCGGCACGATCGCCGTGGCCGTTCTGCTCGTACTCATTGGACACTCGGTCGGTGCTTCCGCCGGCAGCATGGTCGGCCGCAAATCGAAGCGTTCCCCGCTCGGTACGATCAACCGCGTACTCGGTGCAGCCTTCGCTGCGGTCGCCTCGGCGCTCGTGGCGTCGATGGTCGCGTTTAGCATCGGTGCCCTGGGCATACCATTCCTCTCCCCCGCCATCGCTGAATCTACCGTGGTGTCCCGCATCGACTCGGCGACCCCTGACCGGGTCAAGGCCCTCCTCGCGCAACTTCGCTCCGTTGCGGTGTCCCAAGGTCTGCCGCGCATCGTCGACGCCTTCACCGGCCCGACACCGGATGCTGCCCAGGCCGACACCAGCAGCCCGGCCCTGGCCGTGGCCGCGCAGTCCGTCGTACGCATCACCGGAACGGCCTACGCCTGTGGCCAGAGCCAGTCGGGCAGCGGATTCGTGGTGTCCGACGGCCGCGTCATCACCAACGCCCACGTCGTGGCCGGGGTGAACCAGCCCGTGATTGAGACGCCGTCCGGTGAGGCTTTGGCCGGGGAAATCGTCTACTTCGACCCGGTCGATGACCTCGCCGTCATTTCGGTGCCTGGACTCGGCGCAGCCCCACTCACTGTCGGCGCCGATCTTTCCGCGGGCAGTGGCGCGGTCGCCGACGGGTACCCCTTCGGCGGCCCGTACGTCTCCGACCCGGCCCAGGTTATCTCGCTCGGCACCATCAGCGTCGCCGACATCTACGGCCAGGACCCGACGCCGCGCCAAGTGTACACCGTGGCGTCCGACGTGCAGCAGGGCGAGTCGGGCGGTCCGCTGCTGAGCGAGTCCGGCCTCGTCGTGGGCGTCATCTTTGCCAAGGCGTCCAACACCGACAATGTCGGCTACGCGCTCGCGCTCGATGAGGTTCAGCCGGTCATCAACGAGGCACCGGGCCGGAACGCCCCGGTCTCGTCCGGCACCTGCGTTCGCGGCTGAGTCAGCGGCATCCGCTCACCCGCAGTTGCGGCAGTACCCGCGGTATCCATTCGCCGCAGTTCGGTGAGCCCGCGGCATCCGTTCACCCGCCGCATCCGTTCACCGGCGGCACCGTGGGCGGGTACGCAGAAAGGCGGTACCGAAGCGGATGATCCCGCTTCCGTACCGCCCGTTACCCGACCAGTCGGGACTGTTCAAAGCCTAGACACGCTCGAGGGCGTAGCCCTCCTCACCATGGACGCTGGTGTCGATTCCGGCCAGTTCATCTTCGTTCTTGATGCGGAAACCGATGGTCTTCTCGATCGCGAGACCAAGCAGGTACGCGATGACGAAGGAGTAGACGAGGACCGAGAAGGCCGCGATAGCCTGCACGGCGAACTGACCGAGGTCGCCACCGGTGAACAGGCCGGTACCGATGGCGAAGAAGCCGAGGTACAGGGTGCCGATGATGCCGCCGACGAGGTGGATGCCGACCACGTCGAGCGAGTCGTCGAAGCCGAGCTTGAACTTGAGTTCGATGGCGAGGGCGCAGACGGCACCGGCGACGGCACCCAGCAGCAGCGCCCAGCCGGGCTCGAGGTTGGCGCAGGCCGGGGTGATGGCGACAAGTCCGGCAACGGCACCGGATGCTGCACCGACCGAGGTGGCCTTGCCGTCCTTGAACTTCTCGACCAGCATCCAGGCGAGGATGGCCGCTGCGGTGGCACCGAGGGTGTTGACGACAATGATGCCAACGTTGGCGAGGCCGTTGAGCCATTCGGCGCCGGCGTTGAAGCCGAACCAGCCGAACCAGAGAATGGAGGCACCGATGAGCACGAGCGGCACGTTGTGCGGCTTGGTGATGCCCTTCTGAAAGCCGACCCGCTTGCCGAGAACCAGCGCGAGGGCGAGAGCAGCTGCACCGGCGTTGATGTGCACCGCGGTGCCGCCGGCGTAGTCGATGACGCCCGGGAGGCTCAGCGTCTCACCCAGTTTCATGATCCAGCCACCGCCCCAGACCCAGGCCGCGACAGGGAAGTAGACGAGGGTCGCCCAGACACCGGCGAAGATCATCCAGGACCCGAACTTGGCCCGGTCGGCGACCGCGCCACTGATCAGGGCAACGGTGATGATGGCGAAGGTGGCACCGTAGGTGGCACCGAGCAGATCGATGCTGCCGGTCTCGCCCATGGCGAGCTGGCCCAGGCCGAAGTCCGAGAACGGGTTTCCGGCGAATTGAGTGGGGCTGCCGACAGCGCTCATGTTGAAGCCATAGAGGATCCAGAGGACGCTGATGAGACCCAATGCGCCGAAGCTCATCATCATCATGCTGATGACGCTCTTGGCCTTGACCAGTCCGCCGTAGAAGAAGGCGACACCCGGTGTCATAAACAACACCAGTGCGGTGGCTGTCAGCCCCCATGCAATGCTTCCGGTATCCATAGATTGTCCTCACGCGTTTCGAATGTGCAGGGTGTAACGCGAAGTGAGCCACCTCGGATACGAGTCAAGTATCTGAGGTGGCCGTTACAACAAACGTTCCGACGTGTTTCGTGCCGGTTACGAGCCTGAGTGAATTGTTAACGCCACGTTTCGTGCGTCGTGCGCGGTGAATGTGCGCTAATCGGTGTGCGGCGGTAGCTCACCGGTGGTGAGGGCGACCATACGCGACTGGGAGCGCTGGTATTTCTTGCGGTAGCCGCCCGCCATCATTTCGTCGTCGAACACCTCGTTGAGTGGGCGCCCGCTCGCGACGATGGGAATTTCAGCGTCGTAGACGCGGTCGATGAAGGCCACGAGGCGAAGGGCATCCGTTTGATCGGTCAGCAGGTACACCCCGCGTATGGCGATGACCTCGACGTCGCGAATGACCTTGACGTACTTGGAGGGATGCACGGTGCCGAGGTGGCGCATGAGGGCACCGAAGTCGTCTTCGGTTACCTTCGAACCGCGCTGAAGGAGGGTATTCACCAGGTGTTCGCGGGCTTCGGGTTCGACGGAGACGGCCTGGCCGGACACGTTGCGACGACGGTAGTCGAGCCCGTCGATGCGCAGGGTCTCGAAGTTGGCGCTCATTGCGGAAATCTCCCGCAGAAAGTCCTGCGCGGCGAACCGGCCCTCGCCGAGCGAGTTCGGCGGGGTGTTCGACGTGGCGGCTACCCGGGTGCCGGTGGCGACGAGTTCGCCGAGCAACCGGGTCATCACCATGGTGTCGCCCGGATCGTCGAGTTCGAACTCGTCGATGCAGATGAGCTTCGCGCTGCGCAGCTCCTTGATGGTTTCCTGGTAGCCGAGCGCACCGACCAGCGCGGTGTATTCGATGAAGGTACCGAAATACTTGGGGCCGGTCGCCGCATGCCAGAGCGCTGCGAGCAGGTGGGTCTTGCCGACGCCGAAACCGCCGTCGAGGTAGATGCCGGGCAGGTCTTCCTTGGCCTGACGGCGGCGGGAGAAGAACCCGGCCGGGCGGGGGTTAACGAATTCGGTGAGTTTCTCGACCGCGGACATCTGCGACGGATAGTCATGGTCGGGGCGGTAGTTCTCAAACGAGGCGTGTTCAAACTGGGGAGGCGGCACCAGCTCGGCCACGATTTCGCGACCGGTGATCGTCGGCGTGCGGTCGGCGAGTTGCGGAACCGTGTGCTGTGCCTTTTCGTGGGCCTCTGGTGCCATGCTGAAACGCCCGTTCTCGTTCTTCGTTCTGCGAAATGCGCGGTGTAACCAAAATGCGCAGTGTGCCGGCACCGCGTAGGTTTAACTGGTGGGCATCGATAAGCCTAATCCGCGGTCAACCCGACTTGCGAATGCATCCGCTGCCCACCTGGAGGTTACATGTCTGCCCCGTTCGACACGACCGAGAAATTCGCCGCCTACGCGCACCCCTCGAAACTGGTTTCCACGCAGTGGCTGGCCCAACACCGGGGCGATGCCGGTCTCGTGGTGGTCGAGTCCGACGAAGACGTGCTGCTCTACGAAGTCGGCCACATTCGAGGCTCGGTCAAGATCGACTGGCACACCGATCTCAACGACAAGGTCAACCGCGACTACATCGACGGCGCCGCCTTTGCCGCCCTGCTGTCGAGCAAGGGAATCGCCCGCGACAGCACCGTCGTCATCTACGGGGACAAGAGCAACTGGTGGGCCGCCTACGCCCTCTGGGTCTTCACCCTGTTCGGTCACGACGACGTGCGCCTGCTTGACGGTGGCCGCGAGAAATGGCTCGCCGAGGAACGCGAGATGACCACGGACGCCTCGAACGTCACCCCTACCGACTACCCCGTCGTCGAACGCGACGACGCTCCCATTCGGGCGTTCAAAGACGACGTACTCGGCCACTTCGGACAGCCGCTCATCGACGTGCGCTCCCCCGAGGAATACAGCGGAGCCCGCACGACGATGCCCGCCTACCCGGAAGAGGGTGCCCTGCGCGGCGGCCACATTCCCTCGGCCGCCTCTGTGCCGTGGGCTCGCGCTGCAGACACCGACTCGACCTTTCGCTCGCGCAGTGAACTCGACGCGATCTATCGGGATGAGGCCGGACTGACCGACGGCGACGACGTGATCGCCTATTGCCGCATCGGCGAACGCTCCAGCCACACCTGGTTTGTGCTGACCCACCTGCTCGGTTTCGAGAATGTGCGCAATTACGACGGATCCTGGACCGAGTGGGGCAACGCCGTCGCCGTGCCGATCGCCGTCGGCACCGAGCCGGGCGACGCCCCGGCTCCGGCACCTCGCCGATGACCGCGGACCTGCTGGCCGAGATTCGGGAGGATTTCCTCGCCCTCGAGCAGAAGGACCGACTGCTGTTGCTGCTCGAGTTCGCCAACGAACTTCCGGAACTTCCGCAGAAGTTTCAGGATCACCCCGATCTGCTCGAACGCGTCGTCGAATGCCAGTCGCCGGTCTTCATCTTCGTTGAAGTGGATGCCGATGGTTTGTTCCACCTGCACGCGACGGCTCCCCGCGAGTCACCCACCACCCGCGGCTTCGCGTCGATCCTCGCGCAGGGTCTCGACGGCCTGAGCGTGGAGCAGGTGCTGGCCGTTCCCGATGACTACCCGCAGTCGATCGGACTCAGTGAGGCCGTCTCACCGCTGCGCCTGCGCGGCATGAGCGCGATGCTCGGCCGGGCCAAACGTCAATTGCGGGAGCGTGTGGCTGCGTGACGCTCGGCGCGGTTAACGCTGCGTTAACCGCGCCAGCCAGCCGGCGATTTCGGCGTCCCAACGGCCGGGGTCGTAGTTCCACAATTTGGTGTGGCGCGCCTCGGTGAACGCCACGAAGGTCACCGAGTCGGGCCGCCGGTCGGCGAGGCGGCGCGACCCGGTGACCGGAACGAAACCGTCATCGTCGCTGTGCAGCAGCAGAATGGGCCGGTGCAGGTCACATGCGCGCGCCACGAAGTCGAGCCGCCCAAAGTCGATCGGCGCTCCGAGTCCGGTCAGCCGTTGTCCCTGCCGTGACCCCATCAGCGCGACTGCTCCGCGGGCGATCTGCCTCGGCAGCCGGCGATCGATGGCCTGTGCGGCCACGACGTCGGCCCAGTCGATCACGGGAGATTCCAGCACCACCCCGACGATCAGCGGCGCCTGTGCGCTGCGGGTGAGGGCCTGCAGGCAGATCGCTCCCCCCATCGACCAGCCCATCAGCACGACGCTGGTCGCTCCCTGGTCAGCGGCAAAGCTCATGGCCGCATCGACGTCGGCCCACTCCGTGTCGCCCAGCCCGTAGCGCCCGTCGGGGCTGGCCGGGGCGTCCCCATCGTTGCGGTAAGAGACGAGCAGCGACGTGTAGCCGGCCGCTCGAAACACGGGCACCGCCCGCAGCGCCTCCTCCCGGCGTACCGCCCGGCCGTGCACCTGGATCACCCAGCGACCACCCGCAGCTGCGGCATCCGCTGGAATGAGCCAGGCAGGGGCCGGGCCAAGTGCGGTCGGGACGGCGACACTGTGCCAGGGGAAGCCGAGATCGTCGGGGCCGGTGTAGAGCCAGCCGCTGAACCGGCCGCGCCGGGCGGCCTGGAGGTCGCCGTAGTCCACAGCGAGGATACGCCGGGTGACGGTGGCGGCCGTTCGATCGGTGATCGCGCCGACGCGGGCGTGGCCGGTGTCGTTGCCAAAGAAAAAGCTGTAGTCGCCCGGGAGCACCGAATCACGGTGCCGTTGCAGGGTGATCAGGCCGCGCCCGAGGTCGACCGCGAACACCCGCGTGTCATCCGCGCGTTTGGCCGGGGGTGTGATGATGGTTTTGGCCATGACCGCGGCGAGAATGGCGCTGGTGGCGAGACCGACGACGGCCGCACCGGCGACGGCCAGGCCCGTGACGGCCAGGATCGGCCCCAGAATCGACCGCTGCGCAGCCTCTGCGCGCCCGTTTGGGGGCTGTGCCTCGTTCACCCGCACCTCCAACTGGTCGGCGTGCCTCACGGACAACACCCAGAAAAAACTCTAGTCTGCAGACGTGCCCGAAACAGATCAATCGCTGCCCGTGGAGTTTGCCGCGGCTTTGTCAATGATTCGTCGCGCGACGAGTCGGGCCGAATTAGTCGTCACCGAGATTTCCGCGCCGGCCCAGCTTGCACCGTATTCCTTCGCCCTGGCGGCCAATATCACGCCGATGCGACCCGGCAAAGACTCCGAGCTCGGAACCGGCCGATTCATTCTGCTGTACGACCCGGATGAACCCGAGGGATGGAACGGTGCTTTTCGCGTCGTATGCTTTGCGCAGGCACCGCTCGAGGTAGAAATCGGACTCGATCCCTTTCTGGCCGAGGTCACCTGGGCCTGGCTGGTCGACGCCCTGAACTCCCGCAAGGCCAAGTACACCGCGGCGTCGGGAACGGCGACTAAAATAATCTCGTCAGGCTTTGGCGAACTCGCCAAACAGGGAGATGGCGCGCAGATTGAGCTGCGCGCGTCGTGGACACCCCTGGATCACAATCTCACCGCCCACGTCGAGGGGTGGGGCGAGCTGCTCTGCATGCTCGCCGGACTCCCTCCCGCTGGGGAAGGAGTCAGCATGTTGTCAGCACGCCGAGCAGCCCGTGGCTGAATCGCAATCCAACCAGACCATCGCTCTGCACCGGGTCGTGGATACCCGCGAGGCCTACCTCGCCGCCACGGCCGCCCTGGCGGCCGGGAACGGGCCGGTCGGGGTCGACGCGGAGCGGGCATCCGGTTTCACCTACTCGCAACGCGCCTATCTGATTCAGATTTACCGTCGCGGTGCCGGAACGTTTCTGTTCGACCCGCCGCCGATCGGCGATTTCAGCGAGCTGAACGAGGCCCTCGCCGACACGGAGTGGATTCTGCACGCCGCCAGCCAGGACCTCGCCTGCCTGCGTGAGGTCGGGCTTGACCCGGCACGCATCTTTGACACCGAGCTCGCTGCCCGGCTGCTCGGTATCCCCCGCGTCGGCCTGGGCACCGTGGTGGAAGAGCTCCTGGGCATCCACCTCGCCAAGGAACACTCCGCCGCGAACTGGTCAACCCGGCCGCTGCCGGAATCGTGGCTGGTCTACGCCGCCCTCGACGTGGAGCTACTGCCCGACCTGCGCGACCGCATGGTCGGTCTGTTGGTGGAATCCGACAAGACCGACATCGCCGACCAGGAATTCGCCGCCACCCTGGCCAAGGAGGCCAAGGCCGCCCGCGTCGACCCGTGGCGCCGACTGTCCGGCCTGCACTCGCTGCGTGGCCAGCGCAACCTCGCCGTCGCTCGGGAACTCTGGCTGGCCCGCGACGAGTTCGCCCGCGACGTGGATGTCTCCCCCGGCCGTCTGGTTCCCGACGCCTCCCTGCTCGCCGCGGCACGGGTGCTTCCCGCGACCCGCCAGGCGTTGTCCGACCTGCGCGAGTTCAACGGGCGGTCGAGTCGCAACGAACTCGACCGGTGGTGGGCCGCCATTCAGCGTGGCCGCGTCACCACCGAGTTGCCACCGCTCAAGGCGAGCAACGACACCCTCCCGCCACCACGCGCCTGGGCCGACCGCAACCCCGAGGCGGACGTGCGCTACAAGGCGGCGAGGGCTGCGCTGCAGACCGTCAGCGACGAGTTGGCGATTCCCCTGGAGAACCTGCTGACCCCGGACTTTCTGCGTCGGGTGGCGTGGACGCCGCCGGAGCCGCTGGATGCGGCATCCGTCGGAGAAGTGCTAACCCAGTTGGGGGCGCGACGCTGGCAAGTTGACGTGACTGCACAATTTATAGCGGATGCTTTTGTAGCAGTTCCACAAGTTGCCGATCCCGTGTCGGATCTGGAGTCGTAGGATCCGGCAAACGATTCGGGTGGGAAATTTCACCACCCTAGGATCGAAACGACCTGACAGGTCGATTCGAATCTGATCCAACACTTACTGGAGGCATTGTGGCCGAGAGAGCAGAAGTCGTCTTTGTGGACGGGGTTCGCACCCCGTTCGGGCGCGCCGGCGAAAAGGGCATGTACTGGAATACCAGAGCCGATGACCTCGTGGTCAAGGCGATCATCGGGTTGATGGAACGCAACCCGGGGGTACCCCCGGAGCGTATCGACGACGTTGCGATCGCTGCCACAACGCAGACCGGCGACCAAGGCCTGACCCTTGGTCGCACGGCTGCACTGCTGGCCGGGCTGCCGAAATCGGTGCCCGGATTCGCGATCGACCGTATGTGCGCCGGGGCGATGACCGCGGTGACCATGATGGGGTCCTCGATCGGTTTCGGTGCCTACGACCTCGCCATCGCCGGGGGCGTCGAGCACATGGGCCGTCACCCGATGGGGTTCGGGGCCGACCCGAACCCGCGATTCCTGTCCGAGCGTCTGGTCAGCGAAGACGCCCTCAGCATGGGAGCGACCGCCGAACGCATTCACGACCGGTTCCCCGAATACACCAAGGAACGTTCAGACCGGTTCGCGCTGCGCAGCCAGCAGAAGGTCGCCGCGGCCTACGAAGCTGGCACGATTCAGCCCGACCTGATTTCGGTGGCGACCCGCAGCGAATCAGGGTGGGGCCTGGCGACGCGCGACGAAGCGCCGCGCCCGGAGACGACCATGGAGGGACTCGCAGGCCTGCGCACTCCCTTCCGCTCCCACGGACGGGTCACCGCCGGCAACGCCTCCGGGCTCAATGACGGCGCATCCGCCTGCCTGCTGGCCAGCGGCGCCACCGCCAAGGAGCTTGGCCTCGGCGTGAAAATGACCATGACGAGTTTCGCCTTCGCCGGCGTCGAACCGGAAGTCATGGGCCTTGGCCCCGTGCCCTCCACCGAGAAGGCGCTGCGCAAGGCCGGCCTGTCGATCACCGACATCGGCCTGTTCGAGCTCAACGAAGCCTTTGCCGTGCAGGTGATCTCGTTCCTCGACCACTTCGGCATCGATGACGAGGATCCGCGCGTGAACGAATACGGCGGAGCGATTGCGCTGGGACATCCACTTGCCAGCTCGGGCGTTCGCCTGATGAACCAGCTGGCCCACCAGTTCGAGCGCCACCCGGAGGTGCGCTACGGCCTCACCGCCATGTGCATCGGTCTCGGCCAGGGTGGCACCGTGATTTGGGAAAACCCGCACTTCAACAAGAAGGCAGCGAAGCGATGACCAACTACGATTCTCTCGATTTCAGCTCGCTCGTTGGGATCTCCGCTGATGAGGTCGTCACGCACTCGTTTGTGCGCGACGTGCCACTGGATGCCGGCCGTACCCTCGCCCTAGTGACCCTGGACAACGGGCGTGACCACACCCGGCCGAACACGCTCGGCCCGGTTACCCTGCTCGAGTTCGCCGCCACCATGGACGAGCTGAAAGCTCGCGCCGGGCGCGGCGAGATACACGGCGTCGCCGTCACCGGCAAGCCGTTCATTCTCGCCGCCGGAGCGGACCTCAGCAAGGTAGCCGAAATCCCCTCGCTCGACACCGGCAAGCTGCTCAGCCAGCTCGGCCACCACGCCCTCGGCAAGCTTGACACGCTGGGTGTGCCGTCGTTCGTCTTCATCAACGGACTCGCACTCGGTGGCGGGCTCGAAATCGGCCTCAACGCGGGCTACCGCACGGTCGACGCGGCTGTGCCGGCGATCGCATTACCCGAGGTCTTTCTCGGCCTGATCCCCGGCTGGGGTGGCTCCTACCTGCTGCCCAACCTGATCGGCATTGAGAATGCCCTGAAGGTCATCATCGAGAACCCGCTCAAGAACAACCGTACCCTCACCGGAGCGGATGCCCTCGCGCTCGGAATCGCGGACGTCATGTTCACGTCGGCGCGGTTCCTCGAAGATTCCATCGCCTGGGCCGACGGGGTGATCGCCGGTACCACGAAGGTGTCGCGTCCAAACGCGCCCGGCAAGATCGAACGCCTGGTCAAGTGGGACGTTGCCATCGGCATCGCCCGCAAGATGCTGGTGAACCGCATCGGTGAGGTCGCGAAGTCCCCCTATGTGGCGCTCGATCTGCTGCAGGCCGCCAAGAGCGGCAGCCGCGCCGAGGGCTTCGAGCGCGAAGATGAGGCTCTGGCCGGTCTCATCGCCGGTGACCAGCTGCAGGCGAGCATCTACGCCTTCAACCTCGTGCAGAAACGGGCCAAGCGACCGGCCGGCGCGCCGGACAAGAAGCTCGCCCGCTCCATCACTAAGGTCGGCGTTATCGGCGCTGGCCTGATGGCCAGCCAGTTCGCGCTGCTGTTCGTGCGGCGACTCAAGGTCCCCGTCGTCATCACCGACCTCGACCAGGCCCGCGTCGACAAGGGTATTGCGTACATTCACGGTGAGATCGCGGCCCTTGAGGCTAAGAATCGCATCTCCTCCGACGAGGCCAACCGGCTGCGCGCGCTCGTCACCGGTACGACCGACAAGTCGTTGTTCTCCGATGCCGATTGGGTGATCGAGGCCGTCTTCGAGGAACTCAGTGTCAAGCAGAACGTGTTCGCCGAGATCGAGAAGTTCGTATCGCCGGAGGCGATTCTGGCGACGAACACATCGTCGCTGTCGGTCGAGCAGATCGGGTCGAAGCTTGCCCACCCGGAGCGCCTGGTCGGCTTCCACTTCTTCAACCCGGTCGCGGTCATGCCACTGATCGAGGTGGTCAACGCCCCGCAGACCGACCAGGTCACCCTCGCCACGGCCATGCTCATCGCCGGCAAGTTACGCAAGAATGCGGTGATCACCCGGGACACGCCCGGCTTCGTGGTCAACCGCGTACTCGCCAAGCTGCTCGGTGAAGCGATGCACGCCGTCGACACCGGAACCCCGTTCGAGGTCGTGGAGGCCGCCGTGGCGCCGTTCGGGCTGCCGATGAGCCCGTTCGAACTGCTCGAGCTGGTCGGCCTCACCGTGGGCGCTCACGTGCTCGACACGCACCATGCGGCGTTCCCCGACCGGTTCTTCGAGAGCGACAACCTGCACAAGCTTGCCGAACATGGCAAGATCCTTGAGCGGGACGGAAAGGGCCGCCGTACCGGCTTCGACAAGGGTGCACTGAAGATCGTCGCCGGCGGCAGCACCCCGATGACCGCCGAGCAGATTCTGCAGCGGGTCGAAGACGGTCTGGTCGACGAGATCAAGCGGATGCTGGACGACGACGTGGTGCACGCAGCCGAGGACATCGACCTGTGCATGATCCTCGGCGCCGGCTGGCCGTTCCAGATGGGCGGGATCACCCCGTACCTCGACCGAGTCGGCGCGAGCGAGCGGGTCTTCGGCGGCACCTTCCACACCCCGGCAATCCGCGGCATCGGTGCTGCCGTCGGGGCGACATCCGCTCAAATATAGCGAGAACGGGGCCGGGTCATTGACCGGGCCCACCTTATGGTCGCGGGCCCAGTTTATAAGCTGGGCCCGCGGACGGGGCCCGGGCCCCGTCTGCGTTCTTAGGGCCTGTAAATCAACAACACGCGTAGTTCAGGGTTGATCTGCTGGGCTTACGGTGTAGTTCCAGTCGCCGTGGAAGTCGTGCCTGGTGAGGTGTTGGGTTTCTAGGTCTGCCATCTCGCGGTCGGTGATCTTGATGCCTTTGGGGTAGATCGTGTCGTCGAGTCCGGCGGTGACGGTAAGGCCGGTGCGGGTGGTGGTACCGGCGATGAGGTCGACGATGACTTCGTGGCTGGTTAGCGGCTGGCCACGCCAGTTCATTGAGATCTGGGCGAACAGGCGGTGTTCAATTTTGTTCCACTTGGAGGTGCCCGGTGGGAAGTGGCAGACGGTGATCGACAGCCCGGTCTGGGTTGCCAGCTCGGCCAGTTCACGTTTCCACAGCCGCGGCCGGTAACCGTTGGAACCTCCGCCGTCGGCGGTGATCAGCAGCCGGTCGGCTTGGGGGTAGGCCAGGGCGCCGACCTTGTCCCACCAGCGGCGGATCGACTCGACCGCGAACGCGCCGGTGTCATGGTCGGATCCCACCGACACCCAGCCGGTGTTGGCAGCCATGTCGTACACGCCGTAGGGCGTGACTTTGCCGTGTTCCCCCTTGAAGTCGTAGACGTTGGTCGCCACCGGCTCACCGGCCGGCTGGTACTCCCGGCCGCCGTTGCGGAAGTTGCCGACCAGTTCCTTCTTCTTGCCGTCCACACTGATCACCGGCTGGCCGGCCGCTATGTGCTCTTCGGCCGCGGCGTTGATGTGGGCGAACTGGGCATCCCGGTCCGGGTGACGGCCACCCTCGATGGTCTTGGCGTTGCCTTGCAGGCTGAAGTTCTCTCTTCGTCCCGCGAGAGCGCAAAAAGCACCCGTTTGGATGGTCCAAACGGGCACTTTGTGCGCTCTCGCGAGCTGGTGGAACCTAGTCGCTTGTGATGGCCAGGTCGGGAGTGGCCGGACTTCATCGCCGAGGTGAGGATCTCGGGCAGTCCCGGCTCGTAGAACGGCGGCTTGCCCGCGGCGAGCTGCTCGATCTTGCGGGCATCGAAGTCGATGCCCACCACCTCGTGCCCAGCTCGGCCATGGCCGATGCGTGTACGGCCCCGAGGTAGCCACAGCCAATAACGGACAGCTTTATGCGATTGTCTCCACCCCTGAAGCCGAGCCACGGCCGCACGGCCGCCGGCCCAACGCGAAATGGCCCCGCACGTGAGTGCGGGGCCATTTCGCGTGAACATTGGTGGCGGTTAGGCCAGGAACCTCTTACGCGTTCGCGCGCTGGCGGCGAACGATGCTCAAAACGACGACGAGCGCGATGCCGAGCATGAGAGCGCCGGCGGCACCCCAGATGAGCAGCAGGGGTGCTTCGTAGCCGGTGTGGGCGAGGCCCGTGCCGGTTCCAGCGTCAACCGCGGCGACCGTGAGGGTGGCCGTTCCGATCGTGGTTCCGTCGGTTCCGGTGACGGCGTAGGAGCCGCTCGCGTCAGACGGGAGGGCAACGTTAAGCGCGATTCCGCCGTTAGCGTCAGCAGCCTTGACGAACGTGGCGGTGGATTCGGCCTTGAAACTCGACAGCGTCGCGGGCCTGCCCGCACCGGTCACACCGAAGGTGACCTGCGCGCGAGGCTTGAAAGCCTTATCGAAGTTAATGGTGACGGTGGCACTGGCCGCGGAGTTGCCTGAGACGGTGATGCGCTCTTTCGGAACGTACGCGGCAGCGTTTGCCGCAGCCGCAGCCGCAGCCGCAGCCGGAACAGCGAAGAGCGCGGGAGCAGAGCAAAACGCTGAGTGGCACGAGCCCCTTCCATTAAACCAGAAGCTGACATATCCTCACATCACGACTGCTGGGTTACCCGAACTCACTGGTCAGAGGTTGTGACCAGCGCCGTCACGGCCCCAACTCGAGCTGCGCAGAAAAAACCCTATGAGTGCAACGAAGTTCTCAATCCGTGCCTGGCTACGACGTGAGTTTCTGACGCCTCTGGACGTGATGTACGAGCATATCGACGATCACCTTCAGGACGAATACGTTCCCGTCCAAGACGCGACGGCTCCCAAATAGTCGAGCACAACAGCTACGGCCGACCGAGCCCCAGGTGTTGTCCTGTGGATCTCCTGACCAGTGACCAAGCCACTCCGCCCTGATTCGTTCCAGCTCATGGGTCCGGCTTGACTTCAGCGCACCAATAACGCAGTTACAGGGAAACCAATGAACATTTCTATGAGAGCTCGCGTCGGCATGGGGGTGGTGCTCGCCTATGGCGGCACGGCCTGGCTCCACGGGCTTCACGCAGCCTCTGCCCAGCAAGCCTGGAGTTCGGGCACCTCAGTGTTGCACTTCCTTCGGGACGGGACATTGTCGCTTTTGCTAGTGGTGCCGGCCGTCCTGATCGTGTTCGCGATGATCGCTCGCCTGCGGCCGGCATCTCGGATGATCTCCTTGGCTCGCGCCACGGTCGCAGTCGTCGCTGTCACCACGGCTGTGTTCATGTCCGGTGCGATCGGCCACACGCTGCTCTTCCCCTCCGAGCATGCCTCCGCCGCCCACGCGGTTGCCTCAGCTGTCGCACCGGCTGCCCAGGCAGCTCCTGACGCCAGTGACGCACTTGGTGCTGTCCCGCCCCCTGGCGCGCCAGGTGCCCCAGTCGCTGCCGCGACCAAGCCCGGGTTCCACCCACACCAGCCCTCGGCGGCGTGGTTGGCCAAGACGGGCCAAGCCAATGGCTCCGCCGAAGCCGCTGCCGACCCGCACGCTGCACACAACGGTGCAGCCTCTTCCTCTGGCACTACTGGGGCAGCGGTAGCCGAACCGGCCACGGGCGGCCACATGGAGGCGACCTCGGGTGCTGCGCTCTTCGAGCACGGAGCCATCGAGGCCGCTCGCGTATTCCCGGTGCTTCTGCTCCTCGCCCTGGCAGGCCTCGTCCTGGGCATGCGCCGAAGCGATGATGTGACCGGTGGGTATGCCCCGACGCCGGCACGGCGTGCCCGGTCTGTCGTGGCCTCGACGCCACGCCGATCTCGCCTGGTCATCGCCGTGGCGGCGGGCGGTGTCGTCGTGATGACGACTTCCGCTCTGATGGGTTCCTCTGCGGCAACAGCTGTCATTGGCGATCCGATCACCCCGGCCAACGGGGTCTGCCCGGCCGGTGCCCGCGCTATTGAGTACGACCTGGCCGCCTTCCAGGTGACCATCCCTCTCAACGGCTGGGGCGACAAGCTGCCCAACGGCCTGATGTATGCCCTCAAGAACGCCGACGCAAGGGTGAACAAGGAAAAAATCCTTGCCAACCCCAACCTCACCCAGCCGCTCGTCGTGCGCGCCAACGTCGGTGACTGCGTGTCCGTCAAGGTGCGCAACGACATCGCGGGCCGGCGAATCGGCCTGTCCACTCAAGGCCTCGTTCAAGCGGACGTGAAGACCTCCGACGGCGCGCGGGTGGGCCTAAACCCGGACACGACCATCGCCACGGGCACCGAGCGCACCTACACCTGGTACGCCGACCGGGAGGGCGAGGCGCCGCTGTACGACAACACCAACCTCGACCCGAACGACCCGAAGCACACCACCGTCCAGAACGGCCTGTACGGCGCGGTCGTCGTGCACCCGAAGGACTCGACCTGGCACAATCAGATCACCGGGGCCGACCTGCTCACGGGCGGGCGCGCCGTCGAGTCCCAGCTGTTCGCCGACATCCGGGCAGGCGGGGCCTCGACCCGTTCGGCCGTCATGATCTTCCTCGACGAGAACGAGGGCGTCCTGGACCGGGACGATAAGCAACCGACCTTCCCGACGACCGGGCTGAAGGACTCGACCTTCGGCATCAACTACCGCTCGGAGCCGCTGCGCAACCGGCTGCGGGCCATCCTCGAGCACCGTGGGACCGTCACTCCGGAGAACCCGGGTGGCGTGGCCAAGACCATCACGCTCCCCAACGGCAAGACCTATGCCCCAAGTGACAACTTCTGCAACGGCTACGTGCCCGAGCTCGGCAAGGTCGTCGACGACCCCGGCGCCAAGTGCCTGGGCGAGGAGTCCCACCTGCAGTCGTGGGTCTTCGGCGACGAGGGCAAGCTAACCCGAACCGTCGACGGCGTGAAGGTGACCGATTCGGACAACCTGATCCCGAAGGGATACGTCGGTGACCCGCTGAAGTTCCACGTCGTCCACCCGGGTGCCAAGGAGACCCACCCATGGCACCAGCACACCCAGCGCTGGAACGCCGACCCGAAGAACCCGAAGTCACCGCTTAATGACGTCCAGTCGTTTGGCCCACATGAGGCTCGGGAGCTGAAGATTGAGGGAGGTGCCGGCGGCACCCAGGGCACGGTCGGTGACACGATCTTCCACTGCCACCTCTACCCGCACTTCGCCCAGGGTTTCTGGGGCCACCTGCGGATCTTCGACAAGTTGCGAGACGGCACGGCACAGTATGCCGACGGCACGCCCCTAGAAGCACTGCAGGAGCTGCCGAACCGGGCAGGCGCCACGGCGGCCCCGACCGCAACCCAGCCCGGTTTCCCACTGTTCGTCAAGGGTGACGTCGGCCAGCGTGCCTACCGTCCGCCGAACGCGGTGGTCAAGGATACCTTCGCTGCTATCCGTCGCCCCGGCGACGCCCCCCGGGGCCCGACCGCGCTTGAGGCCGCAGGGATGCCTGCTCTTGACCCGACCAAGCCCGGCAACGGCTACATCGACCCGTGCCCGACAACTGCACCGACACGGGTTTACCGGCCACACGTCATCGACACCCCGATCACCTACAACTCCGCGGGCTGGAAGGACAGGCAGGGAAGGGTCTACGTGGAGGAATCCGATGCGGTCGCTGTGCGGACAGGACAGAAGGCACCCGAGCCGTACACCATCCGGTCCAGGGTTGGTGAGTGCGTTCAGCTGTTCACCACCAACGACCTGCACCTCGACGAGAATCCCAACGTCCCCCTCGACCACGTGAACCGCCTCGACGGTGATTACATGGCCACCGAGGAGACGTCCGAGGTCTCGACACACGTGCACCTGGTCAAGTTCGACGAACTTGCCTCCGACGGCACCAGCGTGGGCTGGAACTACAGTTCCTCGGCGATGCCTGGCCAGACCTACGGCTATCGGTGGTTCGTGGACACAGCCTTGCGGACGACCTTCTTCCACGACCACCAGTACGCCAACCTGCACCAGCAGAAGGGCCTCTATGCCGCGATGAACGTCGAGCCCGCTGACGCCACGTGGCACGATCCGAAGACTGGTGCTGCCACGAACGGGGTCGGCCCCATGGCCGATATCCGCTCAGCCAGCGGCCCGGACTTCCGGGAGATGACCATTTTCTACTCCGACCGAACGCCCATGTGGAAGGACAACGGCACTGGTCCACCGATCAACCCACCTTCGGCACCGGACAACTACGGCCAGGACCAGGGCGGCTACTCGATCAACTACAAGAATGCCCCGTTCCAGATCCGGACGAAACCTGGGGTTATGGGCGCTAAGGGCGACCCCGCATACACCTACTCATCCGCGGTCAACGGCGATCCCGATACGCCGCTCCTGAGGGCGTACTCGAAGGACCCTGTGGTCATCCGCAACGTCGCTGGCTCCCACGAGGAGATGCACGAGTTCAACCTTCACGGTCACCGTTGGCTGAATGAGCCGGACAACCCCCTGTCTCGGACGGTCGACACCCAGACCCTCTCGCTCGCGGAGTACTTCAACTACGAGCTGCAAGGCTCGCAGGTGGTCAAGACCAACCCCGGTGCTTCAGCAACAGTCGCCAAAGCCTCGAACAGCGTCGCCAACGGCACCCCGTCGATCCTGCAGGACGGCGCCGGTTCCCCCGGTGACTACCTGTATGGCTCCCCGTTGCTTGAGGACCAGTGGATGGGGATGTGGGGTCTGTTCCGGGTCCCCAAGAACGCGGTCTCCGACCTCCAGCCGCTGCCCGACCGGGCAGCTCCTGGAATTGGCGACGCGTGGCCAGCCCTCAAACCCGGTGACGCGCTCAAGGTTGCCCCAACCGGAACGCTGAGTTCGGTCACCCCGTGCCCGACAGGGTCCAGGGCGGTCGCTGTCAACGTGTCGGCCATCGCCAAGGACATCGTGTACAACGTGAAGTCAGGTGACCACGACCCGTACGGCACGATGTTCGTGCGGAGCGAGGATGTGACTAAGGTTCGCACGGGTGCCATGAAGACCGAGCCCCTGGTGATCCGAGCAAATGTGGGTGACTGCGTCACGGTGACGCTCAAGAACGAGCTGCCGAAGACGCCCGCCGCACACACCGGTGACCTACCGTTGCCTGCGGACGTGACGAACTTCCCACGTTCCAACCGGGTATCCATGCACCCAAACCTGTTGACCTACAATGTCATTGACTCCGACGGGGCGACGGTCGGGTACAACTACGACCAGACCGTGGCGCCAGGAGTTACGACAAAGTACACGTGGTATGTCCATGCCGCGGTCGAGGACGGCGCAGCGAACCTGCTCGACTTCGCTGACCGGCGTGGGAGTCGCCACCACGGGTCCTACGGGTCGCTGTTGATCGAGCCAAAGGGCTCGACATACGTCAACCCCAACTCCGGGGTTGCGATCACCTCGGGCGCACAGGCCAACGTCACCTACACCGACGCCGCCGGCGTCAAACGCAGCTTCCGCGAGGCTGTGCTCAACTGGGTCGACGGTCTGATCCTGCGAGACAAGGCCGGGGCCATCCTCCCCTACCCAGCGGAGGGCGAACCCAGCGACCAGGGGCACCGGGGCATTAACTACACGACCGAGCGTTTCGCCCCTCGCCTGGCGAAGGACCCAGAGGTGGCCAACGTCATGTCGTCGGTGGTGCACGGCGACCCGGCCACACCGCTCGTGCGGGCCTATGTCGGAGACGAGACGCACCTGCGGCTCGTATCGGGTGGTGACCGCGACCGGGCACACACCTTCAGCCTGAACGGGCACGGGTGGCGCTACCAGCCAAGCGACCCGAACGCGATGATCAAGACAGCCGAGGGCGGTTTGCTCACAGGCAACGCCTTCAACTACAACCTGCTCGGTGGGGCCGGTGGACTCCAGAAGCTTCCCGGGGACTACCTCTACCGGGACGGCGGTCTGGAGAACCAGGTCAACCAGGGCCTATGGGGCATCTTCAGGGTGGAGGGCTCGCCCAAGGCGGACCTTAAGCCTCTCCAATAGTCCACCCATTGTGAGAACAGGTTGAGAACGTGAGCCGGCGGCACCTCGGGTGCCGCCGGCTCACGCGCGTTGCTGGACGCGCTGGACCCAGGGGTGCCACCGAGTGGGGCTCGCGGGCCGGATATCCTGAACCTCGTGTCCTCAGCGCGCGCGCCGCATCCCGCGCGACCAGAACCTGTGAGCCCACGAAAGTCCCGTCGGCGTCCGTCCCGGCGCAGGCCGAGCGAGGTACCGCCGGCGCGGTCAGCCCGTATCGCGCGCCGTCTCACCGCGGTGCCCAGAATCAGCTATCCCGACGACCTGCCGGTCGCTGCCCGCAGGGACGATATCACCGCGGCCATCCGAGACCACCAGGTCGTCATCGCCGCCAGGTCGGTGGCCGAGCGCATCGCGCAGGAGCTGGACACCGAGCTGGGGACTGCGGTGGGTTATCCAGGTGCACTCCACCGACCACTCCAGTGGCAACACCCTGGTCAAGGTGATGACCGATGGCATCCGGCTGCACTCCCAGGAGGACTTCAAGGCTCGATCGGAGTTCACCGACCCCGAGATCCTGCGCACCAACCTGGCGTCGGTCATGCTACAGATGAGCTCCCTGGGCCTGGGTGACATCGCAGGTGCTCGGATCACCGACTCGCGCAAGCGGCTCACGGCATACGGTCGCAAGATCGCGGCGCTGCCCCTCGACTTGTGCCTGGCCCGGATGGTCCTGGAGGCCAGAGTCAATGGCGCGCTTCTCGAGGTACTCATCATGACGCGGCGGTAGAAACGGTGAGCAGCAAGAGCAGAGCCAGGGCGGCGACCCCTGCGACAGGGGATACCTTCGGGCGGGCTGTGCCAACGGAAGCTACCGGTCTGTCCGGTTCTTCCACTGTTCTGCGGTTGGGCCGTGTTGGGGCTGGGTGGTCAGGTCGTTGCTGGGGTTGGTGGACCGCAGGCCGCGTTGAAGAGCCCTTCCCAGCTGTCCTGCCAGGGCCAAGTGAGGCAGGTGGAAGACCGGCCTCCTGGCGGACCTAGCGAGGCGGCCCGGGACCGCGATCACCCACCGCACGTCGTCCGGCGTACAGTCCGGTGACGTCACCGTGCACGGTGACGCCGGTCGGGAGCGAGGGCAGACCAAGCATCCGCTCCATCCCACTCCGCGGGCAAGAGTGGATGTTCAACCGGTCCGGCTGCACTACTGAGTTAGAGAGGTCCGTCAGTTCCAGGTGAACCCCGTCCGCGCCACTGAAGAAGAGCAACGCGATACCGAAACCGTCGAGGTCCGTGACCTGGCCGGGCTTGGTTCCCGCTCCGAGTCGCAACAGCGAGGGGGCGGGCAAGCGCCGGGCGCCGCCCAGCCCAGGACTCTTGATCTCATAGAGGTGAATCCGGCAAGTGGGTTATCCATTTCACAGGTTATCCATTTCACGGCCCGAGGAGGGCGGCCCCTCTACTGCTGGGGGTCGGTGGCCGCCAGCACCACAACGGGTGTGGCAGCGGCACCGCCCGCGGGCGCTTACGCCCGTAAATCAAAGACACGCGTAACTCGACATCTCACGTGCTGAGATCACTTTCGTTGGGCGAACTTTGCTGGGCTCACGCTGTAGTTCCGCTCGCCATGGAAGTCGTGCCTAGTCAGGTGGCGGGTTTCCAGATCTGCCATTTCGCGGTCGGTGATCTTGATGCCTTTGGGGTAGATGCTCTCGTCGAGCTCGGCGGTGACGCTCTTACTCCAGCCGCCCGGGCCACCGCCGCGACCCCGCCATGACCCAGCACGCGAGCCTCAGCCCTCGTCAGCAACCGTCGCTGACGCTCATCAAGATGCGGGAACAACGCGGCGAACTTGACTGCCAGCGACTCTTCGACCTCCACGGGAACCGACACAGCACAGCCATGGCACCCCAAACGGCATGCGTCTAGGTTATTTACTTACGAGCCCTTAGTCGCGGCGGGTTACCTGGATAGCGCCGGTGTCGGTGTGGTCGGCGGGCAAGGGTCGAGCGTTGGGGATTTTGCTGCCGAGCACCATGGCGACCACATCGCGGGCGATCGCCTGCGGGGTGAGGCCGACGCGCTCCAGGATCTGGGCGCGGGTGCCGTGGTCGAGGAACTGGTCCGGCAGGCCGAGTTCGGTCACCGCGGTGTCAACGCCGGCCTCCCGCAAGTCCTGCCGGATGCGCGTACCGATTCCGCCGACCCGGATGCCGTCTTCGATGGTGACCACGATGCGGTGCGCGGCGGCGAGGGTGATAATACTGCGCGGCACCGGCACGACCCAGCGCGGGTCGACGACCGTCGCTCCGATGCCCTGGGCGGCGAGCCGGTCGGCCACGTCGAGCCCCAGCGCGGCCATCGGACCGACCGTGACGATCAGCACATCCTGTTGGGTCGCCTCCTGCAGCACGTCGACACCATCGTCGAGGCGGCGGATGGCCTCGAACTCCAGGCCGACGGTGCCCTTGGGGTAGCGCAAGACCGTGGGTCCGTCTTCGACGGCGACGGCCTCGGCCAGTTCTTCGCGCAGGCGCACGGAGTCCCGCGGCGCGGCCAGCCGAATGTTGGGGACGACCTGCAGAATGGCGAGGTCCCACATGCCGTGGTGACTGGGACCATCGGGGCCGGTGACGCCGGCCCGATCGAGTACAAAGGTGACGCCGGCTTTGTGCAGGGCCACATCCATCAGAACCTGGTCGAAAGCGCGATTGATGAACGTGGCGTAGAGGGCGACAACCGGGTGCAGGCCGCCGAAGGCCAGCCCTGCGGCGCTCGTCACGGCGTGCTGTTCGGCGATGCCCACGTCGTGCACGCGGGCCGGAAAACGTTCGGCCATCTTGTGCAGCCCGGTCGGGCGCAGCATGGCGGCGGTAATGCCGACGATACGATCGTTCTCGATGGCCAGTCGCAACAATTCGTCGGCAAAAACCGACGTCCAGGATGCCGCGCCCGCCTCTTCGACGGATTCGCCGGTCTCCGGGTCGATCTGCCCGACCGCGTGGAACTGGTCGGCCGTGTCTTGCACGGCCGGGTCGTAGCCCTTGCCCTTCTGGGTGATGGCGTGCACGATGACCGGCGCGCCGTAGCCCTTGGCCTGGGCGAGGGCCTCCTCCATGGCGTGCACGTCGTGACCGTCAATGGGACCGATGTACTTGATGTCGAGGTTGGAATAGAGCGCTTCGTTGTTGGTGACCCGGCTGAGGAACCCGTGCAGACCGCCGCGCACCCCGCGGTACATGGCCCGGCCGGGCGCGCCGAGTTTGTCAAACACTTTCTGACTGGTCAGGTAGGCGTCGCGGTAGGCCGCGCGGGTACGGACGGTATTCAAAAAGCGCGCCATACCGCCAATCGTCGGCGCGTAGGATCGGCCGTTGTCGTTGACCACGATGATGAGTCGACGCGTGTTGTCGTCGCTGATGTTATTGAGGGCTTCCCAGGTCATGCCGCCGGTCAGCGCGCCGTCGCCGACGACGGCGACCACGTGCCGATCGGTCTGGCCGGTCATCTCGAAGGCTCGGGAGATACCGTCGGCCCAGGACAGCGAACTGGAGGCGTGCGAGCTTTCGACGATGTCGTGCTCGGACTCCGAACGTTGCGGATAGCCCGCGAGACCGTCGAACGAGCGCAGCTTGCTGAAGTCCTGACGGCCGGTGAGGAGCTTGTGTACGTAGGACTGGTGGCCGGTATCGAAGACGATGGCGTCGGTCGGTGAATGGAAAACCCGGTGGATGGCGATGGTCAGTTCGACGACACCGAGGTTTGGCCCGAGGTGTCCGCCGGTCTTCGAAATCTCGCGCACCAGAAACCGCCGAATATCGGCGGCCAGCTGTGGCAGCTGCTCTTTCGAAAGACCATCGAGGTCCCGCGGACCATGAATCGTCTCCAGAAGGATCATCCGTCATACCTTTCATGCTGCTCTACAAAACAGTGCTAAACAGATCAAGCCAAACCGGCGCGCAGACCCGAGTGAATCGAGTCTACGCGCCGGTGTCGTGCTGGTAGAGCGAGGCGCTGGCAGCGCCCCCGGTTCACTCAGACGAGCGAACGCAGCACGTATTGCAGGATGCCGCCGTTGCGGTAGTACTCGGCTTCACCCGGGGTGTCGATGCGCACGATGGCGTCGAACTCGACCGGTGCCTTGCCGGCGGCCGAGAATTCACTGGGAACGCAGGTCACGCGCACGGTCTTCGGCGTCGTGCCGTTGTTCAGTTCGGTGATGCCGGAGACCGAGACGATCTCGGTGCCATCGAGACCGAGCGAGTCGGCGGTTTCGCCGACCGGGAACTGCAGGGGCACAACGCCCATGCCGATGAGGTTCGAGCGGTGGATGCGCTCGAAGCTCTCAACGATGACGGCCTTGACACCGAGAAGACTCGTGCCCTTGGCTGCCCAGTCCCGGCTGGAACCCGAACCGTACTCCTTGCCACCGAAGATGACGAGCGGGGTACCGGCAGCCTGGTAGTTCTGGCTGGCATCATAGATGTCGGCTTGCGGGCCGCTCGCGACGGTGAAGTCGCGGGTGAAGCCACCCTCGACGTTGTCGAGGAGCTGGTTGCGCAGACGGATGTTCGCGAAGGTTCCGCGAATCATGACCTCGTGGTTGCCACGACGCGAGCCGTAGGAGTTGTAGTCCCCACGGGCGATGCCGTGCTCGGCCAGGTAACGGCCGGCGGGGCCATCCGCTTTGATCGAACCGGCGGGGCTGATGTGGTCGGTAGTGACCGAGTCGCCGAGCTTGGCGAGCACGCGGGCACCACTGATGTCCACGACCGGGCTGGTCTCCAGCGTCATGCCGTCGAAGTACGGGGGCTTCCGCACGTAGGTACTCTCGGCGTCCCAGGCGAAGGTGTCGCCAATGGGGGTGTGCAGGGACTTCCAGCGGTCGTCACCCTCGAAGACACCGGCGTACTGGGTCTCGAACATGTTGGAGTCGATCGACTCGTCAATGGTCTTCTGCACCTCGTCGGCGTCGGGCCAGATGTCCTTGAGGAACACGTCGTTACCCTCGGTGTCTTGACCGAGCGAATCGGTGTCGAAGTCGAAGTTCATCGTGCCGGCGAGGGCGTAGGCGATAACCAGCGGCGGGCTCGCGAGGTAGTTCATCTTCACGTCGGGGTTGATGCGTCCCTCGAAGTTGCGGTTACCGGAGAGCACGGCGGTGACGGCGAGGTCGTTGTCTTGCACGGCCGAGGAGATTTCGTCCTCGAGCGGACCGGAGTTACCGATGCAGGTGGTGCAGCCGTAGCCGACGAGGTAGAAGCCAAGGTCTTCGAGGTAGCCGTTGAGGCCGGCCTTCGCGTAGTACTCAGTGACGACCTTGGAACCGGGCGCGAGGGTGGTCTTGACCCACGGCTTGCTCTTGAGTCCCTTGAGGCTCGCATTGCGGGCCAGCAGGCCGGCCGCGAGCATAACGCTCGGGTTTGACGTGTTGGTGCACGACGTGATGGCCGCGATCGCTACGGCGCCGTTGTCGATCGTGAACTCGCGACCGTCGGCGAGCTTCACGTCGGTGGGCTGAGGGTGCGACTTCGTCGGGTGGCTGGTGTGACGCACCAGGCCAGCCTGGTAGGCGTGCTCGTGCGCGGTCACTTCGTCTTGCGAGGTGAGGCCGAGCGGGTCAGAGGCGGGGAACGTACCCTCTATTGCCGCGTCCACCAGGGAGACGGGGCCGTTGGCGTAGTTGTCCAGGTCGCGCTCGAACTGCGACTTGGACTCGGAAAGGATGATGCGGTCCTGCGGGCGCTTGGGTCCGGCGATCGAGGGAACGACCGTGGAGAGGTCGAGCTCGAGGTATTCGCTGAACACCGGCTCCACATCGGGGTTGTGCCAGAGGCCCTGCAGCTTCGAGTAGGCCTCGACCAGCGCGACCTGCTCTTCGCTGCGCCCGGTGAGGCGCAGGTAGCCGAGGGTCACGTCGTCGATCGGGAACATCGCGGCCGTCGAGCCGAACTCGGGGCTCATGTTACCGATGGTGGCACGGTTGGCGAGCGGCACTGAGGCGACACCCGATCCGTAGAATTCGACGAACTTGCCGACCACGCCGTGCTTGCGAAGCATCTGCGTGATGGTGAGCACGACATCCGTTGCGGTGACGCCGGCCGGGATGACGCCGGAGAGCTTGAAGCCGACAACCTTGGGGATGAGCATGGAAACCGACTGGCCGAGCATCGCCGCTTCGGCTTCGATTCCGCCGACGCCCCAGCCGAGCACGCCCAGGCCGTTGACCATGGTCGTGTGCGAGTCGGTGCCGACGCAGGTGTCTGGGTAAGCCTGGAGAACGCCGTTGACCTCACGGGTCATGGTGACGCGGGCGAGATACTCGATGTTGACCTGGTGCACGATGCCGGTTCCCGGGGGAACGACCTTGAAGTCGTCGAACGCGGTCTGGCCCCAGCGGAGGAACTGGTAGCGCTCACCGTTGCGCTCGTACTCGATCTCGACGTTGCGCTCGAACGAGTCGGTCGTGCCGAACAGGTCGGCGACAACGGAGTGGTCGATGACCATTTCGGTCGGGGCGAGCGGGTTGATCTTCTTGGCGTCGCCGCCGAGGTCGACGAGGGCTTCGCGCATGGTGGCGAGGTCGACGATGCAGGGAACGCCGGTGAAGTCCTGCATGACGACGCGAGCCGGCGTGTACTGGATCTCGGTGTCGGGTTCCGCGGTGGGAACCCAGGAGCCGAGGGCACGAATGTGCTCGGCGGTGATGTTGGCTCCATCTTCGGTGCGGAGGAGGTTCTCCAGCAGCACCTTCAGGCTGTATGGCAGTTTGTCGTAACCGTCGACCGCGTCGAGCCGAAAGACTTCATAGTCTGTCGAACCAACGCGCAGGGTGTCTTTGGCTCCGAAGCTATTTACCGCGGTACTTTTTGAATCCGACACAGTGCCCTCTCCGTTGTAGGAGCCGACGGGAAACCGGCGGCAATCCTCAATTCTTGTGGCAGGCACAACCGCGTGCCAGCAAGGCAAGCCTTACCGGCGGATGCCGGGAGCTGCCTTTTTCCATCGAGTCGCGCCGACGAGTGATCGCCGGTCAACTATCTTGACGTCAAGATAACTCTAGCAGTGCGCCCGAGCGCGCAGAGGTCGATTCTCAGAGCGCGTCGGCGGCATCCGCTTTGCGATAGACCGAGCGCACCATGAGCCAGGACACGACGAGCAACGGCGCGTAGAGCGGGATGCCCATGAGGAGCTTCATGGAGGCGAGCAGTTCGACGTTATTGGCGAGGTAGAGCGGCAGCTGCACGGCGAGGCGTCCGAGGAACAGGCCGGTCCAGCACAGGGTGAGAATGGTCAGCACGCGCCGCTTGCTGGCGTCGAGGCGCCAGGCGATGCCGTCGCCCATGAGGAACCCGACGGCGACGCCGATCAGCGGCCAGCGCACGAGCACGGAGATAAGCAGGGCGGCACCGTAGCCGGCGTTGGTCCACAGACCGACCAGGAAGAAATCGGAGGGCTTTCCGGAGAAGAGAGCCAGCGCGACGCTGATAGCGGTGCCGACCAGGCCTCCGAGGGCCGGCGTCGTCGTCTGCCTGGTGATCGCGCGCAGTGCGACGAAGATCACGCCGATGACCAGCGGAGCGACGAGTGAGGGAAGCAGGGTGCCGATCGGGTCACTCGTCACATCGGTCGACGGGTCGATAGTCAGTGTGTAGGTGACGAGAAAGACAAGGCCGGGCAGGACAGCTTCAATCAGACCGCGGATGCCGCCCATCGCCTTTAATAGGGCCTGTCCACTGATCGGCGCCCCCTCGGTCGCCGCTCCGAATCCGGCCCGGCGGGCCGCCCCGGCCATCGACTCGGCGAACAGGGTTGACGCGGTCTGCGCCTGCTCCGGCGTCGGAGCGGGTTCCGGCGCCGCGGCTGGCGTCGGCACCGGCTCGTGCGCTTCATCGCGCTGGCCCTGCTGTCCGTTCTGACCGGGGGTGTCGCTCATGGCTCGTTAGACCGCGGCGGTCTCGGTCGCGCCGGTGGGCGAGGCGGGCATGCGCAGCGGAATCAGATCACGCGGCGGCATCGGGGTTCCCCCGCGCACGACGACGATACTGCGGAACAGGTCTTCGATCTGCGCTGCGGCATTCGGATCGATGGCGCCCTCGCCCGCGATCACACCGCGCAGAAACCAGCGCGGCCCGTCGACGCCGATGAAACGGGCCAGGCGGGTGACGCCGCCGGCTTCCTGACCGGCCGCAACCGGAATCTCGGCGACCAGTTCCGGGCCGAACGGGCCCTCGCGCGGTGTCGTGGTACCGCCCTGCTTGCCGATCTGGTCGGCGATCTGGTCGCGAATCTCATGCCACAGGCCGCTCGACCGCGGAGCGGCGAACGGCTGCACCTGCAGGGTCGACCCGGCGAAGTCGAGGCCGATGGCGACGACGCGCTTGCTGCCCTCTTCAATTTCGAGGCGCAGGTGCAGGCCTTCCCGCGGCAGAATCTTGATGCCGCCGAGATCGACGTATGGCCGCACCGGGTTGGCTTCGGACTCGTCGAACGGGCCATCGCTCTCGCGGTTCTCTGGTGCCGATTTGGCATGGGGCTCGACGAAGTACCCGGGGGTCGTGGTGTCAGTCACTGATTTTCTCCTTCGCGCTGGGCGGTATCGCCCGACAATGGTGCACTTTCTAGTGGAGCAGCCTCTACGCCCGTTGAACCGAAGCCGCCCTCGCCGCGGTGGCTGCCGGGCAGCCGGTCCACGGCAATGAAGGTGGCCCGGGCAACGGGCATCACAATGAGTTGGGCGATGCGGTCGCCGATATTGATCGTGAACGACTCGTTCTGGTCGGTATTGAGCAGAGCCACCTTGATTTCGCCGCGGTAGCCGGCATCCACTGTCCCCGGGGAATTCACGATGGTGATGCCGCGCTTGGACGCCAGGCCGCTGCGCGGAACCACAAAGGCGGCAAACCCGTCGGGCAACGCGATCGACACGCCGGTGCCGACAAGTGCACGGCAACCGGGAGCGAGCATGAGGGCCTCGGCCGAATGCAGGTCAGCCCCGGCATCACCGGGATGTGCGTAGTTCGGGAGGATGGATGCTTGGATCAGTACTTCGACGCTTTCTGCCACGTGTCGAGGGTAGTGCAGATATCTGATCGAATAGAGCCATGCCTGATTACCGCGAAAAACTCTGGCCTACTCCGTGGGCCTTCATCGTCACCGCACTGGTGATACCGGCGAGCATCCTGGTGCTCGTTCCGATTTCCCTGCCGGCCGGCATCATCACGGCCGCCGTTCTCTACGGAGGCTGCGTACTGCTGCTCGTGCTGGCCTCACCGGTGGTGCGGGTGCAGAACGGCGAGCTGAAAGCCGGCCCGGCCACGATTTCTACCCACCTTGTGGGGGAAGCCGTCTCCTTTACCAAGGCCGAAGCCACCCAGGAGCGCGGACCCCGGCTGGATGCCCGGGCCTGGCTGCTCATTCGCGGCTGGATCGACCCGGTCGTGCGCGTTCCGATCGTCGACCCAACCGATCCGGCGCCGTACTGGATCATCTCCAGCCGGCACCCGACGGAGTTGGCCGCCGCGATCAATGGATCACGAACGACCAACGTCGGTTAGCAGGTCTAGGAGTCGCACTCCAGGCAGACCATTCCGAGCTTGGTCTCGTGGCCCATCTGCGAACGGTGCTTCACGAGGAAGCAATTCACGCAGGTAAATTCGTCGGCCTGCGCGGGCAGAACGACGACATCGAGGTCCAGGTCGGACAGGTCGGCGCCGGGTAGATCGAACCCACCCGGGTTGTCGGAGTCGTCAACATCAACGCTGCCGGACATTTTATCTGGCACACGTTCCTTGAGGGCCTCGATCGACTCGGAGTCGTCTTCAGTCTTTCGGGGTGCGTCGTAATCGGTTGCCATGCCCATCCATTTCAGTTACGCCGATAATCGAAATCGGCGGGCACAGTTTCCAACAATCCGGACGGAATAGCAAACCGTCCGCCAACCTTTTTATTCGGACACGGAAAACAACTTGCGGCACGCCCAGCGTATTCCCGCGAAATTGCCCCAACTCGTGGCAGTCTTGCAGCCAACGGTAATCGCGAGAGGGCTTGTCTTCATGCAGGAATTGAAGGTTATTGGGGTTGAGAACGGTGCGCTGCTCGCAGCGTCCGAAGATGGTGACCGATATCGCATCGCCATCGACGAGGTTCTTCAGTCCCGGCTTCGCCAAACCCAGACGGAGCAAAGTCTCGCGCCCAAACTCTCCCCCCGGGAGGTTCAGGCGCACATTCGCTCCGGCATGTCCGCCGAGGATGTCGCGGCCGTCACCGGCGCGTCCCTCGACTACGTGCGCCGCTTCGAGGGCCCGGTCGTAGCCGAACGGGAGTACATCGTCTCGTCGGCGCTCAGCGTGCCGGTACACACCGCGATCGATCCGGATCCGGTCGACGAGAACGTGAACTTCGGCAGCGTCATTCGGGAGCGTCTCGCCTCGCTCGGCGCCACCGGCGAACGCTGGGCCAGCTGGAAAGAGCCCGGCGGCGGCTGGATCGTCAAGCTGTCCTTCACCGCAGACGAGATCGACCACGACGCCCGCTGGGGCTTCGAACCCAAGAAGAACTCACTATCGCCGGTCGGCAGCGAGGCCATCGCGCTCTCGCAGCAGGGCGAGCTCAAGGGCTCGCTCATTCCCCGACTGCGCGCGGTCGGCTCGGAGACGAGCGCCGCCGATGTCTCCCGCTTCGACAGCAACGCCTTCAACTTCAAGGAATCTCTGCCCGACGAGATTTTGAACGACACCAGCCCGAACCTTGAGGTTGTGCCGTTTTCCCGTTCGCTCAGCCGGGACGATGCTGTGTCCAAAGCCGCGATCAAACGCGCTGCCGAGCCAGCATCGAACATGAGCGAAACCGCCGATCTTCTGGAATCGTTGCGTCGACGCCGCGGCGAACGCGAGGCGGCTGGCAGCCGGGATGCTGCAGCGGCCCAGCCGACGGCATCCTCTTCGGTGCAGCCTGCAATGATGCGGCCCCGTCGGTCCACGGCCATGGACAGCCCGGTTACCGACGAGTCCAGTGCGGCGCCGGCGACCACGCCGGAACCGACCGGCAACGCCTGGGCCAACCAGGCTGCCCGGGCCCAGGAGCGCACCAACCACGGCCGCACCACACCCAAGCGCGGTCGGGCATCGATGCCGAGCTGGGACGAAATCGTGTTCGGAGCTCGCACCGACGACGACCTGGGCTAGGCGCCGGCTGATCATTACGGGCACTGCCGCCTCCCGCGCCGACGTTCTGCGCCTGCACGCCCAGGGCCTGGCCGGGCCAACGCTGATGGGGCCGTTGTGGTCGTTGAGCGGATGCTCGCGGTACAGGCCCAGGACTACCCGGCGGCCCAGTGGGCCATCGGGGTGCGCTCCCCCGGCACAACGCTGGACGAGGTGCAGGCCAGCGTCAATGCGGGTGACATCGTGCGTTCGTGGCCGATGCGCGGCACGCTGCACCTGGTTCGGGCCGGCGCGCAGCGGGCAGACGGGTTTGTCGGCATCCGCTTGAGGAGTTGTCGGGTTAGCCTTGAGCAGTGAAACTAACATCGGCCCTGCGCATCCCCACCCGACTCCCGGTGCTGCAGGTCGTGAAGATGGCCGTCGCCGTCGCCCTGGCCTGGATCGTCTCGCAGCTGCTGCTGCCCAACGACCTACCGATCTTTGCCGCGATTGCGGCCCTGCTCGTGGTGCAGCCGAGTGTCAATCAGACCCTCGGCCGCGCGATCGAACGTACCGCTGGCGTCATCGGCGGAGTCATTATCGCCTCCACGATCGGCTTCTTCCTCGGCCAGTCCAGCTGGGTTGTACTCGGCACGATTGTGGTCAGCATCCTCGTCGCCTGGGCGCTGCGGCTGTCGCCGGTGTCGGCGAGCCAGATTCCGATCAGCGCCATGCTCGTGCTCGCGCTCGGCGCGACGACGCCGGGGTATGCCCTCGATCGCATCTTTGAAACGTTCATCGGTGCGGGGATCGCGCTGATCATCAACGCCCTGATCGTTCCGCCGGTGCTGATTGCGCCGGCACGCGATGCTGTGGCCCTGCTCGCTCGCGAGGTGGCTGATACCTTCGAGCGCATTGCCCAGGCGCTACGTACCCCGCAGACGCCGGTCGACCTGATGGAGCTGATGATCAAGGCCCGGCTGCTGCGCCCCATGCTGGTCAAGGCGGAGAAGGCCATCGCGCAGGCGGAGGAGAGCCTCATGCTCAACCCGCGCAAGGCCAAACTACGCCTGGCGCTCGACACCGACCATGAGATGATCGCGCGACTGCCAACCCTCGTGACCCGCGCTATCGGCATGACCCGGGCCCTGCACGATCACTACGATACCTCCCTGCAGTTGGAGCCGAGCGTTCAGGCCTTTTCCGAGGAGCTGGCCCGGGCTGCGCACGACCTGCGGCTGCTCGCTCGCGCTGAGGGCGACCTCACGGTGGCGCCCGAGCCGCCGGCCCCCGAGGTGCTGGCCCTGACCGCGCCGCTGCGCATCGTGACGCCGCACCCCGACCACTGGATCCTTATCGGCTCGCTCATGGAGGACCTGCGCCGGGTGCGCGAGGAGATCGTCGGCGACCGGGCCTGAGCCGCCCGAAGCATCCGTTCGATAGCCGCGCCCCATTTCGGTAGCCGCTACGCCGATTACCGTAGCGGCTACCCAAACCGGGCGCGGTCATGCCTGACCGGCACAGAAAAACGGATGCCGCGCGCGGGTCTCGCGCGGAGCATCCGTTTTCGGGTCACGCGGTTTAGAGCACCTTGGACAGGAAGTCCTGGGTGCGCTCCTGCTGTGGGTTGCCGAACAGCTCGGCCGGAGTCCCCTCTTCGACGATGAGGCCATCGGCCATGAAGATGACCCGGTCCGCGACCTCGCGGGCGAAACCCATCTCGTGGGTGACGACGACCATGGTCATGCCCTCGGCGGCGAGGTCGCGGATGACCTGCAGCACCTCCCCCACCATTTCGGGATCGAGGGCGCTCGTGGCCTCGTCGAACAACATAATGTCGGGGTTCACCGCGAGGGACCGGGCGATCGCGACGCGCTGCTTCTGGCCGCCGGAGAGCTGCGCGGGGCGGGCATCCGCTTTGTCGGACAGGCCCACCCGCTCGAGCAGTTTCAGGGCGGTGGCTCGGGCATCCGCTTTGGATTCCTTCTTCAACTCGGTCGGCGCGAGCATGATGTTCTGCAGCACCGTCATGTGCGGAAACAGGTTGAAGTGCTGGAAGACCATACCGATGTGCGCTCGAACCTCGTTCAGGTCGACGGTTTTGTCGCTGAGGTTGAAGCCGTCGACGATGACCGTGCCGGCGCTGAGCTCGTCGAGCTTGTTCAGGCAACGCAGAAAGGTGGACTTGCCCGAACCCGAAGGGCCGATGACGCACACGACCTCGCCCTCGGTGATCTCGACGTCGAGGCCCTTGAGCACCTCGTTGGAGCCGAACGACTTGCGCAGGCCACGTACCGAAATTTTGCTGGCACTTGCGGTGTTGTTTGCGCTGGTGCTCATTTGTTGAACCTCTTGTCGAGCTTGTTGGAGAGCATGGTGAGCAGGTTGATGACGATGAAGTACAGCGCGGCGACGATCAGCAGGGTCTCACCGGTGCGAAAGTTGGCGGCGTAGATCTGCTGGCCCTGATAGGTGAGCTCGGCGAAGCCGATCACGGCGAGCAACGAGGTGTCTTTCAGGGTCATCACGAACTGGTTGATGAACGACGGCGTCATGATCTTCACGGCCTGCGGCAGTACGACGCGGCGCATGGTCGTGACGTAGCCGAGGCCGAGGCTGCGACCGGCTTCGGTCTGACCTGGGTCGACCGATTGGATGCCGCCGCGCACGATCTCGGTCATGTAGGCGCCGGCGTTCAGGCTCAGGGTGAGCACACCAGCGGTGAGCACGTCGATCGACTGCCCGGTGAGCTGAGGCAGGCCGAAGTAGAAGAAGAAGGCCTGCACGAGCAGCGGGGTGCCGCGGAAGATGCTGACGTAGACGCTCGCAATGTCGCGCAGAATGCGACTCTCGGAGACCTTAAAGAAGCCGAATACCACGCCGAGCACGAGAGCGATCAGAATGGACAGGCCGGTTGCGAGCAGGGTCAGCCCGAGGCCCTTCATCAGCGCCGGTATGCTGTCGCTGAGCAGACCGAAGAAACCGGATGCCGCGGCGGGTGCCGGCTGCTCCAGGTAGGTGTCAAGAATGGCCTGGTAGTCGCCGTTGTCCTGCAACTCGGCGAGGCCGGTGTTGAACGCGGCGAGCAGCTCGGGGTTCTGCCCCTTATTGACGGCGAAACCGTAGGAGCTGCCCTGTTCCTTCTCGGTGACGGACTTGAGCCCGTTGTTCTGGTTGATGCCGTAGGCCAGCACGGGATAGTCGTCGAACACTGCGACGGAGTTGCCGGCCTTGACGTCGTCATACATGGTGGCCGAGTCGGCGAGTGCCTTGACCGTGAAGTCGTATTCGTCCTTGATCGAGTTGGCGAAGGTCTCGCCCTCGCTGCCGCGCTTGGCGACGACCGTTTCGCCGGCCAGGTCGGCGTATCCGGTGATCTCGGTGTTGTCCTCGGCGACGGCCATCTGCACGCCGGAGTCGAAGTACGGGTCGGAGAAGTCGAAGATGAGCTTGCGCTCGTCGGTGATCGACATGCCGGCGATGACGCCGTCGACCTGATTGGACTGCAGCGCCTGCAGCGCAGCGTCGAAGCCGAGCGACTTAATCTCGACCGTGAACCCCTGGTTTTCGGCGATGTCGCGAATCAGGTCCATGTCGATGCCGGTGAGTTCACCGTTCTCGCGGTACTCGAACGGCGCGAAGGTGGTGTCGGTGCCGATGACGTAGTTTTCGCCGGCGGTAGCGGCCTGTGGTTGACTCGCGGCTGCGGCGCTGACGCCGAGGAATCCGCCGGCGAGGGCCAGCAGCGCCGTGACGGCGACCGTGAGCTTGCCCGCCCGGAACATAGTTATTTTGCGCAAAGGAGAACCATTTCTTGTTGTGCGATCTACATTGGCCTGGCGGCCCCAGGGTCAGAGGCGCTGATCGACGCTGATCCATCGGGGAGCGGCTGCCGCTCACCCTGTCGATAAAGCCTACCTTGGGGGCCGCCGCACGGTTCTCGACCGTGCCGGAGCCGACCGGCTCCAGCACCTCGGCACCGTCAGGACACGTAAAAAAACTACGCGACGACCTGCTACGAGACGACGGCAGCGTGCGTGTCGGCCCACAACGCAGCGAGCACGGTCGCGGCCGAGCCGGTGCCCGCTTCCCGAAAGCCGGTACCGGCCCAGAGGGCGAGGCCGTGCGGGTCGCCGCGGCGGGCGGCATCCGCTCGCACAGTCTTGGTGAGGTGATGCACCTGCGGATACTCGTGCGGCACGGTCGCGTCGTGGGCGGTGATGAAGCCGTTCCGCAAGCCGCGGGCAGGGCGGCCGGAGAATGCCCAGGTTATGACGGTCTCGGTGAACCGCGGGTCGACGAGGGCGTCCTGGTGGGCCTGCTGCGCACCGGACTCGTCGGTGCGCAGCAGGGCGGTTCCGAGCTGCACAGCTTCGGCTCCGGCAGCCAGCAACGAGGCGATCTGCCCGCCAGAGTGGATGCCGCCCGCCACGATCAGCGGCAGCGTCACCACCTCGCGAATCGCGATCAACAGCTCCCCCAGAGCCAGGGTGCCCGGTTCGTCCCGCGTGGTGAAGGTCCCCCGGTGCCCGCCGGCCTCCGGCCCCTGCACGCAGAGTGCATCGACGCCGCGGTCAACCGCCTGACGGGCTTCGGGCACCGAGGTGACCGTGGCGATCAGGAACGACCCGGCCGTGTGCATCCGCTCGACGGCGTCTACCGGAGGCAGGCCGAAGGTGAACGAGACCACCGGAACCTGTCGCGCGATAACGACCGCCACCTTCTCGGAAAACCAGTCGTCGTCGGTCTCGTCAATTTCGGCGAACACAGCGCTGGGGTTCTCGCGGGCCAGCGCGTCGCGGTACGCCTCGACGGCGGCGCGGTCGATCAGGGGCAACTGCGGAACAAACAGGTTGACACCGAAAGGATTTTTCGTGCGCTGCTGTACGTCCACGATCTGCTCGGCCAGGACCGTCGGCGTCTTGTACCCGCCGGCAAGAAAGCCGAGGCCGCCCGCGTCGCTCACGGCGACCGCGAGGTTGGGCGTAGAGGCGCCACCGGCCATCGGCGCCGCGATGATCGGAATCGCTAGGTCATTTAGGGTGAACACGGGATCTCCTCGACTAGCTAGAGTGCACCTCTATCGACTGGAGTTGCATTCTCTCGACTGTTTTCGTGTGCTCGACGCGTTCTCGGGCACCCTTGCACCTTAGCCCCGGCCGGTCACCTCCCGACGACCGGCTGGGCGAGACCTCATTTGCCGCGGACCCGGCCCCGCGAGACGACAACTTCGACCCCTGAACCCTGGTCATCTCCGGGGAGGGCGGGTTCGGCCCCCTGAGAGCCGGCCCAGGGGCGGAACGTGTTCTCTCGCGCCAGCGATGTAGCCGAAGCTGGCAACTCGCGCCGGGAGGTGTCCGGCGACGCGAAACGGCAACGACGGCCGTACCGTGAGTTGCGGTCAACCGAATCAGATGGCTCCACGGTCGGAATCGCTAGGGTGGAACGACGAGGGGGTGCATGACTATGGGGTATTTCTACATTGCAGTTGCTCTGCTCGCCATGCTGACGGGCGGCCTCCTGCTCGTCGTGCCACAGCACACCACGCAGGGCGTGATCTTTGGGGGCAGGATTCTTCTGGTCATCGCCGCTCTGCTCGCGATCCGTCGCCTCGACCGCACGGTCAAACGTGTCGGGGTGAGCGTATGACCGCAGCCGCTCCCTCACCCCTCGTGCTCGAGTGGGCCGCGCGGCAACTCGCCGTCGCCGAGCTGCGCTGGGTGCGTTCGCTGCCCGGCGGCACCCACGCCAGAACGAGCGTTGTCGGTACCCCCGACGGCGCCGAGTTCGTGTTGCGGCAGTTTCCGCCCGGTGACGACGCCGTGCGGCTCGAGATCCGCGTCCTCAGCACCCTGGGCGACCTCGGCGAGCTGGCTCCGCAGCTGCTGGCCGCCGACGCTGACGGCACCGTGAACGAATGCCCGCTCATCGTCACGACGCTGCTGCCAGGTCGGGCCTCGATCACCCCCACAAACCCGCACGACTTCGCGCGGCAACTCGGGGCGGCGCTTGCGCGCATCCACTCTCTTGCTGTTATTCCAGGGCTCACCGACCTGTTCACCGAACCGGCGACCGAGTCACCGATGCATTCCGTGTGGCACCAGCTCACCGGCGAATCCCGCGTGCTCACCCACAACGACTTCTGGTCCGGCAATACCGTTTGGCTGAACGAACGCCTGACCGGGATCGTGGACTGGTCGGGCGCCGGGCGAGCGCCGCGCGGGTATGACCTGGCCTGGTGTCGCCAGGACCTGGTGTTTCTCTACGACGTGACGGTCGCCGACGTCTTTACCCGCGCCTACGACCAGGCGTTCGGCTCCCCCACCCCCGATGTGGCCCTCTGGGACCACTTCGCAGCGATGAAGGCCTACCCCCGAGTGGAAACCTGGGCGCCCAACTACACGGATCTCGGCCGAGACGACCTCGACGGCGCCGGGCTGCGCCGACGCCTGACCGAATGGATGCTGCGACTCGACGCTGGCTAATACGGAGGCTGCAGGTTCGAAACCATTGGAAAGTGTCGCAGGTTGAGTGTGAGCAATCGGGCCTGAAAGCGAATCGCTGTGGCAGCAATCGCTAGGTCCGCACCATCAATCGTGTGATGGCTGGGTAGCCACTGTCGGCCCAATGCACCCGCTGCTTCAGCGACCTCGGCATTGACCGGATGCCAAATCAACGTCGCGAGCAGTGCCCGAGTACCTGCCTCCACGTTCGGTCGCATTTCGGCCAAAACTTCGAGGCGAGTCATCTCACTCGCGTGCAGGGGTGCCAGAACACGCTCGGTTTCGAGGACATCGGCCGCACCCTGGTGGCCTCGGAGGTAATCGATCAAAAACCGACGCGTACATGAGGACGGTCACGACGCGGTCTGCCCCAGACGGTCGCCGGAGCGTACCCGGTCAACCCAGGTCGCGCCGTCGACGTCGCGACCGTTCCACGTCCCGAAGGAGGCGCGCATGGCCTGCAAATCTGCCTCGCTTGAACGCTCCGACAGGTAGAGCGCCTCGACAGCATCTCGAATGAGTGCAGACACAGACTTACCCGTGCAAGCGGCTTCCGCATCGAGGGCATGACGCTCGTCTTCCGTTAGGGAAATCTGCGTTCTTAGCACGATGAAAGATACATCACTTGTCGGGAAGGCCAAACGATTAACGAGGCAGGGCCCCACCGAAGTGGGGCCCTGCACGGCGCTTCGTGGAAACGCGAAAAACTACGGGTTACGCATTGAGCGCGGCCTGGAGTTCCAGGGTGATGGTGACCTTGTCGCCGAGCAGCATTCCACCGGTTTCGAGGGCAGCGTTGTAGGTGAGGCCGAAGTCTTCACGGTTGACCTCGGTCTTGGCCGTGGCACCGAACTTGTAGTTGCCGTAGGGGTCTCCGCCGAAGCCGCCGAACTCGAGCTCGAACGTGGCCGGCTTGGTAACGCCCTTGATGGTGATGTTGCCGTCGACGAGATATTCGCCCTTAACGACGCGCACACCGGTCGACGCGAAGTCGATGGTCGGGTACGTCTCGGCGTCGAAGAAGTCTCCGGTGCGCAGGTGACCGTCGCGGCCCGGCTCGTTGGTGTTGATCGAGACGACCTTGGCCGAGGCGGTGACGCTCGTCTGGAGCGGGTCCTCGCCGGTCACGAAGGTGGCGTCGAAGTCATCAAAGGTGCCCTTGACCTTGCTGATGACGATGTGGCGAATGCTGAAGCTGACGGAGCTGTGGGTCTTGTCAATGGTCCAGGTTCCGGCCTTGTAGCCCGGGATATTGGTGATCGTAGTCTCGCTCATAGAAGTTCTCCTCAAGTGTGTGGGCCCAGGAATTGTCGCCCTCGGATACATGCAAGCGCATAGAAGATGCACATATTCCCCAGAAGACAAGTATTCATCTTCCCCTGTTCGGGCGTTCAGACGGGACCTACACTCAGTCCGACCGAATAGGCTCACCCTGTCACGAGGTTCTGCGTGTTTAATGGGAGGTTGCTGTGAGCGCACGCGCACCAAGCATGCGGGGGGTAGCGGGTGAGAGCCTGCTGATCGCCGCCGGAGGCCGGGCCATCCTGCTGCAGCTGGCGAATCCGGCCATCGGGCACGGCGTGGCCGATCACAGCCATTTCGCCGCCACGCCACTCGCCCGGCTGAGCGGCACGCTCAGCTACGTCTACGCCACCGTCTTCGGCGAGGCCGACCTGGCCGCTGCGATGGCCGCGCGGGTCAATCACGCGCACGTTCCCGTGCATTCGGTCGGCACGACCCCCGAGTACAACGCGTTCACCCCCGAATTGCAGCTCTGGGTTGCCGCGACGCTCTATGAATCGGCCACCCACCTGCACGCTTTGATCTACGGCCCGCTCGACGACGACATCGCCGATACCGTCTATAGCGAATACGCCCGGCTCGGCACGTCACTGCAAGTGCCGCCGGAACTATGGCCGACAGATCGCGCCGCCTTTCGCCGGTATTGGCACGAGCAGCTGCAGCTGCTGACAACGGATGCCGCCACCCGCGCGGTCGCGCACGAGCTGTTGCACTCGCGGTCGGCTCCGTTCTGGTATCGGACCGTTCTGCCGCTGGCCCGGCTGATGACCGCCGGACTGCTGCCGCCCCACGTTCGCGTGCTGTTCGAACTTCCCTGGACCGAGCGGCACGAGCGGCGCTTTGATCGCGTGCTGGGCGGCATCCGCTTGATTTATCCCCGCCTGCCGCTGGCACTGCGCCACTGGCCCAAGAATCACTATCTGCGCGTGCTGCGCAAATCCGGTCAGCGCGAATCCACGGCGGCCGCGCCCGCGCCGGTAGTGTGAGAGTCCAATGACGCAGCCGCAGACTCCCCACCCCGGACTCGACAGCACCGATCGCCAGATTATCGCCGAGCTCAGCCGGGACGGTCGACTCTCGATGCGCCAGCTGGCCCTGCAGGTGCACATCTCCCGCACCGCCGCCCACACCCGGGTGCAGAAGCTGATCAGCCACGGCGTGATCACCGGCTTCGGTGCCGAAACCGACCGTAAGGCACTCGGGCTCAACGTGTCCGCGCTCGTAGTCGTGAAAATCGGCGACGTCGCCTGGGGCGCAATTGCCGCGCAGCTCGCCGAACTGCCGTTCGTGGAGAAGGCGCAGGCCGTGAGCGGCGACATCGACATCATTCTCACGGTGAGCGCTCCCGACCATGAGCAGCTCAGCCAGGCCATTCTGCGCGATATCCACACCATGCCGGGGGTGATCTCGACCCGGTCCCACCTCATTCTCGACGAGATCATCGGGCACGCACCCGGCACGACTCCGGACGCCTGGCACTGATTCAGGACTCAACCATGCCGATTGGTCGCCGTCTGGCGGATGATCGGCCAATCGTTCACAACTGCGAAAAAGCGCGGCCAGGCCTGCGAAAAGGGCGCACCATTGGCTCATGAGCCTCAATGTCGAGAGCACGCCGCTGACGGCTGTGCTGGCACCCCCACCCCTGCGGTTGATCGATGATTCGGGGAACGCCGTTCCGGGCACCGAGAGCGGCGGATTCGTCCTTCCCCCGGTCGAGACGCTGCTCGGCCTCTACCGGCAGATGGTCGTGGCCCGCCGGTTCGACGTGCAGGTCACCGCCCTCACCCGGCAAGGTCGCCTCGCCACCTACCCATCCGCGCTCGGCCAGGAAGCCTGCGAGATCGCCGCCGTCGCCGCGCTCTCGCCGCAGGACTGGCTGTTTCCGACCTACCGGGACAGCATCGCGCTGCTCACCCGCGGTGTCGAGCCGAAGGATATTCTCGCCTCGTTCCGCGGCGACTGGCACAGCGGTTACGACTATCAACAGCATCGCATCGCCCCGCAGGCCACCCCGCTCGCCACCCAGGCGCTGCACGCCGTGGGCCTCGCCACCGCGGCCAAGCTCAAACGTGACGACACCGTGGCGCTCACCCTGCTCGGCGACGGGGCCACGAGCGAGGGTGACGCTCACGAGGCGTTCAACTTTGCCGCAGTCTGGCAGGCCCCCGTCGTCTTCGTGGTGCAGAACAATCAATTCGCGATCAGCGTGCCCCTCGACAAGCAGATGGCCTGCCGCACCATCGCCGACAAAGCGATCGGCTACGGCATGCCCGGCTTCTACGTTGACGGCAACGACGTCGCCGCCATGTTCGCGGTCATCTCGGCGGCGGTCAACCGAGCCCGCAACGGCGGCGGCCCGACCCTGATCGAGGGCCTCACCTACCGCATCGAGGCGCACACCAACTCGGATGACCCCACCCGCTACCGCAAAACCGCCGACGTCGACCTGTGGCGCAGCCGCGACCCGATCGAACGCCTGGAGAAGTACCTCATTGCCCAGGGGGCGTTGTCCGAGGAAGAGCGCGCTTCCGTCGCTGCGGCCGCGGAGGCGCTCGCAGCGACGACCCGCGAGTGCATGACGGAGCAGGCGGTGGTCGATCCGCTCGAGCTGTTCGAGCACGTCTACGCCACTCCCCGCTCCGCCCTGGCCGAGCAACGCGCCTTTCTGGCGGCCGAACTCGACGGCGACGCCGACGCATCCGCTGGTGAATACGAAGAGAGCACCCGATGAGCCCCCAGCAGACCCTCGAGACCGGAACAGCTGTGCGCGCTCCGGACAACCTGACCATGGCCGCCGCCCTCAACGCGGCCATTCGCGACGCCATGGTCGACGATCCGACGGTCGTGCTGTTCGGCGAAGACGTCGGGCCGCTCGGCGGCGTGTTCCGGGTCACCGACGGCTTATACGCCGAATTCGGCGAGACCCGGGTGAGCGACTCGCCGCTGGCCGAGGCCGGCATCGTCGGAACGGCGATCGGCATGGCGATGTACGGCCTGCGCCCGGTGGTCGAGATGCAGTTCGACGCGTTCAGCTACCCAGCGTTCCAGCAGATAGTGTCGCACGTGGCGAAGATGCGCAACCGTACGCGCGGCAAGATTTCGCTGCCGATCGTCATTCGCATTCCCTACGCTGGCGATATCGGCGGCGTCGAGCATCACTCCGACTCCTCCGAGGCGTATTGGACGGCGACGCCCGGGCTGACCGTGGTGAGCCCGTCGAACCCGGCCGACGCCTATTCCATGCTGCGGGGCGCCATCGCGAGCGACGACCCGGTGATTTTCATGGAGCCGAAGAGTCGCTACTGGAGCAAAGCGGAGCTTTCCCTGCCGGTGCAGACCGAGCCGCTGAACCGGGCCGTCGTGCTACGGGAGGGCAGCGATGTCACGCTCATCGCCTACGGTCCGACTGTGAAGACCGCCCTCGCGACGGCCGAACAGGGCGCGGCTGAGGGGCTCTCGATCGAGGTCATCGACCTGCGCACGCTGTCGCCGTTTGATGACGAGACGGTGGGGGCATCAGTTCGAAAGACCGGCCGGGCCGCGATCGTGCACGAGGCCGCCCAGTTCGGCGGTTACGGCGCTGAGGTGGCCGCTCGCCTGACCGAGCGCAACTTCTTCTACCTGGCCGCGCCCATTCTGCGCATCACCGGCTTCGACATTCCGTACCCGTCACCCAAGCTCGAGGAGTATTTCTTGCCGACCCCCGACCGAATCCTCGCCGCGCTGTCGACCTGGGAGTGGTCCTGATGAGCCGCGAGTTTCTGCTGCCCGACCTCGGTGAAGGACTGACCGAGGCCGAGATCGTGGCCTGGCTGGTCGCTCCCGGCGATACGATCGCCATCGACCAGGCCGTGGTCGAGGTTGAATCGGCCAAGTCGATCGTGGAGCTGCCGTCGCCCTACGGCGGCGTCGTGGCAAGCCTGTTCGGCGAGCCCGGCCAGGTCATTCATGCCGGGCAGGTGCTGCTGACCGTGACCGACGCGACTGATGACGCTTCAGCCGGTGTTGTCGACGTTCCGGTCGCCGCGGCGACCGTCGTGGCGGTCGAAGGCTCCGGAGCCGTTCTGGTCGGCTACGGCACGACCGAAAGCACCCGGCCGGCGCGCAAGGTAGCCGCCGGGCGGTTCGGCACCCCGCGGGCAGCGGATGCCCCGGCACCGGCTGCATCGACGCCGCCCGTCGCCGTTGCGCTGGCCGAGCGCCCCGCCGAGGTGGCGGCATCCGTTTCTGCAGCCATCGATTCGTCCAGCACGGTCGACCCGATCCGCCACTCCCCCGTCGTGTCTCCGATCGTGCGCCGGCTGGCGCGCGAGAACGGGTTCGACGCGAGCACGCTGGCCGGGAGCGGGCACGACGGTCTGGTGCTGCGCAGCGACGTCGAGGAACACATTCGCGCGCTCACCGCTCCGGCCGTGGCTGTCGATGTGGCTGTCGAGGTGGCAGTCGATGTGGGTATTGCGACGCCGCCCAGCACTGTCGACGCGGCGAGTGCGGATATTCGCATTCCCATCACCGGCCTGCGCAAAGTCGTGTCGCAGCGGCTGACCACGTCGCGTCGGGAGATTCCCGAGGCGACGATCTGGCTCGACGTCGACGCGACCGCCCTGTTCGCCGCGCGGGACCAGCTGCTCGCGGCGACGGATGAGCGGTTCAGCGTGACGGCGCTCATCGCGCGCTTCGTGGTGGCCGGGCTGCGCCGGTATCCGGTGCTCAATTCCTCGGTCGACACCGCGAGCCAGGAGATTCTCCAGCACGGAGCCATCAACCTCGGCATTGCGGCGCAGACCTCACGCGGGCTGATGGTTCCCGTCATCCACCGTGCCCACGCGATGAGTACGCGACAGCTGCGCGATGCCCTCGCCGCGCTGGTCGCACAGTCGCCCGACGGCACCTTCTCGCCGAGCGCGCTGACCGGGGGAACCTTCACCCTCAACAACTTCGGATCGCTCGGCGTCGACGGTTCGGCCGCGATCATCAACCATCCCGAAGCGGCCATTCTCGGCATTGGGCGCATGATCGAGCGGCCGTGGGTGGTCGAACACGCACTCGCGGTTCGCACCGTCGTAGAACTCTCCATGGTGTTCGACCATCGGGTCTGCGACGGCGGAACGGCCGCCGGGTTTCTCACCTATGTGGCCGGCTGCATTGAAAACCCGGTGAGCCTGCTCGCCGACCTGTGAGCTCGGGGCGTGTCCTGAACGCCCACGATTCTGGCATCGGTTACTGAGTGATGTTTGTTGGCGTATAGGCTGCTGAGTGACACGGGGTGCTCCGCACAATGCGCGAGCTGAGATGAATACCCGTTGAACCTGTCTAGTTAGCACTAGCGAAGGAATGTCACGGATGACTGATCAGACCTCGAATATCACGCCGCGCACCACGCCTCGGATTCTCAGTATCGCCGGCACCGACCCGACCGGCGGTGCCGGCATCCACGCCGATTTGAAAAGCATCGCAGCCAACGGCGGGTACGGCATGGCAGTAGTAACAGCTCTGGTCGCGCAGAACACACGCGGGGTGCGCTCGGTGCACACCCCGCCGGTCGCGTTTCTGCGCCAGCAATTGAACGCCGTGAGCGATGACGTGACCATCGATGCCGTGAAGATCGGCATGCTCGCCGAAATCGACGTGATTCACGAGGTGCGTTCCTGGCTCAATGCCCACCGTCCTCCGCTCGTCGTGCTCGACCCGGTGATGGTGGCAACGAGTGGTCACCGGCTGCTCGAACCCCAAGCGGAGCAGGCGCTGCGTGATCTGATCCCCCTCGCCGATCTCGTCACACCCAACGTTCCCGAGCTGGCCGTTCTGCTCGCAGAACCCACAGCGGCAAACTGGGCTGCGGCCATCGAGCAGGGCAAACGACTATCAGCCCGCACCGGAGTAACCGTGTTGGTGAAGGGGGGTCATTTCGACGAAACCATCTGCCCTGACGCCCTGGTCAACACCCACGGGCTGCTGGCACAGAGCGTTGTCGAGTTTGCTTCGCCGCGCATCGCCACCAAGAATACCCACGGCACCGGATGCTCGCTCTCCTCGGCAATGGCCACGGTACAGGCGCGAACCGGGGACTGGGCTGCGTCTCTGGCCGAGGTCAAAGACTGGCTTCAGGATGCTCTGACCCATGCCGACGACCTCGAGGTCGGTCAGGGCCATGGCCCGATCCATCACTTTCATCGGCTGTTCGCAGGCGCGTCGGCCGAGTCGGCCACACCAGCTGATTCGGTGAAGTTCAGTGCGACACTGTGGCGCGATGTCGAGCAGATTCGCACGCAGATCTTCGATCTGCCGTTCATTAGGGATCTCGGTACTGGGGTTCTGGCCGAGCGAGATTTTGCGTATTATCTCGCTCAGGACGCGCTCTACCTCGCCACTTACTCGCGCGTTCTTGCGCGCGTCAGTGAGATCGCGCCGAGCATGCACGCACAGCGGTTTCTGGCCGATTCGGCACGACGGTGCCGCGACGTTGAGTTGGAATTGCACAGAAACTGGCTGGGGCAACGGGACGTGTCGTCCGAGGCCGGCCCGGTAACGGCTGGCTACCTGGATCACTTGCTCGGGCTCGCTGAGGGCGGAAACTATGCGGTGCTTCTGGCGGCGCTGTTGCCCTGTTTTTGGCTCTATGCGGATGTCGGTGAGCGGCTGCACACCGACTTTCTGGCGCGCACCGAGACAGCAGTGCATCCATATGCCGCGTGGCTCCAGACCTATGCCGATGAAGAATTCGCCGCGGCCACGAGGGAAGTCATCGCGCTCACCGACGCCGCTGCGGCGACGGCCTCTGCCGCGCAACGCTCGGCGATGCGCCAGGCGTTTGCCACCTCGTCACGGTTTGAGCTCGACTTCTTCGACGCCCCTCGGCACTCTGTGTTGGCCTGAGATGACCACGCCAAACTCGGTACTGTGTGCGGTATCAGCCCAGCGCGGGCAGGCTGGCCAGAAGTCGCTGCGCGGCATCCGTCGGGTCGTTGGCGTCGGTGATCGCGCGCACCACAACCACTCGAGTCGCGCCAGCATCGACGACTTGGTTGATGTTGCTGAGGTCGATGCCGCCGATGGCAAACCATGGCAGCTCGCTGTCGGTGGCTGCGCTGCGGGCGGCCGCGTAACGCAGAAGCTGCGTTCCGACCGCCGCTCGACCGGGTTTTGTCGGTGTGGCCCAGACTGGGCCGACGCAAAAATAGTTAAGATCGTTCGCGGCCAGTGCTGCATCCACGTGTTCGGTAGTGTGTGTGGACAGGCCGATCACGGCGGCCGGGCCGAGCAGGGTGCGAGCGGAGGCCACCGGCAGGTCTGTCTGGCCTACATGAAATACCGGAGCGCCCGTCAGGCTGCCAATATCCGCCCGATCGTTGACGGCCCAGAGTCGTGCGTGCTGGTCGGCAACCGAGCGCAGAATTTCGAGATATTCGAGCTCCTCGGCGGCGTCGATATTTTTGTCGCGAAGCTGAATAATGTCGACCCCACCAGCGAACGCCGCCGCCACGAAGTCAGCGAAATCGCCACGATCCTTCCGGGCATCGGTGCAGAGATACAGCCGGGCTTTTGTCTGGTCCATGCGACCAACCCTATGGGCCAAGTTCGAGCGTCCGTGCCAGCGCAGAAAAACGGTGCGCACCATGAATGAACGAGTCGTGAACCGCACGGTCGACGTCGCCGTGATCGGCGGTGGCATTATCGGGCTCGGCATTGCCTGGGCTGTTGCGCACTCCGGCCGCACGGTGGTCGTCATCGATCCGGACCCCGCCGGCGGCGCAACGTACGCTGCGGCCGGAATGCTCGCGGCGGTGAGCGAATTGCACTACCAAGAAGAGGTGTTGCTCGAGCTCATGCTCGCCTCCTCGGCGCTGTATCCGGCGTTCATCGAATCACTGGGGCCCGAGCATCACCTAACCGGGTATCAGAGAACTCACACCATGACTGTTGGCGCTGATTCGGCCGACCGGCAAGCGCTGGCCGACCTGCGTGGGGTGCAGCTCGCCAACGGGCTAGCCGTCGACCCGCTGACCATTCGCGCGGCGCGCGTGCTTGAACCGCTTCTGAGCCCTCACGTTTCCGGTGCCTTCATGGTGGAGCAGGATCATCAGGTCGACCCGCGCCGGCTCGCCGAGCGCATCCAACTCGCACTTGCCACGCTGGCGAAAAGCCGCCGGTGGGGCCACGACGCCCTGATCCGGGTGAATGCCATGGGGCTATTGCACGACGATTCCGCGGATGCCTCATCTCGCGTCACCGGTGTCGCCCTGGCTGATGGCGGAACGGTCAGTGCCGCCGAAGTAGTTGTGGCCAATGGCCTCGCGGCGGCCATGTTGAACGGGCTACCAGAGCGACTGACCATGCCACTTCGACCGGTTTACGGCGATATTCTACGGCTTCGGGTGCCGGCGCACCTTCGGCCGTTGCTCACCTGCACGCTCCGCGGGCTGGTGCACGGCGTGCCGGTCTATTTGGTTCCACGATCGGACGGAACGGTCGTGATCGGAGCCACCCAACGCGAAGACGGCTCCACTGCGGTGTCGGCTGGTGGCGTCTATCAGCTATTGCGTGACGCCCAGGTGTTGCTGCCGGCGGTCAGGGAGCTCGAGCTGATCGAAGTAACCGCTCGCGCTCGTCCAGGAACGCCCGATAACGCGCCACTGCTTGGCCGGGTCTCGCGAACCGGTAGGGAAACACCAGGCAGCGACATCCCCGGGCTTATCATCGCCACCGGATTTTTCCGCCACGGCGTACTGCTCACCCCGGTAGCTGCCCATTACTGTCTTCAGCTCATCGAGGGAAGTGCAGACCAGCGGTGGGAGCGCTTTCGGCCCCACCGTTTCTCTGCAACCCGACCGTCAGCATCCGTTTCCCTACAAGGAGTTGTCAGCTCGTGACCGAATCCAGGCCCATTTATATACCTGCCAGCGCGATCACCGTCAACGGCACAGAACGAATTGTTCGGCGCGGCAGCACCGTGACCGACCTGGTCGCCGAGATCACCGGTCGCCACATCGCAGCGGATGGCCGTGCGACCGACAAACAAGGTCTCGGCGTGGCAGTTGCACGCAACCGTGAAGTCGTTCCACGCAGCCAATGGTCGGGCACCGTGCTCACGGCCGGCGATGACATTGAAATTGTCACCGCAGTTCAGGGAGGTTGACCGTGGAAACCGAACAACTCACAATCACTGACAGCCTGGTGATCGACGGCGTGCAGTTGAATTCACGTCTAATCATGGGTACCGGCGGCGCACCGAGCCTCGAGGGCCTCGGCGCGGCCCTTCACGCCTCCGGAACCGAGCTCACCACCGTCGCAATGCGGCGTCACAGCGTGACGACGGCCGGATCGCTGTTCGATCTTCTGGTCGATCGCTCCATTCGGGTACTGCCCAATACCGCTGGCTGCTTTACCGCGCGCGAAGCCGTCTTGACCGCACAGCTGGCGCGGGAAGCCCTCGAGACCGACTGGATCAAACTCGAGGTCATCGCCGATGAGCACACCCTCCTTCCCGATGCGGTCGAACTGCTGGACGCGACCGAACAGCTTGTCGCGCGCGGCTTCAAGGTTTTCGCCTACACAAATGACGATCCCGTGCTGGCCCTTCGCCTTGAGCATCTCGGTGCCGTCGCCGTGATGCCACTTGGGGCTCCGATCGGCACCGGGCTCGGCATCCTCAATCCGCACAATATCGAGCTGATCGTTTCTCGTGCCGGCGTTCCCGTGGTGCTGGATGCTGGAATCGGCACCGCATCCGACGCTGCACTCGCGATGGAGCTGGGCTGCGATGCCGTGCTCCTGGCCACGGCGGTGACGCGCGCGCAGAACCCGGCACTCATGGGCGAAGCCTTCAAACATGCGGTAATTGCGGGTCGGCTGGCGTCCCAGGCTGGCCGGATTCCGAAGCGTGAACTCGCCTTGGCTTCATCGACGATGAACGGGAGGCCCGACCTATGAGTGACGTGACACTCTTAGCACCGCTCGTCGAACCGGGCGACGAGCTAACTGCCGCGGAACTCCAGCGGTACTCGCGCCACATTCTCATTCCCGAAATGGGTATTGTCGGCCAACGACGGTTGAAGAATGCGCGGGTGCTGGTGATTGGCGCCGGCGGTCTCGGTTCACCGGTACTGCTCTACCTGGCGGCTGCGGGGGTGGGTACCCTGGGTGTTATCGACAATGACACCGTGGACCTGAGCAACCTGCAGCGTCAGATTATCCACGGTGTTGCAGACCTCGGTCACTCGAAACTTGAGTCCGCTGCCGCGGCGGTAGCCCAGCTCAACCCACTCGTGTCGATTCACCGGCACGATGTTTGGCTTGACTCGGCGAACGCTCTGGACTTATTCGCCCAGTACGACCTGATCGTTGACGGTGCCGATAATTTCGCCACTCGCTATCTGGTCAGTGATGCCGCCGCGATGCTCGGCAAGCCCTGTGTCTGGGGATCCATCCTGCGTTTCGACGGGCAGGTCAGCCTGTTCTGGAATGAGCACGGCCCCACCTACCGCGACCTGTATCCAGAAGCCCCACCGGCGGGCTCCGTGCCCAACTGCGCAGAAGGCGGAGTGTTCGGGATGCTCTGCGGAACGATCGGCTCAACGATGGTCGCCGAAGCCGTGAAATTGATCACCGGAGTCGGCCGCACGCTTCTGGGCCGGGTCGTGCTCTTCAACGCGTTTGACGCGTCGTGGCGCGAACTCGCCATTGCACGCGACCCCGCCAATAAACCAGTCACAGAGTTGATCGATTACGACGTATTCTGCGAAACAATGCCCGCATCGAATCAGGTCGACGACGCGATCTCCGTGCACGAACTCGCGGCTATGCTCGAAAGCCGGAAGCGCGGCGCGCGTGACTTCGACCTCATTGACGTGCGGGAACCCGGGGAATTCGACATCGTGCATATTGCCGGGGCGCTGCTCATTCCGCAGGGCGGAATCCTCTCGGGGAAGGCACTTTCGTCTCTCTCGCGGGACCGCGATATCGTGGTGCACTGCAAGGCGGGTGCCCGCTCGGCTGCCGTTCTGGCCAAGCTGCATAGCCATGGCTACGACCGAGTGTGGCAGGTCGAGGGTGGTATCGACGCGTGGGTGCGGGAGATCGCAACGGTACTGCCGACCTGAACGAAGCCACCGGGGCGGTCGAACGCAAAGAAAACACCTTCGCAGGGGGATGCGAAGGTGTTATCTTTGCCACTCGCCGGTGTACGGGCCGGGAAAGCACGATTTGGGGGCAGCGTGCGGCTGCGCTCGCTGAGGATCGGATTCCCCAGCGAGAGTCATAACCTCAGGCGCTGACCGAGGCGGCGCGGGACGCGAACGCGCCGCGAACCGGAGAGACGCGCACACTCGTGTGGTCGCATCCCGAGCATTTGAGCAGGTAGACCGGGAGCGAGGTGCGCTCGGCGTGGGCCGGATTCGCGCTGAGCCGGGCTGGGGACCGGCAGAAGGGGCAAGTCATGGTCATACGATCTCCAGAGGTGTTGTTGTCGGCTGCACGCCCTTAGTCTGCTCCGCGCCCCGGCCCCGAAACAGTGCCAAAGGTCCCGTACTGCGACAAAACCTCAGTTACCCGGATGCCGCGGCGCGCACCGGCCCGGTCTGGACGCCGCGTCGCTGCCATCGGGGCGCGGGCACCGGTGGGGGCGACGGTGCTGACGGCGCTGACGGCGCTACGCGGGCGCCGAGCTGGTGCGGGTGCAGAAGGCGGTGCCGGTTGCCGGTGCGTTAGCGTTGACGAATGAGGGGATCGCGCGTGGGACCGGTTCGGCCAAGCACGCGGCGGCCCATTCTGCTGCCGGCGGCCGTCGGACTCGTGGCGACCGCTGCCTACACCGTGTTGTCGGCGCTGCAGTGGCGCAGTTTCGCCGCTCCGTCCTGGGACCTCGGAATCTTCACCCAGCTGGCCCGGCAGTATGCCGGGCTCGAGGCTCCAATTGTGACAATCAAGGGCGACGGATTCAATCTGCTGGGTGACCACTTTCATCCGCTCCTGGTGCTGCTCGCCCCGATTTTCGCGATCTTTCCGCACTCCTTCACGCTGCTGGTCGTGCAGAATGCGCTGTTCGGTCTCGCCGCTGCGGCCCTGACCTACGGCGCGATGCGATTGCTCGGGCCGGTGACCGGCACGCTGTTCGGGCTGGCTTTCGCCTTCAGCTGGGGCCTGCAGGGCGCGGTGGAGGCGCAGTTTCACGAGATCGCGTTCGCCGTGCCGCTCCTCGCGCTGTCGCTGACCGCGTTTCTGCTGCGCAAGTGGGTGGCCTGCCTGCTCTGGGCGATGCCGCTCGTGTTCGTCAAGGAGGACCTCGGCCTCACCGTTGCCGCCCTCGGCATCGTGCTGGCCGTGCGCAGCCGACATCCGTTTGGCGTGTGGCTCGCCGTCTGGGGTATCGGCTGGTTTGCGCTCGCGAGCCTCGTGATTCTGCCGCTGCTCAATCCGAACGGTGCCTGGGCCTACTCGAGCAGCATCGACCTGCCCGCTATTCTCAGCGATCCGGCCGCGTTGCTGCAGCCGCAGAAGGGGGTGACGCTGCTGCTGCTTCTCGTGGTCGGCGGCGTGATTGCGGTGCGCTCGCCGCTCGCCCTCGTGCTGCTGCCGACGCTGGCCTGGCGGTTTCTGTCCGATAACTCGGGCTACTGGGGTCCAACCTGGCAGTACAGCGCCGTGCTCATGCCCATCGTGTTCGCCGCCGCGCTCGATGGCATTGTGCTCGTGCGCATCAGTCGGCGGGGCTGGCTGCGCGGTTTCGGGCGGCGGGCGGCATCCGTTTCGATCGTCGCCGGTCTGGTGCTCGCGACGACGCTGCCGCTGTTCAAGCTGACGAATGTGTCGGCCAATTTTTCGACGGATCGCGCCGCTTCCGCGCAGGCCGCCCTCTCCGTTGTGCCCGACGGCGCCCGGGTCGAATCTGATATCGGGCTGATGATTTACCTGGTGGAACGAACGGATGTCTACTGGCTCGGCAACCAGAATCCGCTCCCCGACTATCTGGTGATCGACCGTCAGACGGGCGGCCTGCCCGGCGAATGGACGTCTGCGCAGGTCGTCGCCGAGGCCCTGCATCCCGGAGTCGGCTTCACGACGATCTACTCCGGCGGCGGCTACGAGGTCGCCCGCGCTCACTGATCCTGCTGGCGTGGCCGACCCTGTTCGGGGCCCGGTCTCTTTGGGGCCGATCTGTTCGGGGCCCGGTCTCTTTGGGCCCGGGCCCGGAAAGTGGGCCCATGATGGATCATGGACCCACTTCCCTAAGGTAGGCCCAGCCTGCAGATTGTGGGCGGGTTCCCGTCGCCGAGTGCCGTCAGCAGCGCGGCTGCGGATTCCGGGTGGTCGACCGTCACGGCGAACTGGTTGCCGCGACGTAGGTTGGCCACGAGGGCCGGGCCGCCCCTCATCACCACGGCCGTCCGCCCGCTCGTCAGCGGTAGCCCCAGCCGCCCGACCGCAGCGGGCTTAGGGTCTCGGCGAACGCTGATTCCACCTGATCGAGCGGCACCTGCTTCAAACGGATGCCCAGGAGCCGCGACACCACGCGCAGCCCCCGTCGGTCGACGCTCACCCGAACCTGCACAAAGCCCAGTGTGAACATCAGGATCACACCGAGGATCACGGCGGTCAGGACGGCTGTTGACGAGTCTTGCGCGTCATCACCGAGCAGAGCGATCACGGCGACGACCCCGCCCAGCATGACCAATCCGCCGATAACGGCCACGACCGGACTCGTCACCATCATGGTCCAGGGAACTTTCGAGCTCCCCCGATCACGTGCGGGCCGAGACGTCCGCCCTCGCACTCATCCGGTCCAATCACGGACGGGCCGGTTACTCCGGCCTGCCTGATTGCCAGCTCCAGCTCGCGAAAGCGCGTGAATGGTTGCTCCGCCGAGTGACGTAGCAATTCACCCGCTTATGCGGCCAGTTACAGCCTCGGGGAATCGCCCAGCGGGCGTAGCGCAACATGATCGGCAGTTGCACTTGACAAGTCAGAAATATTTCCGATCCTTTGTCAGTATAAAGTGAGATTCTCTCCCGTTAATGTACTTTTCGGGTTATAATTATGGATGAAGGAGGCGCCGACGCCATGACCCTCACCGCCCCGCCAGCAGCAGCCGGTTCGATCCCGGAGCCTGAAGGTTCTCGGGTGGCGGTGATTGACCAGGCCGGTGCGATTCTGGCGGGAGCGTTGGACGGGGTGCGGTTTGGTCAGCTCGACGACTCCGAGGCGGTCGCGGTATTGGCAGCCCTGGAGAGGCTGGGTCGCAAGGTTGATGGGGCAAGGCTGCGGTCGACCACCGACATTGGTGCGCGTGCCGAAACTGACCTCGGCAACGGCTCGTTGGCCTACAAGAACGGATGCCACAACCGGGTCGAGTTCATCACCCAGCTCGCCGGCATCTCCGGCCGTGAAGCCAAACGTCGCCTGAAGCTCGGCGAGACCACGGTGGAGCGCACGCCTCTTGGCCTGCCCGTCCCCGCCCGGTACTCGGTCATCGCCGACGGGCTCGTCAGCGGCGACCTCGGGGTGGAATCGGCGGAGATCATCGCCACCGCCCTGACCGCATTGCAGGGCCGGGTCGGTCCGGACGACCTCGACCGCGTCGAACGCGCTTTGGTCGCGTCGGCGACTGGAGCGATCACGCCGGAAACTGCGGGGCTCCCGGGCGCAGGCATCCGCTTCGCTCCCGACATGCTGCGGGCGCAGGCGATGGAGTGGCAGGGGCGGCTCGACCCCGACGGCACCGCCCCGGGCGACGATGTCGTGGAGGCGAAGAGCACGTTGACGTTTGGCGTGCTCCGCAACGGGCTCTACCCGCTGCGCGCCGACGTCACCCCCGAACTGCGCGGCATCATGGACACCCTCTTCGATACGTTCCTGTCGTCCCGGTCTCGCAGCCCCATCTTCGTACCCACCGAACTGCTCGAGAGCCGCAATAAGCCCGAGCTGGACGGCATCGACGGTATCGACGGGGTGGAGAGCATCCCCGGCTCGGCCGCTTTCGGCACGGAACCATTCAGCGCCGACCAGTTCACCGGCGACCCCCGATTCGACGGCGACCGCCGCACCGCCGGTGAGAAGCGCGCCGACATCCTCCGCGCCATCCTCGAGGCGGCCGCACGAGACCCGAAAACCCCAACCATGGGCGGTGCCGCCCCCACCGTCATGGTGCACATCAACGCCGTCGACCTCGACCAGGGCCGCGGCGTCGGCTGGATCGATGGCGTCGAAGCACCCGTGTCGTTTCGCCGGGTGAAGGAGCTCATCTGCGCAGGCGGCTACCAGCAGGTCCTCTTCGGTGAGAACCGCGACGTGCTCTACCTCGGCGACAAAATCCGCTGCTTCACCGCCAAACAACGCACGGCAATTGCCGCCCGCGACGGCGGCTGCATCATCCCCGGCTGCACCATCCCCGCCCGCTGGACCGAAGTCCACCACGTCCTCCCCTGGGAACAGGGCGGCCCCACCAACATCGAAAACGGAACACTCTTGTGCTGGTTCCACCACCACACCATCAACACAAACGGGTGGAAAATCCGCATGGTCAAAGGCCGGCCCCAAGTGCTCGGCCCACTGCTGTGGGACCCGTCCCAAACCTGGCGACCCGCCCAGACCCACCGGGCCAATACGCCCAGCCCGGAACCACCGTTTAAGAGACAGTCCCCGCACGTGAGTTGAAGTGTGTTTCATGTGGCAGAGCAGTGCTGTTGGCGTAGCGTCCAGCGCTGAACGAGTCTGGCCCTTTCCTGAATTCGCCGTGGCCACATCCAAGTGGGTCGCAACCGCACGCGAGTGGCCTCGCGATGCGATAGTGGGCGCAAAGAGGGAGTATTCATGGAATGGGCTGCGATCGCTATTGGCACTGTCACCGCTTTAGCCGTGGTCTTCGTCTAGCGCTTGCGACGGGCGAGGAAGGCATCCATTCGGGCGAACTTGGCCTCGGATTCGAACAGAATCGACTGAGCAACGTTGTCGACGAGCGGATGCGCCGCCCGCGGAGCGTGGAAAACTTCCTTGGCCAGACGGGTCGCCAGCGGGTCCTGCGCGGCGATGCGGTCGGCCAGCGCGTGGGCGGCAGCGAGCAGGTCGTCGGGGTCGTGCACCTCGGTGACCAGATGCACGGCAAGGCATTCGGGGGCGCTCAGAATGCGTCCGGCCAGGATGATCTCCTTGGCCACCGGCTCGCCGACGAGCTCGGCCAGTCGCCAAAGCGCACCGGCAGCGGGCAGAATGCCGAGGGCTGTCTCCGGATTGCCGATCCGGGCGCTCGTGGAGGCGATGCGAAAGTCAGCCGCATAGGCCAGTTCGGCGCCGCCGCCGAGCGCCCAGCCGTCGATCGCGGCGATCACCGGCATCGGCAGTTTCGCAATGCGGGAGAACAGCCCGGAGTTGATGCCGAGCAGCGCGTCGTCGCGGCGCCGTTCGCGCAGCTGGGCGATGTCGGCACCCGAGGCGAAGACACCGTTCGCTCCGCTGATAATCAGGATACGCGGCTGCTGCTCCAGTTCAGCGCAAATTGCGTGCAGCTCATCGATCATGGTCTGGTCGATGGCGTTGCGCACGTCGGGCCGGTCGAGCTGCACGTGCACCCGGTCGGCGCGATGCTCAATCGTGAGAGTAGTGGGAATGTTGTTCATTGTGGAACGTCTCCGTTGAGGTCGGGGCTGGAATCGGGGTCAGTCGTGCCGGCCGGGAACACCCGCTTGTAATTGCGGCCGTCGGGCAGGGTCACCGTGCGGCTGACCAGGGTGCCGCGCCGCACCTGCAGGTAAATCGCCTGGGCGCTCACACCGCGTTCGGCCGCCGCCTCGGCGACGGACAGGCCGGGGAGGTCGGTCGGCACACTGCTTGGCCGCACGGATCGTTTGCGGCCGGCTTCGAGGCGGGCGCTGATCTCGTCGTCGGTGCCGCCCCAACGCCATTTGGCCGCCGGAGGCTTCAGTCCGGTCGCATCAGCGATCTGGTCCCACGACACGTCAGCAGCGAGGGCGCCGCGAACAGCGGCCAGGGTCGCCGGGTCCTGTTCGAGGGCGGTCTGCAGCGAGCGGATGGCGCGCAGCCGATCCAGGGGCGAACCAGCGGTATCCGTTTGCAGCGTCAGCACCCGCTCGAGCGCGGCCGCCGTGGTCGGCGCCAGAAACGATCCCATGCGTGGTCCCCCATCGAGTGTGCTGCGACTGGAGGCAGCAGCCCCATCTTGCCAGATCCAACGCGTCGTTTGAACAGATCACGCCAGCACGACGACCGAGTGCGGAGCCAGCTGCAGGGCGTTAGGCAGTCGGTCCTGCACAGCATCGCCAGCGGCGGCGAAGGACAGCACGACCTCTCCCCCGCTGGCCGGGATGTGCGCCGAACGCTCGCCGAGGTTGATCAGAATCTTGGTGCGGCCACGGTGCAGCCGCAGCCACCCCTCGGCCGCATCCAACTCGACGGCGATCTGGTCGAACCGGGGATCGGTGATATCGGGGTGGGTGCGGCGCAGCGCAGCCAAAGCACGGTAGAACTCGAGCAGTCGAGCGTGCTCGGGCTCGGCCAGTTCGTTCCAATTGAGCTTGGAGCGCTCGAACGTCGCCGGGTCCTGCGGGTCGGGGACGAGCGCCGGATTCCAGCCCATGCGGGCAAACTCGCTGATGCGTCCGGTGGCCGTTGCCGTGCCGAGTTCGGGTTCGGGATGCGAGGTGAAGAACTGCCAGGGTGTCGTCGCCCCCCATTCTTCCCCCATGAACAGCATTGGCGTATACGGCCCGAGCAGGGTCAGCGCCGCGGCAATTGCGAGCTGGCCGACATCCAGTTGGGCGCTGAGCCGGTCGCCGACGGCCCGATTACCGATCTGGTCGTGATTCTGGGATGCGACGACCAACCGCCAGGTGGGCATCCGTTCCCGGTCGATCCGGCGACCGTGGGTGCGCTCCCGAAAACTCGAATAAGTGCCGTCGTGAAAAAACCCGTGGGTGAGCACCTTGGCCAGGGCGTCGAGCGGCTCGAAGTCGGCGTAGTACCCTGAGGTTTCCCCGGTGAGGGCGACGTGCACGGCGTGATGAAAGTCGTCGCTCCACTGGGCGTCGAGGCCGTAGCCGTTCGCCTCTCGGGGGGTGATGAGGCGCGGATCGTTGAGGTCGGATTCGGCGATCAAGGTGAGTGGCCGCCCGGTCTCGGCGCTGAGTGCGGCGACCTCGACGGAGAGTTGCTCGAGCAGGTGGGTGGCGCTGCTGTCGCGCAGCGCGTGCACGGCGTCGAGGCGCAGGCCGTCGACGTGGTAGTCGCCGAGCCACATGAGTGCGTTGTCGAGAATGTATCGGCGCACCGGATCGGAGTGCGGCCCGTCGAGGTTGAGCGAGGACCCCCAGGTGTTACCGGCGGCCTCGCTCAGGTAGGGACCGAACTGTGGCAGATAGTTGCCGCTCGGGCCGAGGTGGTTGTAGACGACATCCTGAATGACGCCAATGCCACGCTGGTGGCAAGCATCGACAAAGGCCTGGTACGCGGCCGGACCGCCATAACCCTCGTGCACGGCGTACCAGAGCACACCGTCGTAGCCCCAGTTGTGGGTGCCGTTGAAGGCATTCACCGGCAACAGCTCGACGAAGTCGACGCCGATCGATTGCAGGTGATCGAGCCGGCTCGCGGCCGTCCCGAACGTACCCTCTGGTGTGAAGGTTCCCACGTGTAACTCGTAGATGACGGCGCCGGCCAGCTGCCTCCCGGTCCAGTCGGCATCCTGCCAGACATGCGCGGACGCATCGAAACTACGCGACGGGGCGTGCACCCCGGCCGGCTGCCGCCGTGATCGCGGGTCGGCGTACGGCCCGCGCCCGTCCACGATGAAGCCGTAGTCGATCTCGGCGCGCACCGCCGGTCGAGCGGATGCCGGCAGTTCCCACCAACCGTCATCGCGGGCGGTAAGTTCCAGCCTTCGCGTGCCCAACACCAGCTGCACGGTCTGCGCGTCGGGCGCCCAGACCTCAAATCTCTGATCGTTCATGTGTGACGTCCGATGCGGGGGGAAGGGCGGTCTCGGTCGTCGGCAGCCACCAGTAACGCCACCGGATACCGGGCCAGCACATCGGCGACTCGCAGGCCCGGGCCGTCAAAGCGCTGGCGCGTGAACACATCGACGACGGTGCGATCGGCCACGGCAATGGTCGTGTCGCGCCAGCCGCCGGCCTCGTGCAACCCGATCGGCAGCCGCGTGGCCACGGTGATGGCTCCGCCGCGGTCGAACGCGACGACATGGCCAGCAGCCGGGCCGAAGGCGGGTACGGGCAGGTAGCGAGTGAACAGGTCTGGCCGGTCGCCGCGCAGGTGCAGGGCGCTGGAGGTGACCAGCAGCTTGGCGGCGCCGGTCTCGTCGACCGGGGGGAGCCATCCGCTTTCCAGACGGGTCAGCAGCTCGCGGCGCAGCGCATAGTCGACCGGGCGACGATTGTCGGGGTCGACGAGCGAGGTCTCCCACAGCTCGCTGCCCTGGTAGACGTCTGGGACGCCCGGCATGGTCAGCTGCAGCAGCTTCTGGGAAAGCGAATTGCTCCACCCGGGCTGCTGCAGCCGGTCAACCAGTGCGGTGAGGAGATCGCGGGTCGGCCCCGACTCGACGGCGGCTGTGACGAGGTCGTCGAGAGCCGCTTCGAAACCGGTGTTCGGCTGGGTCCAGGTGGTCGACGTGCCGGCTTCGCGCGCGGCCTTGAGGGCGTAAGCGGCGAGCCGCTCCCGGCTGGCCGGCCAGGCGCCCACGATCGCCTGCCAGAGCAGGTTCTCGAAGGGCGCATCGTCGAGCGGATGCGCTGCCCGCAGCTGGTGTAGCGCCTCCGCCCACTCGGCGGGGATCTCGGCAAGCACCGCAATGCGCGCCCGCACGTCTTCGCCGCGTTTGGTGTCGTGAGTCGACAGCGTCGTCATCGAGTGCGGAAAACCCGCCTGACGCGTGCGCTGCCGCTTGTGAAACTCAGCCACCGGCACGGCGAACTCGTCGGGATCGGCCCCGACCTCGTTGAGCGAGGTCAACCGACTGAACCGGTAGTAAGCCCGATCTTCAACGCCCTTGGCCATGACCATGCCCGAGGTCTGTTGAAAGCGCACGGCGGCCGGATGCCCCGGGTCGCCGAGCAGGGGCAGCAGCCGGTCGATCTCGGATTGAAGTTCCGGGCGGCGGGTAGCCGAGCGGCGGGCCGCCTCGCGCAGATTCTCCGAGCCAACGGGCAGGTACGAGCGATAGACCGGAAACCAGGCCAGCAGGTCGGCCAGGGCCTCGGCGGTCGGTGCCAGGTTCCCCGTATCGCTCGGCACGAGTCGGGCGATTCGCAGCACCTCGGAACGCAGAATGCCGTCGGTCACGTCGCGCTTGTTGCGATAGACCAGGTCGGCCCAGTCGGTGGCGACGCCCTGCAGGCTGGCCTCGAGCGCATCGAGGGGCTCCTGGCCGGCCGGATCGACGAGCACCCGGTCGACGTCGGCGAGGGCGTCATAACCGGTGGTGCCGGCAGTCGCCCAGCTGGTCGGCAGCGCTTCGCGCCCTTCCAGGATCTTCTCGACCAGAACGTAGCAGCCGTCGGTGGCCCGCCGCAGGGCTTCCAGGTAGCCGGCCGGATCGGCGAGCCCGTCGGGGTGGTCGACCCGCAATCCCTGCACGAGGCCGTCGCGCACCCAACGCACGATCTCGCGGTGCGATTCCTCAAACACCCACGGCACCTCGACCCGGATACCAGCGAGGCTGTTCACCGCGAAAAATCGGCGGTAGTTCAACTCGGCGTCGGCGCGACGCCAGTTCACCAACTCGTAGTGTTGCCTGGAGTGCACATCGGCCGGGCTGGCACCGTCATTGTTGCTTTCGGCCGCCAGGGGAAATCGGTTGTCAAAATAATGCAGCTCGCCGCCCACGATCTCGAGCCGGTCGAGTTCCGTGCGGCCATCCGAACCATCGTCGCCGAGAACCGGAATGCGAATCTTGCCATTGCCGAACGCCCAGTCGACGTCGAAGGCCTCGGCATAACGCGACTGCTGACCGTTCTGCAGCAGGTCCCACCACCAGGCGTTCTGCGCCGGGCTGGCGACCCCCATATGGTTGGGCACAATGTCTACGAGCACGCCGCACCCGGCCTGGTGCGCTGCCGTTGCAAGCCGGACGAGCCCCGCCGCACCGCCACGGGCCGGGTCAACCAGCGAGTGGTCGACCACGTCGTAGCCGTGATCCGATCCGGGTTCGGCCTTCAGCAGCGGCGACAGGTAGACCCAGCCAGCACCGAGGGAGCGCACGTAGTCCACGATTTCGGCCGCTGCATCGAGGTCGAATCCGGCCGTGATCTGCAGCCGATAAGTGCTCAGCGGCATCAGGTCAGGCCCGGGAGGGAGATCAACCCGGTGTTGCCCGCGAGTGACGCGGCCACCGAATGATCCGGGGCAGCTTCGGGTTCGTGATACGCGCGCAGAACCACGAGGGACCGACCAACTACCGTTTGAATGGCTCCGGCCGGACGGGCAACGGAATCGGCCCCCTCGCCGGCGGTGTCGACGACGATCTCCCAGGCCGGGGCGTACTCATCGGGCGGCAGCTTGAATTCGACGTCCTCGGCATCCGCGTTGAACAGGAGCAGAAAATTGACGTCGACGACCTCTTGCCCGCGCACGTCGCGTTCGCGGATTCCGTTGCCATTGAGAAACTTGGCCACCGTGCGGGCAAGATTCTCGTCCCAGTCTTCTGACGCCATCGGCTCGCCGTCGGTGTTGAGCCAGACGATGTCGGGCAGGGACTCCCCTGCCACCCGTTTGCCCGGGCGTCCGTCGAAGAACCGGCTGCGCCGGAACGTCGGGTGCTCGCGGCGCAGGCGGGAGACCGCCGCCGTGAACTCGATCAGTGGCAGGTCGGCTTCGTCCCAGTGCACCCAGGTCAGCTCGGAGTCCTGCGCATAGGTGTTGTTATTGCCAAGCTGGGTGCGGCCCAGTTCGTCGCCGTGCAACAGCATCGGAACCCCCTGCGACAGCAACAGGGTGGCAAGGAAATTGCGCGTCTGGCGGGCGCGCAGCCCGCGAATCTCGGGGTCGTCAGTAGGGCCCTCGACGCCGGAGTTCCAGGACCGGTTGTGCGATTCGCCGTCGTTGTTGTCTTCGCCGTTGGCATCGTTGTGTTTCTCGTTGTAGGACACGAGGTCAGCGATGGTGAAGCCGTCGTGCGCCGTGACGAAGTTGATCGAGGCCATCGGGCGCCGCCCTGAGTGCTCGTACAGGTCGGCCGAGCCGGCCACGCGCGAGGCGAACTCGCCGAGTGTGGAGGGCTCTCCCCGCCAGAAGTCTCGAACGGTGTCGCGGTACTTGCCGTTCCATTCCGACCACTGGGAGGGGAAATTACCGACCTGGTAGCCGCCCGGGCCGACGTCCCACGGCTCGGCGATGAGCTTGACCTGCGACACGATCGGGTCCTGCTGCACAAGCTCGAAGAAGGTGGACAGTTTGTCAACTTCGTACAGGTCTCGGGCCAGAGCGGAGGCCAGATCGAACCGAAAGCCGTCAACGTGCATCTCGAGCACCCAGTAGCGCAGCGAATCCATGATGAGCTGCAGCACGTGCGGGTGCCGAACATTGAGGGTGTTGCCGGTGCCCGTGTAGTCCATATAGTAGCGCTTGTCGTCATCCATGAGGCGGTAGTAGGCCTCATTGTCGATGCCCTTGAACGATAGGGTAGGCCCCATTTGGTTGCCCTCGGCGGTGTGGTTGTAGACTACGTCGAGGATGACTTCAATTCCGGCGGCGTGCAGGCTGCGCACCATGCCCTTGAACTCCTGCACCTGCTGACCGAGATCACCGGTGGAGGAATACGCGTTGTGCGGCGCGAAGAATCCGATCGAGTTGTAGCCCCAGTAATTGTTCAGGCCCTGCTCCATGAGGGTGCCGTCGTTCACGAACTGGTGCACCGGCATGAGTTCGATAGCCGTCACCCCCAATTTCTGCAGATGGTCGATGACCGAAGGATGCGCCAATCCCGCGTAGGTGCCCCGCTGGGTCTCCGGTACGGACTCCTGAAGCTTGGTGAGTCCCTTGACGTGTGCCTCGTAGATTAGGGACTGGCTGTATGGCGTGCGCAACGACCGGTCGCCGGTCCAGTCAAAGAATGGGTTGACGACCACGCCGAGCATCATGTGTGCCGCGGAGTCTTCGTCGTTCGGGGAATCCGGGTCGTCGAAGTCATAGGAGAACAGCGACGGATCCCAGTCGATGGCCCCGGTCGTAGCCTTGGCGTAGGGGTCAAGCAGCAGCTTGCTCGGGTTGAGCCGGTTGCCCGCTGCGGGGTTGTAATCGCCATGCACCCGGTAGCCGTAGCGCTGGCCCGGCTGCACGAGCGGAAGATAGCAGTGCCAGATATAAGCGGATGACTCGCGTACCTCGATGCGCGTCTCACCGCCGTCTTCATCAAAGAGGCACAGTTCGACTCGTTGGGCCGCCTCACTGAACAGGGCGAAGTTGGTGCCGCTCCCGTCAAAGGTTGCGCCGAGGGGGTAGGCGGTGCCGGGCCAGGTTTCCATGAGACTCCTCGAAGGGAAGGTGGGACACGGTCAGGTGCGAGTTGAGGGACACGGCAGCACCCGACGGTGGCCGCGCTTGGAAAATACGCTACAGGCATCCGCCGACATATCTGCCTTCCGCTCGAGCGGGAGTTGGTTGGGACCCTGAGAAGTTCCTCGCGGCGCTGGAGGGTCAGTCGCAGATCAACCCATCGGCCAACTTCTGCAGGCGGGCGTGCGCCGAATTTATGGGATCGTCGGCGATAGCCCGAATCCCATCGTGGATGCGGTTCGCCGAACCAACGGCTCGGCCAATTCATCGTCCGATCCAACGGATGATCTCGCTGAACACGCTGAACACGCTGAACACGCAAGAATGGAGTCAGGCGCCGTCGGCGGTGCCACAACGAATGGAGCCACCATGACGGAATCCCAGCTCATAACTTTCTGGGGCAAGGCACGCGCACACATTATCGTGTCCCAGGCCGCCCCGACGTTTCTGCTGACCGCTGTCGTCGGCTTTCTCGCACTCGGACTGGCAACCGCTGACCCGGCCGTACGCATCGCTGCGGCAGGCATCCTGCTCGCCTCGGGTATTTTTGGTGCCCTTGCACAGATAAGTGCCGCCAACGAGGGTCTCGCCGTCATCGCCGACCTGCGGGCCCTGGAAGCGCCCAGCGCGCTCACCCGGTGCATCATTGCCATGGCGCCGTGGGTGAATGTCGTGCGCTACGTCACCCCGGCAATTTTCGTCATCGTTTACGTCGCCATTCTGGCGTCACTGTTCTTCAGCGCTCCCGCCATGCCCTTCGGCCGCTGAAGCAGCCGCCCTGGCGAGGGTTACGCCGAGCTCGCAACGCGGCGAGCACGGCGTGCGCGCCACCAGGCCCAGGCACGAGTGACGATCCGTTTGAGGAACGCACCCACCCGTCGAGCCGAGGCGAACTCCGTTCCAAGCACGGCGAGGCCCAGAAAAACGATGAGCCAGCCCGGCCCAGGCAGGGGGATCAGAATGACTCCCACAAGAATGACGAGGGTGCCCAGCAGGGCAACCGCCAGGCGATAGGCGAAGAGCAGATAAGCATGCCCATCAACCCAGGCCCGTGCCCGACCCAACGCGCGACGCACCGGATGCCGGGGATCGGTGCCGGTGGCGATATCGCGGGAGAGGGCGTTAGACATGGCATTCAATCTATGACGCATGGCTGGGAAGACGCCGCCGGGAGTGGTCAGCCCGCCGATTCGCCGTCGAGGTAATACCAACGCCCCGTCACCTTCTGAAAGCGGCTAACTTCATGTTGCTGCCCGGGAATACCATCCTGGCGATAGTGAGCAGTGAATTCGACGACGCCGTCGCTATCGAGCATTCCCCCGCTCTCGGTCCGCAGAATGTCAAGGCGACGCCAGGTGAGGGACGGGTCTAATTCGAGCGAGCTGGGCTTAGTGAGCGGATGCCAGGTGTCCAGCAGATACTGCGCGTGACCGAGTGCAAAGGCGCTGTAACGCGACCGCATCAACCACTGGGCGGTGGAAGGAACGGCCGCGCCGGCGTGAAACCGACCGCAGCAGGCGGAATAGGTGTCTCCGCTCAGGCAGGGACACCGCACATCCTCGTGCATAAAGCAGAACCTGTCTTAGTTGGCCTGTGCTCGTGAATAGGCCTCACGAACGGTCGCCGCAATGCGCCCGCGGTCGGAAACCTGAATGCCATTGGCCGCGGCCCATGCCCGCACGGCTTGAAGCTCGGCACGATCCGACTTTGATCCGCTGGCGGCTCGCGCTTTCGCGGGAACATAGCCAACTCTGCGGGCAACGTCGGCGTAGGGCTTCAAGGCTGCACGAAACTCAGCGAGATTCTTTTCTGACAGATCGACCTCATAGGAGTCGCCCTCAAACGCGAAAGAAACGGATGCCCCCGAGCCATTCTCGATAACGGAACCGTCGAGGTCGTCTAACAATTGAACGGTGGTCTTCTTCATGCTGTATATCTCCAATTTATGAGGGATGCATTCGGGACGCATATATTGAATTCGTGCTTGTGGGATCAACCACTAAGAGATTATCGCTGCCCAAAACTTTTTCCGATACCCGCCACGCGGTATTTCTTCGGCAGCTTTGAACCTGGCAAGGATGCCACTCTTGCCCAGCCAGGTCGGGGACTCGACTAACTCTGGCACTCGGCCGCAGAAACTCACGAAAAAAACTCGTCATGAAGATTGCAACACTTTTTAGCCGGCTCCAAAAATACCGGGAGAGGGCACAAAAAAGCCCCGACACTCTCGGGGCTTTTTTGTTCTGGTGGATCCGAGGGGATTCGAACCCCTGACCCCCTGCATGCCATGCAGGTGCGCTACCAGCTGCGCCACGGACCCAGATTGTCGTTTCGAATCTCTCCGAAACAACTTTGTTAGCTTACAACACAGAATGTGATCTGCGAAACCGAAGCTACTCCGCGACCTCTTCCGTGTCGCCTTCCGCGTCAACTTCGGCTGCCACTTTGGCCGGAATCCCGGTCGGAATCACCGGGCAGTCCTTCCACAGGCGCTCCAGAGCGTAGTACTGGCGCTCTTCCTCGTGGAAGACGTGCACGACCAGGTCGCCGAAGTCAACGAGGACCCAGCGTCCGGCAGCGCGTCCCTCACGGCGGAGCGGCTTGTGGCCGGCCTCGATTAGCTTGTCTTCGATTTCACCGGCGATGGCAACGACGTTACGTTCGGAGCGTCCGGTGACGATGAAGAAAATATCAGCCAGGGGAAGCGGATTGGACACGTCAAGCGCAACCAGATCTTCCCCACCCTTCGAATCGGCGGCGGCAACGGCAATTTTGAGCAGCTCGAGGGCGTGCGGCGACGTGGTCATAACTGAATCCTTGAGATTGTGCCGCGGGGCGTGAATGCGCACGCGGCGATGATGGGGGGAACGGAGGGAAACGAGTCACATCGACGCGTCGGAGAAAATTGTGGGATCGATCCGCGTAGCGGCACTAGAAAATGCCCAACAGGTAGCCAGTCACGAAGAGAGCGAGAACACTGACCGCAAGGATCGCCGTCGTGATGACCAGAACCATGGGAAGCGACGCTCGCTGCTTCTTTGGCGGCGTCAGCATGCCGCGAGTCGAGGCATGCGTACTCACTGCGCGACTGGCACTGACCGGTGCCGAGTCGCCGCCAAGCTGGTCAGCATCGAGCTGGTCCATCATGTGGTCCATCTCGGACGAATCAAACAGATTGGGATGCGCCCCGGTGGAGCCAAGACTGCGTGGCAGATCGAAAGATCCCGTGATTATGATCTCACCGGTGTTGGAGATCGGACTCACGCTGGGGCCCTGATGCGGAATCGACGGCAGAATGAGCGCATTCGTCGTCGTTGGGATGCCGCCGGCGCCGATTCCGCGATTGATCAGTTCATCCAGCGACTGTTCGGGCGCGTGCACCGGCGTTTGCTCGCCCGAATCAACGGACCAGTGACCGACGGGCGGAGTCCAACCGGCGGGCTCACTCCGCTCCGATTCGATCTGCTCCGATTCGATCTGCTCCGGTTCCATCAGCTCGGCCTCGATCAGCTCGGCCTCGGGAACCGCGGCCTCGCGCGCGACCGGCGCTGACACCGTCGGCACGGCATCCTCTTGCTCTGATTGATTTTGACGCGCCTGCAGGGCTCGCAGTTCGCGGCGGCTGAGGGCGTGCTCGACGGCGGGAACCGCAGACGGGGGTGTCGGGGTTTCCGCTGGTGCAATGGATGCCGCCGACTCGGCCGGTTCGCTGGCTCGGTCGGGCGTGTGGTGGCGACTGGACCGCCGCGCGACTGGGGCACTCCCCGGGGCTGCCAGCGCAGCTGGGCGTAAGGCTGCGGGGGTCAGCGCGGGCACGTCAAGAACGGGAACGGGCTCCTGATGACGCGCAAGTTCACGCGCCTGACGTCGGCTGAGCGGCTGAGGCTCTCCCAACGTCATGCCACACTCCGATACAGATGATGCTTTGAGATGTACTGGACGACCCCATCGGGGACCAGATACCAGACCGGGAAACCCCGATTGACCCGTGCCCGGCAGTCAGTAGACGAAATGGACAGTGCCGGAACTTCCAACAAGCTTACGTCCTGGTTGGGTAAACCCGAAACGCTCAGCTCATGCCCCGGGCGACTCACAGCGACGAAATGGGCCAGCTGCCACAGCTCGCGCACGTCTTTCCACCCGAGAATCTGCGTGATGGCATCCGCTCCGGTGATGAAGAACAGTTCGGCGTCTGGTCGTTCCTCGTGCAGGTCCCGAAGCGTGTCGATCGTATAGGTCGGCCCGACCCGGTCGATATCGACGCGGCTGGTGGTGAATCGGGGATTCGACGCGGTGGCAATGACCGTCATCAGGTAACGATGCTCCCCGCCGGTCACGCCGCTTTTTTGCCAAGGTTGCCCGGTGGGTACGAAGACGACTTCGTCCAGGTCGAAGCTCTGCGCCACTTCGCTCGCGGCGACGAGGTGTCCATGGTGGATGGGGTCGAAGGTACCGCCCATCACGCCGATGCGCGGACGACGAACTGTCACGTTACGATCAGGCTTCTAGTGGCCACCGGTGCTGGAGCCGTGTCCGCCGTGCGCTGCCGCGTAGGCGTCGGCCTTACCACTGTGACGGTTGGAGACATCGCGAAAGCTCCACAGCACGATGCCGAGGGCGAGGAACAACACGGCCGCGACCATCGGGTAGGCAATCAGGGGCAGCGGCAGGGCGATGTGCTCGACCTCGGTCAGCACAGCAGTCACAAAGGACATCGGTTCTCCATTCAGGCACAACGACCAGCACGCTGCTCGAGCTGTTCAAATCAAATTATGGGTGCGACGTTTCACGCCGCCGTTCCCATTCTAGCGGCAGCCAGCAGTGACCTGGCTAAAGCTACGAGCGCACCTGTCCGGTGCCGCGCACGATCCACTTGGTGCTGGTCAGCTCGGGCAACCCCATCGGGCCGCGGGCATGCAGCTTCTGGGTGGAAATGCCCACCTCGGCGCCGAAACCGAACTCGCCGCCGTCGGTGAACCGAGTCGAGGTGTTGACCATGACCGAGGCCGAATCCACCTCGTTCAGGAACCGCTCCGCGTTCTGCAGGTCGTTGGTAATGATCGACTCGGTGTGCCCGGTCGAATAGCGACGGATGTGCGCAATCGCCTCGTCGAGAGAATCCACGATCGCGACCGAGAGGTCGAGGCTCATATATTCGGTGGCCCAGTCATCGTCGGTCGCCGGGACGGCGGACGGGTAGAGGGCGCGGGTGCGGGCATCCGCGTGAATCGTCACCCCGGAGGCTTCCAGCTTGGCCAGCACGTCGGGCAGAAGTCGTTCGGCGGCGCTGCGGTGCACGAGCAGGGTTTCGAGGGCGTTGCAGACGCTGGGCCGGTGCGTTTTGGAGTTGTGCACGATGTCGATCGCCCACTGCTTGGTGGCCGTTTCGTCGAGGAAGATGTGCACGACGCCGGCGCCGGTTTCAATGACGGGAACCTGGGACTCGGTCACGACGGTGCGAATGAGGTTGGCGCTGCCGCGCGGAATGAGCACATCGACGAAGCCGCGTGCCTTCATGAGTTCGGTCGCGCCGGCCCGGCCGAAGGGATCGATGGTCTGCACCGAGTCGGGGTTGAGCCCGGCCGCGGCGATGGCGGCCTGGACGAGATCGATGAGAACTCGGTTGCTGTTCTCGGCGGCGGACCCACCGCGCAGCACGACAGCGTTGCCGCTCTTAATGGCGAGGGCGGCGAGGTCGACGGTGACGTTGGGGCGGGCCTCATAGATGACGCCGATGACGCCGAACGGCACGCGCACCTGGCTGATCTTGATGCCGTTGGGCAGGCTGCTGCCGCGCACGACCTGGCCGACCGGGTCGGTCAATAGGGCGATCTGGTCGACGGAATCAGCGAGAGCCGTGAGACGCGCCTCGTCGAGCTTGAGCCGGTCGAGCAGCCCGGCGGTCAGGCCGTTGGTCGCCCCAGCATCGAGGTCGATCTGGTTCGCCGTGACGATGGCCGCGACGTTCTCCCGCAAAGACTGGGCGATCAGCTTGAGCGCCGTGTTCTTCACCTCTGTCGGTGCCGAAGCGAGCGACAGGGAAGCGGTGCGAGCGGCCTCAAGGGTGGGCGTGAGCTGGGCGACATCGTTCAGTGACTGCAACATGCCCGCCAGTTTACCGGAGGGCCTGCCGAGAGACTATTTAGACTTTCTCAGCGGATGCGCTGGGCCGACGGTGCCGGCGAGGGTTCAAACCAGGTTCCGACCGGTTCGCCGCGCAACGCTTCGGACACGAGTCCGGTCGCGGTGACGAGCACGGCGGTTCCGGCCTGCGCGGCGATCCGGGCGGCCGTGATCTTGGTGCTCGCTCCCCCGGTGCCCACCCCGTTGACCTTGGTCGCGCCAAATTCCATGCCGATCAGTGGATCGCCGGAAGCGACGTGGCTGATGCGCTCGGCGCCGGGCAGGTGCGGCGGGCAGGTGTAGAGCGCGTCGACGTCGCTGAGTAGCACCAGCAGGTCGGCGTCGATCAGGATGGCTACGAGGGCGGCGAGTCGATCGTTGTCACCGAATCGAATTTCGTGGGTCGCCACCGTGTCGTTTTCGTTCACGATCGGCAGGATCCGCAACGCCATCAGGCGCTCCATCGCCCGCTGGGCATTGCCGCGGTGGGTTGCGTTATCGAGATCGCTCGCGGTGAGCAGCACCTGCCCTGCGACGATGTCATAGCGGTCGAGGCTGTCCTGGTAGCGAAAGATCAACAAATTCTGACCAACGGATGCCGCGGCCTGCTGGGTCGCCAGGTCGGTGGGGCGCTCCTGCAGCTTCAGGTACGGCATGCCTATGGCGATCGCACCCGACGACACCAGGATGACCTCGGTGCCGCGGCCATGGGCTTCGGCGAGGGCATCAACGAGCGGTGCGATCTGCCCGGAATTCTCGCCGCTGATCGACGAGGAACCCACTTTGACGACGATGCGCGCCGCCGAACGAACAAGTTCCTGCGAGCGGGCCCTCACTCGGAAACCATGAATAGTGCACGTATCAACGGACTGCAACCGCACATGTAACTGGTCCTCCGGCGAGAATTACGGACGCAACGGAAGCGACCAGAGGCAGTTTAGCGCAGCCGGGTCGGGCTCCCGATCCGGCTCAGACCCGATCCGGCTCAGAGTAGGGCGCGACGCTCTTCGCTGGCCGTCGGCTCGAACCAGGTGCCGACGTGCTCGCCGCGCAGGGCTGCAGCGGCCAATTCGGTCGAGGTGACCAGAACGGCGGTTCCGGCCTTGGTCGCGAGGCGGGCCGCGACGACCTTCGTGCTCGCTCCCCCGGTACCGACCCCGGTCGCTCCACTAGAGCTGAACTCGAAACCGTCGAGCGGATCATCCGCCGCGATGAAATCGAGCTTCTCGGCGCCGGGCAGGTGCGGCGGCTTGGTGTAGAGCGCGTCAACGTCGCTGAGCATGATGAGCAGGTCCGCGTGGATGAGCGTGGCAACGAGTGCGGCGAGACGGTCGTTGCTTCCAAAGCGCAGGCCGTACACGGCGACGGTGTCGTTCTCGTTGACGACGGGCAGGATGCGCAGGTCGAGCAGACGCTCGAGCGCGCGCCGGGTATTGCTGCGGTGCGGCTCCTTGAGGGCGTCGCCCTCGGTCAGCAGCACCGTGCCGGCGGCGATGCCGTACCGGTCCAGGCTCTCCTGGTATCGAAAGATGAGCACGTTCTGACCGACGGCGGCAGCCGCCTGCTGGGTGGCGACGTCACTCGGACGTTCTTCCAGGTTCAGGAATGGCATGCCGGTGGCAACCGCGCCGGAGGAGATGAGCACGACCTCGGTGCCGCGACCGTAAGACTCGGCCAGAGCGTCGACCAGTAGGGTGATCTGGTCGGAGTTGTCGCCGCTGATCGACGACGAGCCGACCTTCACGACGACCCGTTTCGCGCTCGCTACATTTTCTCTAGCTAAGCCACTCACTTCTGTACTTCTTCCGTTGTGTCGTTCTCGCTGTCGGCGTCGACGTTTGTTTCGACCTCGACCTCGACCTCGACCTCGACCTCGACCTCGACCTCAGTGTCGACCGGGGCGACGCTGCCGTCCGCAGCCACCGTGACGTCGGCGAGGCGCACGTCCTCGTTGTATTCCTCTTCACCGGTCTGCCACATTCCGGCTTCGCGCTCACGAATGAGTTCGGCGCGGGCCGATGACTTGGCATCCATCCTGCCGAAGTACTCCTCGCGGCGTTCGTTACTGGTACGACGTTTGGGCTCGTCAAGGCGGGCGTCTGTTCCGCGGGGAGCCGTGATGAGTTCGGCGGTCGAGGTGAGCGTGGGCTCCCAGTCGAAGACGACACCATGGCCCGGGCCGATGATGACGGTCGAGCCGGCGATGGCACCCGACTTGTACAGTTCGTTCTCGATACCGAGTTTGGCGAGTCGGTCGGCGAGGAAGCCGACGGCCTCGTCGTTGGTGAAGTCGGTCTGCTGGATCCAGCGTTCCGGCTTGGTGCCGAGGATGCGGTAGATGTTGCCGAAGGTGCCACCCTCGACCTTGATGACGAAGCCACCCTCGTCGACGGCCTTGGGACGGATGATGATGCGCGGCTTCTTCGCTTCGGCTGCAGCTGCCTCGACGCGGCCCTGTTCGACGACCTCGGCGAGGGCATAGTTGAGCTGCTTGAGGCCCTCGTGGGTGACGGTGGAGATCTCGAAGACGCGGTAGCCGCGGGCTTCGAGGTCGGCCTTGACGAAGGCGGCAAGTTCGCGGCCTTCCGGTACGTCGATCTTGTTCAGGGCGATGAGCTGGGAGCGCTGCAGCAGCGGCTTCTGGCCCTCGGGCACCGGGTAGGCGTCCAGTTCGCCGAGGATGACGTCGAGGTCGCTGATCGGGTCACGGCCGGGCTCAAGGGTGGCACAGTCGAGCACGTGCAGCAGGGCGGTACAGCGCTCGACATGGCGCAGGAACTCCAGGCCGAGGCCCTTTCCCTCGCTCGCACCCTCGATCAGTCCGGGTACGTCGGCGATGGTATAGCGCGACTCGCCGGATTCGACGACGCCAAGGTTGGGGTGCAGCGTGGTGAACGGGTAGTCGGCAATCTTGGGCCGAGCCGCGCTCATGGCGGCGATGAGGCTGGATTTGCCGGCGGAGGGATATCCAACGAGCGCGACATCCGCTACCGTCTTGAGCTCAAGGTAAACGTCGCCTTCCCAGCCGAGCGTGCCGAGCAGGGCGAAGCCGGGGGCCTTGCGCTTGGTCGAAGCGAGGGCAGCGTTACCGAGCCCGCCCTGACCGCCGGGCGCGACGACGAGGCGCAGCCCGGGTTCATTCATATCGAGCAGCTCGTTGCCCTCGATGTCCTTGACGACGGTACCGATGGGCACCATGAGCTCACGCAGGTCGCCGTTGTGCCCGTTGCGGTGGTCACCCATGCCGGGGCCGCCATTGTCGGAGCTGCGGTGCGGTGAGCGGTGGTAGCCGAGCAGGGTGGTCGTGCTCGGATCGGCCACGAGCACGAGGTCTCCGCCGCCGCCGCCGTTGCCGCCGTCGGGGCCGGCGAGGGGTTTGAACTTCTCGCGCTTGACCGAAACGCATCCGTTTCCTCCATTGCCCGCTCGTAAATGCAGCGTCACGTGGTCAACGAATGTGGCCATGGAGTGCCCCTTTCAGGTGGCGCAAGAAATGCTTCAAAACAAAGGTGCTATGAAACGTTGTGCGGTAAATCGGTGCTGCGGTAAATCGGTGCTGTGTTTGATCAACACCGCGGAGAAACACGTCAGGGCGGACCGAAGCCCGCCCTGACGATGTGCTGAAAAGCACCGTACTGTGAAAACCTACTCGGCTGCCACCACGATGTTGATGACCTTGCGGCCACCCTTGGCACCGAACTGCACGGAGCCGGCTGCCAGGGCGAAGAGCGTGTCGTCGCCACCACGGCCGACGTTGACGCCGGGGTGGAAGTGCGTGCCGCGCTGACGAACGATGATCTCGCCCGCGCCGACAACCTGACCACCGAAGCGCTTCACGCCGAGGCGCTGAGCGTTCGAGTCACGACCGTTGCGAGTGGAACTCGCACCTTTTTTATGTGCCATCTGTCTATCTCCTCAGGCCTAGGCGATGCCGGTAACCTGAACGCGAGTGAGCTCCTGACGGTGCCCCTGACGCTTCTTGTACCCGGTCTTGTTCTTGAACTTCTGGATGACGATCTTCGGACCGCGAAGGTTGTTCAAAACCTCAGCGGTGACCTTGATCTTGGCCAGCGACGCCCCGTCAGAGGTGATCTTGTCGCCGTCGACGAGAAGCACGGCGGCCAGCTCGACGTTGCCGTCCTTGTCAGCCTTGATTCGGTCCATCGTCACGATGGTACCGACCTCTACCTTCTCCTGCCGCCCTCCGGCGCGCACAACTGCGTAAACCACTTTACGTACCAATCTCTGGGGAGCCCAAGGCTCCGAATCTGAAAATTCACTAGTGTGAATTGACTGCTGTAATTGACTGCAGCGTACGAACCGGCTGGCTGCGCACACTCAGAAAACCTTGGCATTTGCGTTGATTTTGCCTAACGCACACCAAGGGTTGACTTTACCTGATTCGCTACCCGCGGTCAAACCAACGGCGCGGCGTGTCTGAACCACATCTGAAACACGGTGCGGCTCGTAGACTTCGATCATGGCAATACTTATCGACCAGCCTAGCTGGCCGGCGCACGGAACGGTGTGGGCACACCTCGTGAGCGACTTGAATCTTGACGAATTACACGCCTTCGCCGCTGCCGCCGGCCTTCCGCGGCGCGGATTCGACCTGGATCACTACGACGTGCCGGAAGCCAACTACCACGAGCTGGTGGCCGCCGGCGCTCTCCCGGTCACCTTTCGCGAGATGATCGTGCGGTTGCGCGCCAGTGGCCTGCGGGTGACCGCTCGAAAGCGCCGCGGGCTGTAGCCGGGGCGTTGGCCACCCGGCAACTACCGCCAGGTGGCGTCGAAACCGAGCACGCTGCGGCGCAGCTCACCGGTCGCCACGTTCACAAACAGGGTCGTCGCATCCGTCGCCTGGGCATTCTCCGGGTAGCCGTCGGAGAGTTCGCTGTCTCGATTGGGCACCACCTGCACCGCCAAGTACTGGTCGTTGGGTGAGATCTCGAAGCCGATGATGGTTTCCAAAGCGGATGCCGGCGCGTAGACCGTGCGCGCCTCACCCCCCGCAACGAGGGACAGGTACTGCCGCACGGCACCGGTCGCCGGATCAAACTCGGCCACCCTCTGCACGTACCGGTCGGTCTCCGTATCCCCGTCTCCCCCGGCCAGAAACTTGAGCTCGGCCGTGTACCGCGTGGTGCCTTCCACGCTCTGCGGCACAATCGCCGACTCAGTGCCCCGCGAGAGATCGAGCACGTATTGGCCATCGCGGTCGGAGACGGCGATGCGCACCCCGTCGGGGGCAAAGGCGGTGAGGTTGGCAAATTGGCCGAGCGGTACCGGCGGGTCGAGCTCTGGTTCGTTCTCGAGCGGGTTGCCGCCGGACTGGTCGATCGGGTTGATCAGCAGCATGGTCGAGTCGTATTGCTGCGCGACGATATCGGCACGATTCGCCATGAATCCCCAAGTAGTGACGCTGAGTGGGTCACCGTTCAGATCGGCCACCGGAGTGGACGCGTTGGTGCGCAGGTCGAGGATGAACAGCACATTGTCGTAGCGGGGGCCCGCGGCATTCGCTGCGCTGGTGAATCGAAAGCCGACCAGGGACTGGCCGGGAGCGGCCTGCAAGGCGTGCACGATGCCAACTCCGGGCAGGTTGAGCACCTCGGCGCTGCCGTCGGCGTCGACCCGGTAGAGCGCGTTGGCCAGGTCGTCGTTGACCGTAACGACGGCCAGCTCCGTGCCCATCGGCACGAACTCCTGAATATTCGCGGCGGCAAAGGCAACGCTTGTTTCAGTCGAACCGACCGTGGTGCGAAGGATCCGGTCGAGGGCCCGCGCGTCGGCACCGACCGAAGGGGCGGCCCGGCTGAGGTAGTACAACGACGGTTCGGAGGTGCTGAACTCCGTACTGAAGGACGACTGGCGGTCAACGGCTGCCCCGGTAACACCCCGCACGGAGACGGCGTAGTCGGTGTTGTAGGCGAGCGGCTGGGGAAAGGAGATCACGACGGAGTTACCGCTCGTCGTCACCTGGAAGTCCGTGGCGGGCGCGATATCCACCTGGTCCGGCGTGACCTCGACGAGCTGACGATTGGTCGCGATAACCAGGCGCTGGTTGGCGGCGGAAACCACAGCGGTCGTGTCGACGTCGACGGAGGTGAGCCGGGGACCACTAATCAGGTTCACGGCGACAAGGGCGAAACAGGCCACGACCAGACCGCCAACGAGCAGCCAGAGTGCGCGACGAAACGGACGCAGTGCTGGCTGCTGCTGCGTAGCCTGCTCAATAGACATAGGGATCATTCGGCTGATCGACGGGAAGAATTTCGACCGGGGTAATCGCGAGCGGGTCGCTCGCCGCTGCGCTCGCGCTCACCTCGAACCGACCGGTGACCTGCACCCAGTCATCGACCTCGTACTCGGCCTGCCAGCCGGGCAGATAGACCGGGACGCCAATTGGCTGGGCGTCGACGGCGCAGCACGTCACGACGAACCGGGCGACGTAGAACACGTTCTCCGGGTCGCCGGCATCGGGGGTCACAAACCCGGTGACCTGCGCGGTCTTATCGGAGTAAAAGGCTGGGTCGGAGGATTGCGCGAGCAGGGAGACCCATTCCCGTACGCTCAGCTTCTCGAAATCACCCGTGCCGATGAGTGCAGCCGCCTGCTCGGCATCCTCGTCGGTGCCGAGTCCGCCGGAGTTTACCTCGCGCTGGGTAGCAGTCGCGCTCGTCAGTGTGGTCGGCGGCAACACGACAATGGCGACACCCATGACGAGCAGCAGCACGACCCCCACACCGGTCAGGGTCGTTTCCACCCAGCCGGTACGTTCCACCGCGAAGTGGCGGCGGCGCGCGAAACCGGCGCTCACCAGCACGAGCCCGACGACCGCCATGGCGATCGTGAAGACGAAGTAGCGCGGGTGGATATACAGCCCGAGCTGACCGCTCAGGCCGAGCCACAGGGTCGCCACGACGACGACGAGGCTGAGCAAAACTCCCTGCCAGCGCTCAGCCCAGTAGCGGAGCGCCGAACCGTTCCTACGCAACATAGTTCACCAGCAATCCGAGCGCCGCGCTCATCAACCCCACCACCACTGTGATGTGCAGGAGCGTGCGACTCGTGAAAGTCGTGCGCATAAGGGCGAGCATCTTGACGTCGATCAGGGCGCCGAACACGAGGAACGCCACGATACCGCCGGGAAGAAAAGTGCTACCAAAGGACAGTACGAAGAAGGCATCGACGTTGGAACAGACCGCCACGATGAAGGCCAGGGCCATCATGGCCAGCACGGACCAGACCGGGTTGCTGCCGAGGGCCAGCAGCACCGAGCGCGGCACGAACACCTGGGTGAGGGCGGCCACGGCCGATCCGATGAACAGGGCCGGCATGATGACCGAAGTCTCGCGAATGAAAATCTCGGTGGTGCGGCTGAACCGGCTCTCACGGCCGTGCTCATGATCGTGGCCTGCACCGCCGTGGCCGCTGGTCGAACCAACCGCGCAGGCGGCAGCGAACCTCGTCGTCAGCAGGCTTTGGGGGTCTGGGTGCTTGCTGAACAGCCAGCCGACGACGTTAGCGATCAGAAACCCGCCGAGCAGCCGGGCGACCAGGATGTGGCCGTCCCAGCCGAAGGCCTGGTGCGTGGTGATGATGGTGATCGGATTCAAAATAGGCGCGGCGAGCAGAAATGTGATCGATTCGGAGACAGTGAAGCCTCCCACCATGAATCCGCGCGCGAGCGGAACGTTGCCGCACTCGCAGACCGGAAAGAACATGCCGAGGAGAGAAATGGATGCCCGCCGCAAAATCGGATTGCGCGGCAGGTGCCGGGCCAGCACGCCGTGCGGCAGCCAGACCTGCACGACCGCGGACAGCAGAATGCCCAGAAAAACGAAGGGCACCGACTCGATGATGACGCTAATGGCGAGAGTGAGGGTGTCCTGTACCCGGTCGGGCAGCTGCCAGTCGGTGAGCTGCTCGTCGACGAAAGCCGGCGACAGGGCCCGCACGACGAAAACGGCGAGCACCACCAACACCCCTGCGGTGAGGCCGAGAGGCCATCGCCGCAGGAGCGGAAGCCGCCCGCCGATTACGTCGTCGCCCAACTCGCTGCTCGCGCCTACTCGCCGTGCGGCGGCTGGCTGGTGGCAGAGGCGGCGGACGCGACCGGAACCGTTCCGGTCGCGGTCAGAATGGCCTGGCCGGCGGCACCACCAGCGGTTGTGACGCGACGGCTGCGCGCGCGTCCCTGACCGGGCAGTTTCGGTTCTGGCAGGGAATCGAGCACGGAGTCCAACAGCTGGTCGGTGACCTGCTTGCTGGGGCGCCGCGTATTGCGGGTGGACTTCTGAACCGGGATGTCAAGAATTTCGACGGATTCCGACTGCTCGGGCGCGGGTGACTGCACGGCCGGCGCACCGGCTGCCAGGTTGCTGCGACCGCCACGGGTGCGGGGTGCTGCTTCCGTGGCGACCGACTCGACTGCCGGCTCGACTGTTGCCGCGGGTGCTGTCTCAGCGGCCGGGGCAGCGGATGCCGCTGGCTCGGCCGGCACGGTGTTCGCCGGTGCAGTGCTGGCCTGAGCGGTGCTGGCCTGAGCGGTGCTGGCCTGCTCCGCCTGGCGGGCGCGGGCCTGTTCGGATCGCGACTGCTGGCCGCGCCCACCCTGGCCGCGCGAGCGCGACTGGCGACCACGCGAACGCTCGGTGCCCGTCGTCGGGTCGCCCGGTTCCGTGCTGACTGGCTCGGCTGTCGACTGATCCGCTGCTTCCGGTTGGACTCCGGCCTGCGCGGTACCGGCCTGCGCGGTACCGGCCTGCGAGACCGCAGGTGCCGGAGCATCCGGTGCGGTCACGATGGCGATGGAACCGGTGCGGGTGATGGTGCGGGCGGCGATCAATGCGAGGGCATGCTTGGCGTCTTCGGTTATGCCGTGCGTGCCCGCCCCGCTCTTGGGAGCGTCGGACGACGAGTTGGAACCCGCGTGCTGGTCGCGGTTGGAGCCGTCACGCTGGCCGGAGTTGTGCGCGTTGTCACCGTTGCTCGTGCCCCCGTTGCTTCCGCTCTTGGTGCGCGGGCGTCGTTCCTGCGGCGGCTGCGCCGTCTGGCGGTGCTTGATGACCGGGTCGTGGTGCACGATGATGCCGCGGCCAGCGCAGGCCTCACAGTTCTCGCTGAACGATTCGAGCAGCCCGAGGCCCAGCTTCTTGCGGGTCATCTGCACGAGTCCGAGCGAGGTGACCTCGGCCACCTGGTGCTTGGTGCGATCCCGGCTGAGGCATTCGATCAAGCGACGCGACACGAGGTCGCGGTTGCTTTCGAGCACCATGTCGATGAAGTCGACGACGATGATGCCGCCGATGTCGCGCAGGCGCAGCTGGCGCACAATCTCTTCGGCCGCTTCGAGGTTGTTCTTGGTGACGGTCTCTTCGAGGTTGCCGCCGCTGCCGACGAACTTGCCGGTGTTGACGTCAACGACGGTCATGGCTTCGGTGCGGTCGATCACGAGGGATCCACCGGACGGCAGCCAGACCTTGCGGTCGAGGGCCTTTTCGATCTGCTCCGAGATGCGGTACTCGTCGAAGGCGTCGACCTCGCCCTCGTGGGTTTCCACGCGCTCGAGCAGGTCGGGGGCGACTTGACTGAGGTAGTTCTCAATCGTCGAGCGCACGTCGGGGCCGGCCACGACCATCCGCTGGAAATCTTCGTTGAAGACGTCACGCACGATCTTGACCAACAGGTCGGGCTCGCTGTGCAGCTCGGCGGGCGCCTGCGCCGACTCGACCTGCTCTGCGATGTTCGCCCACTGCAGGCGCAGCCGGTTGACGTCGACGGTGAGCTGCTCGTCGGTGGCGCCCTCGGCGGCGGTGCGCACGATGACGCCGACGTTGTCGGGCAGAACCTCCTTGAGGATCTTCTTCAGGCGGGCCCGCTCGGTGTCGGGAAGCTTACGGCTGATGCCGTTCATCGACCCGTTGGGCACGTAGACCAGGTAGCGGCCGGGTAGCGAAACTTGGCTGGTGAGGCGGGCACCCTTGTGGCCGATCGGGTCTTTGGTGACCTGCACGAGCACCTTGTCGCCGGGCTTGAGCGCGAGCTCGATGCGGCGGGCCTGGTTGCTGGTGCCGGAGTTCTCGGCGGCGGCGTCCCAGTCGACTTCACCGGAGTAGAGCACGGCGTTGCGGCCGCGTCCGATGTCGACGAAGGCGGCTTCCATGCTGGGGAGCACGTTCTGCACCCGGCCGAGGTAAACGTTGCCGATGAGCGAGGCGTCCTGGTTCTTGGCGACGTAGTGCTCGACCAGCACGCCGTCCTCGAGCACGCCAATCTGGATCTTGTTGTGCTTGGCGCGCACGACCATGAGGCGGTCGACGGACTCACGACGGGCGAGGAACTCGGCCTCCGTGATCACCGGGCGACGACGTCCGGCATCGCGGCCGTCGCGACGACGCTGCTTCTTCGCTTCGAGCCGGGTCGAGCCCTTGATGCGCTGGGGTTCGGTGATGAGTTCGGGTTCGCGCGGGGCGCGCACCTTGACCACGGTGTTGGCGGGGTCGTCGGTACCCGAACGGTTCTCGTCGCCGGTGCGACGACGGGCCCGACGACGAACCGTCGTGGACTCTTCTTCCTCGTCGTCATCCAGCTCGTGCAGTCCCTGCTGCGATTGCTGCTGCGACGAGCGGATGCCGGTGCGCGCCGGCAACGGCAGAATCTCCGGCGCCTGAAACAACAGGGAGAACGACGGGCGAACCTGGGCCTGGGCCTGACCGTCCTTCTGGTCGTCCGTCGTCTTGGCGCGCTCTGGCGTGGAGTCGGTCATCTGCTGCGCTCCGGTGACGTTGTTGTACTCGGCGATGGTCACCTTGTTAATCGGAGGCTCCGGCGGCATTGCGGGCGCTTCGATGGCGGACGCTTCGGCTGCTGGCGCAACGGTCGGCACAGTGACCGGCGTCTTCCGGGTTGACTTGCGAGTGCCGAACAGGCTCTTGCGTTTTTTGTTTTCGTTGTCTTCCACCATCGCTGGTGCGCTCCTTGACCGCTGTGAATGACCGCGCCATCCACCGGTTACTCTCTCGTGCGAGGTCTCCACCTGCGTGAAATCCCCGCGAATCTTTTACTGCTGCACCCGGCTTTGACCCCCGGTGTAAATTCGGGGACCTGTGCTCTGGCTGCTAATACTGCGGGTCGTGGGACCCTTCTACTGGGCGACTTTTGCCCATTAAGCTCTGTACTCGTTAAGCACTGTGGCGTCTGCTTGAGCGCGGCTCAACGACTACCAACGATTATCGCATGCAATCGCACTAAGCCACGCCGTGCGGGTGGCATAATCACAAGAGTGCCGCAGACAGAGCGTTATCACCGTCCAACGGGGCTGGCCTTTTTCCTGATCATCGCCGGAATCATCGCGTTTGCCGCCGCATTCGCCCTCACGCTGGACAAGATCCACCTGCTGGAGGATCCCAATGCGCAGCTCAGCTGCAGCTTCAGTGTGTTGATTGGCTGCGCGACGAATCTGTCCTCGCCACAGGGCGCCGTTTTCGGTTTTCCGAACCCGCTGATCGGGCTCGCCGCCTGGAGCGTCGTGATCACGATCGGCATGGCCATTCTGGCCGGCGCCCGGTTTGCGCGCTGGTTCTGGGTCGGCTTCAACGTCGGTGTGCTCGGTGCGATCGTGTTTGTGATCTGGCTGATCGGGCAGAGCATCTTCGTGCTCGATGTGTTGTGCCCCTGGTGCATGGCCACCTGGGCGGTGACCATTCCGGTCTTTTTAGCCGTGACGCTGTACAACTTCAAGGTCGGCAATCTGCCGGGTGGGGCATCCGTTCGCCGCGCGGCTGCTGGGGCTTATTCGTGGATGTTCGTCATCACGATCGTCTGCTACATCGTGTTCTTCATCGTTGCCCAGGTCAATATGGACGTGCTGAACCGCCTGTAACGATAACCAGAAAAGGCCCCCGTCTTCTCGAGACGGGGTCCTTTTAGATGGTGCCTAGTCGAACCAGAGCGCGAGTTCACGCGCGGCGGATTCGGGCGAATCGGAGCCGTGCACGAGGTTCTGCTGCACCTTGGAACCCCAGTCGCGGCCAAGGTCACCACGGATGGTGCCCGGAGCGGCGGTCGTGGGGTCTGTGGTTCCGGCCAGGGCGCGAAAGCCTTCGATGACCCGATTGCCGGCAACGCGGAACGCGACGATGGGGCCGCTCTCCATGAATTCGACGAGGGGCTCGTAGAAGGGCTTGCCCGCGTGCTCGGCGTAGTGCGCGGCGAGCAGTGAGCGGTCGGGTTCGACGAGCTTCACGTCGACCAGGGAGTACCCCTTGGCCTCGATGCGCCGCAAAATTTCGCCGGTCAGGTTGCGGGCAACGCCGTCGGGCTTGACCAAAACGAGGGTTTCTTCAATCGGGGTGTTCATTCAATCTCCTTGTGTTGATCTGGATGCGTGTGATCTATTCGGGAGCCGGTGACCATGCAGTAGGTCCACATGGCGGCAAACAGGGCGCCGACAAAAAACATGGCCGGGGTGACGAACCCGGTGGCGATAATGATCGCCTGCAGCGCCCAGCCGATCGGGTACGACCAGCGGTAGCGGAGCAGTGGGATCAGGGCGACCATGGCCGCACAGAGCAGCACGCCGCCGATGATCACGCCGAGCGGTGCGACCGGGCCGGGCTCGGTCGCCACGGACACCAGCCCCAGGGTGACGACGCCGCCCAGAAAGACGACGATGGTCTCGAAACCGAGCAGAATCGTCGCGAGCGACCGCTTGACCGAGCGCGGACCGCTCACTTCTCCATCCACTCACCGGCGGCGGCGAGGGTGATCGCGTCGCCGACTAGCACGATCGATCCGGTGACGAGCACAGCACGCTTGGGCGCCTCGGCGGCCCATTCACGGGCGCTCTCCAGGGCACCGGCCAGGTCATCGAAGCGGAAGGTGATCTGGTCGCTGGTCCACTCGGCAATGTTGTCGGCGAGGTCGTCCATGCGCACAGCCCGCTCCGAGTGCGGCTCGGTCACGTAGAAGCGGTCGACCTGCGGCGCGAGCGCAGCGATGATTCCCTGCGCGTCTTTCTCGGCCAGAATTCCCACGACCACGGCGATTTCGTCGAAGTCGAAGTACGCCTCGAGGGCTGTTGCGAGGGCTGTGGCACCGTGCGGGTTGTGCGCGGCGTCCACGAGCACGGTCGGTTCGATTCCGACAAGCTGCAAGCGGCCGGGAGACGTCGCCGTCGCGAGGCCCTCGGCGAGGAGATCGCTGGCGAGGGCCTGGCTGCCGGCGCCGAGAAACGATTCGACGGCGGCAATGGCCACGGTGGCATTCTGCGCCTGGTGGGTGCCGTAGAGCGGCAGGAACAGTTCGCTGTAGGTGCCGGCCAGGCCGCGCACCGAGATGACCTGCCCGCCGACGGCGACGGTGCTCGAGAGCAGTTCGAAGCCCTCATTCTCGAGGGCCAGCGTTGACTCGGTCAGTTGCGCTGCGCGATTAAGTTCGGCCTGCACCTCAGCGCTCTGCGCCGCCGAGACCACGGATGCCGCCGGCTTGATGATTCCGCTCTTGGTGCGGGCAATCTCGGCGACGGTATTGCCCAGGCGCAGCGTGTGATCGAGGGCGATCGGGGTGAAGACGGCGACCTGGCCGTCGGCGACGTTGGTGGAATCCCACTCGCCGCCCATGCCGACCTCGATCACGGCGACATCCACCGGCGCGTCAGCGAAGCAGGCGAAGGCCAGCACGGTCAGCGCCTCGAAGAAGGTCAGCGGCGCTTCGCCGGCGGCTTCAAGCTCGCCGTCGACCAGCTGCAGGTAAGGCTGGATGTCGGTCCAGTTCGCGGCGAGGATCTGGTCGCTGATCGGTTCGCCATCGATGACGATGCGCTCGTTCAGCCGGACCAGGTGCGGACTGGTCAGCAGGCCGGTGCGCAGACCGTAGGCGCGCACGATGCTCTCGACCATACGACTCGTGCTGGTCTTGCCGTTAGTGCCGGCGATGTGAATGATCGGATACGACGTCTGCGGGTCGCCGAGGAATTCCAGCGCCCGACGCGTCGGTGCGAGACGCGGCTGCGGCTGGGCCTCGCCCACCCGCAGCAGCAGGTCGGCGAAGACGGCGTCGCCGGCTTCACGAAAAGAATCGAGCGGAGCCGGCTGGTTCATCGGCTCCTCATCATCACCGCGACCGGTGATGTTCTTCCAGCCGGCAGTGTCGTCGTCGGGCGTGCCCTCAGCAGGGGCGTCGGTGTCAGACAAGGATGGCTCCATTCACGCGTGCGACGGCAACAATGACGGCGCCCAAATTGACATAGTGGTCGGCTTCAAAGCGCACGTAGTGTTCGACCGGCGCGCCGACGCGCGCTTCGAGCCACTCGGACGGCAGGTCGGCGGAGAATTCGCCCTGCGACGGGCGATGGGTGCTGAACGTCGTGGCGAGGGTTTCGTCCGCGATGTTCACCCCGAGGGCCAGGTCGAAGGACTCGGCATCCGCTTCATTCTGAAACAGCAGATCGAGACGGATGCGGTCGCTCACCTGAAAACCGGCCGATTTGCGGGTGTCCTGCACGGCGCGAATGAGGTCGCGGGCAAAGCCCTCGGCCTCGAGTTCGGGCGTGGTGCTGGTGGCGAGCAGGGCGAACCCGCCGCCGGGCAATAACGCCAGCGCGGTGCTGCCGTCACCCGCCTCGTTGTTCGCTTCGAGGGTCAGTTCGAATTCCCTCGGCTCGAGGGCGATGCCGCCGGCCGTCACGATGCCGTCGGTCTCACTCCAGTCGCCGGCGCGAGCGGCCTTGATCACCTGCTGCACCTGCTTGCCGAGGCGGGGACCGGCGGCGCGGGCGTTGACGACGAGTTTGCTGGTGACGCCGTACGCGGCGGCACTGTCATCTTCGAGCTCGATCAGGGTGACCGTTTTCACGTTGAGTTCGTCGCGGAGGATGCCGACGAACGCAGCGAGAGCGGACGTGTTTCCGGTGACGACGGTGAGGTTGGTTAGCGGCAGACGCACGCGCAGGCCGGCCTGTTTGCGCAGCGACAGCACGGTGCTACTGATCAGGCGCACCTGGTCCATCGCGGTGACGAGTTCTTCGTCGGCAGGGAACAGGGCGGCATCGGGCCAGTCTTCGAGGTGCACGCTGCGGCCGCCGGTCAGGCCCTGCCAGATGCGTTCGGTGACGAGCGGCAGCAGCGGAGCCGTGACCCGGCAGACGGTTTCCAGCACGGTGTAAAGGGTGTCGAAGGCTTCGTGCGAGGTGGCACCGGCAGCGGCGCCGCCCCAGAACCGGTCGCGGGACCGGCGTACGTACCAGTTGGTGAGCACGTCGGCGAAGTCGCGCAGGCGGGCGGCGGCGACCGTGCTGTCGAGGGCTTCGAGGTCGCTCGTGACGCCGACGATGAGATCGCGGGTCTTGGCGAGCAGGTAGCGGTCGAGCACGTCGGTCGAGTCGGTACGCCAGGTGGCGTCGTAGCCGGCGGCACCGGCGGTGTCAGTGGACGCAGACGCGTTGGCATAGAGGGAGAAGAAGTACCAGGTGCTCCACAGCGGCAGCATGACCTGGCGGGCACCCTCACGAATTCCCTCCTCGGTGACGACGAGGTTGCCGCCGCGCAGCACCGGTGAGCTCATCAGGAACCAGCGCATGGCGTCGGCGCCATCGCGGTCGAAGACCTCGTTGACGTCGGGGTAGTTGCGCAGCGACTTGCTCATCTTCTGGCCATCGTTGCCGAGCACGATGCCGTGACTGACCACGTTCTTGAACGCCGGCCGGTCGAACAGGGCGGTGGAGAGCACGTGCAGCAGGTAGAACCAGCCGCGGGTCTGCCCGATGTACTCCACGATGAAGTCGGCCGGGTTGTGCGCTTCAAACCATTCCCGGTTCTCGAACGGGTAGTGCACCTGGGCGAACGGCATGGAGCCCGAGTCGAACCAGACGTCGAGCACGTCCGTGATGCGGCGCATGGTGGACTGGCCGGTGGGATCGTCGGGGTTCGGTCGGGTGAGTTCGTCGATGTACGGGCGGTGCAGGTCGCTCGGGCGCACCCCGAAATCGGCTTCCAACTCGTCAAGCGAGCCGTAGACATCCGTTCTGGGGTAATCGGGGTTGTCGCTTTTCCAGACCGGAATCGGGGAACCCCAGTAGCGGTTGCGGCTGATCGACCAGTCGCGGGCGTTGCCGATCCACTTGCCGAACTGGCCGTCTTTGACGTTCTCCGGAACCCAGTTCACCTCTTGGTTGAGCTCGACCATGCGCGGGCGAAAGTCGGTGACGCGCACGAACCAGCTCGACACGGCCTTATAGATGAGCGGGTTGCGGCAGCGCCAGCAGTGCGGGTAAGAGTGCTCGTAGCTGGCCTGGCGCAACAGCCGGCCGTTGGCCTTGAGCAGCGCGGTGAGCGGCTTGTTGGCGTCGCTCCAGAGCTGGCCGGCCACCTCGGAAATGTCGCTGAGAAACTTTCCCCCGTCGTCGAGGGAGAGAATGACCGGGATTCCGGCGGCCTCGCAGACCTTCTGGTCCTCCTCGCCGTAGGCGGGAGCCTGATGCACGATGCCGGTACCGTCGCTCGTGGTGACGTAGTCGGCGACGACGAAACGCCAGGCCTGCTCGCTGCCCCAGACTGCGGTGTCGGCGTAGTAGTCGAACAGGCGGTCATAGCCGACACCGGCGAGCTCGGTCCCGGTAACAGTGCGCGAAACGGATGCGACGGCGTCCGCCGCCGACTCATAGCCCAGGTCCTTGGCATAGTTGCCGACCAGGTCGATGGCGATCAGGTATTCGGCGCCGAGTACTTCTGCCGTGGCATCGGCGGCCTCCCGCAGCACCTCGGCGTCCGGCGTGCCGTTCGGGCCGGCCGGAACGATGGCATAGGTGATGTCGGGGCCGACGGCGAGGGCCATGTTGGACGGCAGGGTCCACGGGGTGGTGGTCCAGGCCAGGGCACGCACCGCGGTCAGGCCGAGGGCTTCGGCCTTCGTGCCGATCAGCGGGAACGTGACCGTGACGGTCTGGTCCTGGCGCATCTTGTAGACGTCGTCGTCCATACGCAGCTCGTGGTTGGAGAGCGGGGTCTCGTCTCGCCAGCAGTAGGGCAGCACCCGGTAACCCTCGTAGGCGAGGCCCTTGGTGTGCAGCTGCTTGAAGGCCCAGATCACCGATTCCATGAAGGTGATGTCGAGGGTCTTGTAGTCGTTCTCGAAGTCGACCCAGCGGGCCTGCCGGGTGACGTACTCTTCCCAGTCCTTGGTGTATTCGAGCACCGACTCGCGGGCGACGGCGTTGAAGGCAGCGAGGCCCATCTCTTCGATCTGGCTCTTGTCGGTAATGCCGAGCTTACGTTCAGCCTCGAGCTCAGCCGGCAGGCCGTGGGTGTCCCAGCCGAAGCGGCGGTGCACTTGCTTGCCGCGCATGGTCTGAAACCGGGGGAACAGGTCTTTGGCGTATCCGGTGAGCAGGTGCCCGTAGTGCGGCAGCCCGTTGGCGAACGGCGGGCCGTCATAAAAGGTCCACTCTTCGGCGCCGGCGCGTGCGTCGATCGAGGCTTGGAAGGTGTCGTCGTTCTTCCAGAATTCCAGCACCTCGCTCTCGAGCGCGGGAAAGTTCGGTGACGGAACGATGGCCTCGGCGGGCGTGCCGTGGGGGGTCGTGTTGCGGCTCTTGGGGTACAAAATGCTTCTCCTACCGGGACGGGTCACTGGGGCCCTGCTCCACGAGGACGAACGATTCTGTAGAAATCGCCGCGGTACCACCTCGCTTGCCGCCCAAAACCGCCGGGCGACCGCTTGTTCACAGGCTGTAACGGGCCCGACTCGTTCGGTTCTACTGAGCTGTCCACCCGAAGGTGGGCATCCGTTCTTCCGAAGACTTCCCGGTGATGGCCGGGTCACTGTCATCCACTTTTGATTGTACTGGAGTGGGACGGCGTTAGTGTTATAGGTCGGCCCATTCGCACGATGGGTCGGTTCAGTTGAGACCAACTCGGCAATGGATGAAAGAGTTTGTGAATGTCTGCTCCCCACCGCGTTTCCACGCGCACCGCTCGGTCATTCGGAGGGCTCGTCGGCCTGGTCACCGTCGGCCTGCTGGTCGCCGGCTGCACGCCGACCACCTCGAACGACCCCGTCGGCGAGCCGCAAAGCGGCGGCACCCTCACCTACGCCTCGGGCGATGCCGAACCGAGCTGCCTCGACCCGCACGTCGGGGGCAATTTTCCGCAGGGAATGATCAGCGCGCAGTACTTGGAGTCGCTGGTTTCGCGCGATTCCGCCGGCCAGATCATTCCGTGGCTGGCCGAGACCTGGACGCCGAGCGCCGATGGCCTGACCTGGGACTTCACTCTGCGCGATGACGTCACCTTCACCGACGGCACGGTCTTCGACGCCGCAGCCGTGCAGGCGAATGTCGCCCACCTGCAGGACCCCGAAACGCTCTCCTCGACCGGTTACCTCGCCCTCGGCAAGGTCGCCAGCACTGAGGTTGTCTCCCCCACCGTGGTGCGTTTCACCCTGACCGAACCCGACAGCGCTCTGCTCGAGTCGCTGTCGCAGGTCTGGCTCGCGATGGAATCCCCCACCGCGCTCGAGCGCAGCCAGGACGAGAACTGTGCCACCCCGGTGGGCACCGGCCCGTTCCGTGTCGACAGCTGGGTCAAGCAGAACGCGATCACCCTCGTGCGCAATGATGACTATGTTTCCCCGCCGGCGGATGCCGACCACAGCGGTCCCGCCTACCTCGACAAGGTGATCTGGCGCTTCATTCCCGACTCGGCCTCCCGCTATGCCGCGCTGCAGTCCGGCGAGGTCGACGTGATCGACAACGCCCAGCCCGACACCATCGTGCAGGCCGAGCAGAGCGACTCGATCGAGCAGCTCGACTCGCCGCGCCCCGGCGCCTCCAACCGCATCGAACTGAACTCGGGTCAGGCACCGTTCAACGATGTGCGCGTTCGTGAGGCGTTTATCCGCTCGGCCAACGTCGACGACGCGGTGTCGAGCCTGTTCCAGGGCACCGCCACTCGGTCGTACTCGGCGCTGTCGAGCGTTGAGGCCATGGGCGTGTCGAACGAAGCCCTGTTCAACTACGACCCGTCGGCCGCCGCGGAGCTGCTCGATGCGGCAGGCTGGCGTGAGACGGATACCGACGGCTACCGGGTCAAAGACGGCGTGCGACTCTCGGTGGAATTTCCGGTCAGCACCAACCAGTCCATTCCGGCCGAGCAGAGCGTGTTCGAACAGATCCAGGCCACGGCCAAGGAGACCGGTTTCGAAGTGAAGCTCGCCCCGATGGATCTCTCCAGCTGGTATGCCGCGCTCGCCACCAACGACTACGACGCCGTGAGCGCGCCGTATACCAAGGTCGGCCCCGACGTGCTGCGCATCCTGTATCACTCCGATAGCATCGTGCCGGCCCCGAGCGGGTACTTCGCCAACCTCGCCCAGGTCAACGATCCCGAGATCGACGAACTGCTCACGACGGCGGCCCGAACCGCGGATGAAACAAAGCGCACGTCGCTCTACGCCGAAGCGCAGGACCGCATTCTGGCGGGCTTCTACATTCTGCCGCTCTACGACCAGCAGAACCACTACCTGCTGCGCAGCGACGTCGTTGGCCTGCGCACGCTGCCGACCGTGGCCGTTCCCACGCTGTACGACGCGTGGCTGAACCGGTAGCGCCGACCGATCGCTCCGGGCCGCGGGCGCTCGGCCGACTCGGCGTGCGTCTGGGCGGAGCGGTCTTCGTGCTGTGGGCCGTGGCATCCGTCACTTTTTTTGCGGTGCGGTTGATTCCCGGCGACCCGGCTCAGGCTGTGCTCGGCGGCCCGGGGTCGCAGGCCTCCCCCGAAGCACTCGCTGCGGTCACCGCGGAGTACGGCTTCGACCAGCCCGTTTTCACGCAGTACCTGGTTCAGCTGGGACGCCTCGCGACCGGTGACCTCGGGCGTTCCTACGCCCTTAATATGGAGGTCGGTCCGCTCGTTCTGGCCCAACTCGGGGGCACCCTGCTGCTCGCCGTGCTCGCCCTCGGCCTGGCCTGGATGATTGCGCTGGCCCTGGCCACCTGGTCGACCCGCGGTGGTCGGGTCGCTGCCCGGGTGGGGTCGAGCCTCGAAATCGTCGCGGCGGCGATGCCGCATTTCTGGCTCGCGACCTCACTGATCGTCGTGTTCAGCATCTGGCTCGGCGCACTGCCCCCGATCAGTACTGGCGGGGTGGCCGGACTGGTCTTACCGGTGCTCACCCTGGCCATTCCGCTGGCCGGTTTTCTCGGGCAGATCATGCGTGAGTCCCTCATGATCGCCCTGGAGAGCCCGTTCGTGCTCTCGGCGCGGGCGCGTGGCGAGGGTGAGCGCGGCGTCCGCTGGATCCACGCACTGCGTCATGCCTCCCTGCCGGCGATCAGCCTCTCCGGCTGGGCCTTCGGCTCACTGATCAGTGGCGCGGTCGTCGTCGAGACCATTTTCGCCCGCCCCGGACTGGGCCGCACCCTGCTGAACGCGGTCACCCTGCGCGACGTTCCGGTGGTGATCGGCGTCGTCATGATCGTCGCCGTCGCCTATATCCTGATGACTTTGCTGACGGATGCCGTCAGTCGCCTGGTCGATCCCCGGCTGCGACTCTCGTGAGCGATCTCGAGGTACAGGCCGAACTCGCCGTGCGGTCCAGCCAGTCCTTTCGGCCACGACGTCTGGGAGTGGCCGAGGGCGTGGCCGGCTTGCTCGCCCTCCTGTTATTGATCGCGGCAGTGGCGCCGCAGTTTCTAGCCCCTGGCGATCCACTCGTCATCGACCCGCTGGCGGCGTTTTCGCCACCGACCTTCGCTCACGGTTTCGGCACCGACGAATCCGGCCGCGACATCTACACCCGGGTCGTGCACGGCACCCAGTACTCGCTCGTGATCGGTATCGCCGCGACCGCGATCGGTCTGGGGCTCGGCGTGATGCTCGGAACTCTGGCCGGAATGCTCGGACCCATCGTCGATTTCACCGTGAACCGGGTTCTCGAGGTATTGTTCGCGTTTCCGGGTCTGCTGCTGGCCCTGCTGTTCATTCTGGTGTTCGGCCCCGGCGTGGCGACGGCGACCATAGCGGTCGGGCTGTCCACCGCCCCGGGCTACGCCCGCATTATTCGCGCGCAGCTCATCGCCGTGCGCGGGGCCGCCTTCGTCGAGGCCGCGACCGTGCTCGGCCGCACCCGCTGGCAGATATTGGTGCGTCATATTCTGCCGAATACGCTCGCGCCGTTGTTCGTGCTCGCCACCCTCGGAGTGGGCCAGGCGATCGTCTGGGCCGCAACACTGAGCTATCTCGGCCTCGGTGCCGAACCGCCGACCGCAGAGTGGGGCGCGATGCTCTCGGCCGGACGTACTTACATCACCTCGGCCTGGTGGATGAGTTTCTTTCCCGGTCTGTTCATCGTGCTCACCGCCGTGACCGCCACCGTGCTCGGCCGCAGCATCGACCGTCGAATGCGGCACGCATGAGCGCCACCGCGGCGCTGACCGTGCACAACCTGCGTGTGGGCTTCGGCGCGACCGAGTCGGTCGTGAACGGAGTGTCGTTCGAGATAGCGCCGGGCGAGTGCCTCGCCATCGTCGGCGAATCCGGCTCGGGCAAGAGCGTGACCGCGCGCAGCCTGCTCGGACTCGCCGGCGGCAACGCCCGGGTGCAGGCCGACCGGCTCGACCTCGGCGGGCGCAGCGTGCTGGGGCTGACCGACCGGGCCTGGCAGTCTCGGCGCGGCAAGGACGTCGGCCTGGTGCTGCAGGATGCCCTGGTTTCGCTCGACCCGCTCCGGCCGATCGGGCGGGAGATCGCCGACTCGCTGCGGCTGCACACGACCCTCGGCGCCGCGGCTCGTGCCCGCCGGGTGGTCGAACTGCTCGATGCCGTCGGACTGCCCGACCCGGCTCAACAGGTACACAAACTGTCCGGGCAGCTTTCCGGCGGTGAACGCCAACGCGCCCTGATCGCGGCGGCGATCGCGCTGGGCCCGCCGCTGCTCATCGCCGACGAACCGACGACGGCGCTCGACGTGACCGTGCAGGCGCAGATTCTGGCGCTGCTCGAGCAGATCAAACTGAGCGGCACTGCCCTGCTCCTGATCAGCCACGACCTCGCGGTGGTGAGCCGCATCGCCGATCGGGTTGCGGTGATGCACAACGGCCGGTTCATTGAATCCGGTCAGACCGAACAGGTTTTGGGTTCCCCACAGCACGAGCAGACCCGCCGCATGGTCGCCGCGGTTCCGGCGGACAAGCCGCGCGGAAGCCGGCTGAGCCCGCTAGATTCCCCCGCCACCCAAACTGTTCCCCGCTCCCCGGCTCCGGCCCCGAACGCCACGGAGCAGGGCGAAATCGTGCTCGAGGCCATCGGCCTGACCAGGAGTTTTCGGCGTCCCGACGGCAGCCGGCAGCTCGCCGTCGACGACGTCTCGTTCGCACTGCACCGGGGTAGCACCCTCGGCATCGTCGGTGAATCCGGCTCCGGAAAAACCACGACGGCTCGCCTGATGCTCGCACTGCTGAAACCGGAACAGGGCGAAGTAGCGCTGTTTGGCCGGCCGTGGAGTTCGATCGCCGAGAAGGACCGGCGGGGACAACGACCCGGCATTGGGGCGATCTATCAGGATGCCCTCGGCTCGTTCGATCCGCGCCGCAGCGTCGCCGAGATTCTCGCGGATGCCCTCGGTCCCGCGCTCACCAACTCACGGGGTTCGCGGCGGTCCCCGCAGAGCCTTGCCCGGCTCACGACTCTGCTGGACGAGGTCGAACTGGCCGGAACAGTACTGCCGCGGCGCCCGCTCGAACTTTCCGGCGGACAGCGCCAGCGTGTCGGTATCGCCAGAGCACTGGCCGGGCGTCCCGAAATCCTCATTTGCGACGAGCCCGTGTCCTCCCTCGACGTGAGCGTTCAGGCGCAGGTGCTCGATCTCCTCGACGACGTGCAGCGGGAACGCGGACTCAGCCTGATCTTCATATCGCACGACCTCGGGGTCGTGCAGCACATCAGCGACGAGGTCGCCGTGATGCGCAGCGGGCGCATCGTGGAGAGTGGTCCTGCGGCGCGCGTATTCGCCGCACCGCAGCATCCGTATTCGGTGCAATTGCTCTCAGCTGTACCCCGACTACTCGGGTAAACACCTGCCGACGCGCCCTACCGCTCTGCCCGTTCGGGGAAAAAGAGCCGATCGGGTAGATTAGACGGGCAGACTTAGGCACGTCACCACCGACACGGTGCCGCATACGAACCGGAGAGCTATGACCACCGCCGATCGCGCCGCAGACAATCGAGTGCCAGAGAAACCAGCCCTCGAAGGGCTCGAAGCTAAATGGGAGTCCCGCTGGGAGACCGACGGCACCTATCGCTTCGCCCGGGAGAACGCGACCCGCGAGACGATCTACTCGATCGACACTCCCCCGCCGACCGCCTCCGGCTCGCTGCACATCGGCCACGTGTTCTCGTACACCCACACAGATGTCGTCGCCCGCTTTCAGCGCATGCGCGGCAAGAACGTGTTCTACCCGATGGGCTGGGACGACAACGGCCTGCCCACCGAGCGTCGTGTGCAGAACTACTACGGTGTGCGCTGCGACCCATCGCTCGGCTACACCGACGACTTCGTTCCGCCGTTCGAGGGCGGCGATGGCAAAAGCGTCAAGGCCGCCGACCAGCTGCCGATCAGCCGCCGCAACTTCATCGAACTGTGCGAAACCCTCACCAAGGAAGATGAGAAGCAGTTCGAAGCGCTGTGGCGCACCCTCGGCCTCTCTGTCGACTGGACCCAGACTTACCGCACCATCGGCCAGGAAGCCTTGTTCACCTCGCAGCTGGCTTTTCTCGGCAACGTCGAACGCGGCGAGGCATACCAGGCGATGGCACCGACCCTGTGGGACGTCACGTTCCGCACCGCGGTCGCCCAGGCCGAACTCGAAGACAAGGACATGCCGGCCGCGTACCACCGGGTGTCGTTCGCAAAGCCCGACGGCACCACGATAGAGATCGAAACGACCCGCCCCGAGCTGATGCCGGCCTGCGTGGCGCTGGTGGCGCATCCGGATGACGAACGGTACAAGCACCTGTTCGGCACCACGGTGACTACCCCCGTGTTCGGCGTTGAGGTTCCGGTGCTCGCCCACCACCTCGCCCAAAAGGACAAGGGCTCGGGAATCGCCATGATCTGCACCTTCGGCGACGTGACCGACGTCGTCTGGTGGCGGGAGCTCGATCTGCCCAACCGTGCAATCATGGGCTTCGACGGTCGCATCATGGCCGAAGTGCCAGAGGCGATCACCTCCGAAGCCGGCCGTGAAGCGTATGCGCAGCTCGCCGGCAAGACGGTGTTCGGTGCGAAAGCGGCCGTGGTCGAGCTGCTGAAAGCCAGCGGCGACCTGATCGGCGAACCCAAGCCCATCGTGCACGCGGTGAAGTTCTTCGAAAAAGGCGACAAGCCGCTCGAAATCGTCTCGACCCGCCAGTGGTATATCCGCAACGGTGCTCGCGACGAAAAGCTGCGCGCCCGCCTGCTCGAGCACGGCACCGAGCTGGCCTGGCACCCCGAATTCATGAAGGTGCGTTACGAGAACTGGGTCAACGGCCTCACCGGCGACTGGCTCGTCTCGCGTCAGCGCTTCTTCGGCGTGCCACTGCCGGTCTGGTATCCGCTCGACGCCGACGCCAACCCGGTCTTCGACCAGCCGATCGTCGCCACCCGCGACCTGCTGCCGGTTGACCCCTCGTCGGATGCCGCCCCCGGCTACACCGAGAGCCAGCGCGGCCAGGCCAACGGTTTCGTCGGCGAGGTCGACGTGATGGACACCTGGGCCACCTCCTCGCTCACCCCGCAGCTCGCCGGCGGCTGGGAGCGGGACCCGGAGCTGTTCAACCTCGTCTTCCCGTACTCGCTGCGACCGCAGGGCCAGGACATCATTCGCACCTGGCTGTTCTCCACCCTGCTGCGCGCAGAGCAGCAGCACGGCAAGTCACCCTGGCAGCACGCCGCGCTCAGCGGCTTCATCGTCGACCCCGACCGTAAGAAAATGTCGAAGTCGAAGGGCAACGTGGTCACCCCGGCCGACATGCTCGAAAAGCATGGTTCCGATGCGGTGCGCTACTGGGCGGCATCCTCTCGCCTGGGCACCGATGCGGCCTTCGATCCGCAGAACCCGACGCAGATCAAGATCGGCCGTCGCCTCGCCATCAAGATTCTCAACGCGAGCAAATTCGTCTCCATGTCGCAGGGCAGCATCGACGCCCCGGTGACCGAGCCGGTCGACCAGAGCATGCTCGCCGGCCTGACCGCCGTCGTCGCCCAGGCCACGACCGCGTTCGAGAACTATGACCACGCTCGGGCGATGGAAACCACCGAGAGCTTCTTCTGGACTTTCTGCGACGACTACCTCGAACTGGTCAAGGAGCGCGCCTACGGCGAGCCCGGAACCGGTCAGGCTTCCGCTGTTGCTGCGCTGCGCACCGCGCTGGCCACCCTGCTGCGCTTGTTCGCACCGTTCGTGCCGTTCGCGACCGAAGAAGCTTGGTCTTGGTCGAATGAGGGTTCGGTGCACACCGCGCCGTGGCCCGTCGCGGCGGACCTGCTCGGCAGCGATGAGGTTGCCACCGGCAACATCGCCCTGCTGGATTTGGCCAGTCGCGCGCTCACCGGCATCCGTCGGGCTAAAACGGATGCCAAGGCCTCCCAGAAGTCCGAGCTGGATTCCGCAGTGATCTGCGGTGCACCGGCCGAAATCGCGCTGCTTACCCTGGCCGCCGCCGATCTCAAAGCGGTCGGCCGAATTCAAGAATTAACCTTTGTCGACGGCAGCGAACTCGCCGTGACCGACATCGTTTTCGCCACCGTGTTGGAAAGTTAGGAAACCAGATGTCAGTTACCGTACGCCCGCTGGGTGACAAAGATTTCTTCCCCTGGCTGGGCCTGTTTGAGGGTTACAGCGCGTTCTACGCGAGCGAGTTGACCGACCAGATCGCGCTGCAGGTCTGGAGCTGGATCATCGACGCGAACAACTCTCTCGACGGTGCCGTCGCGGTCAATGACGCCGGCGACTTCGTCGGTTTCGCGCACTACCGCACCGTGCCGCGCACGCTCAGCGGCGATCATGCACTCTTTCTCGATGACCTGTTCGTGGCCGAGGATTCCCGCGGCCAGGGCGTCGCAACGCAGCTGATGGATTTCACCAAGTCCTACGCGCGAGCGCGAAAGCTGGCCCAGGTGCAGCTGCTGACCGCCACCGACAATGCCACCGCCCAGGTGCTCTATGACCAGGTCGGCACCCGCACGGACTGGGTCACCTACGAGATCGACGTCTAAGTCATGCAACTCGGCACTCGCTGGTCGCTCGGCGGCACCCTGCCCGCCGGCCTCCCCCACGTCGTGGAAATCGCCCTGCACACCGTGGAGGAGGACCTCGCTGCCCTCGCCGTGGACACCAGCACCTGGCGCTGGACACTGACGTGGCTGGAGTCCAAGCCGGTGATCGAGCTGGACGATGGCACCATCATTCGGTTCAACCCGGTCGATGACAGCGCCACCATCACGCAGCCGTCCACCAACACGGATGACGATGACGAGGAGTGGATCTAACCCGTAACTCCTGGGTCAATCCCGCGCAAGAATTTCGCCGTGCGGCATGCCGAACCACCCGGTCGGATCGCGCAGCCACACGCGCCAGGCGGCCGCCATCCGTTTGAGATCGGCCAGCTCGGCCACGCCGGCTTCGATTGCGTGCGCCGCGAAGCTCGACTCGGTCACGCGCACAGCCCAGGATTCTCCCCACCATTCCCGTTCGGCATCGGACGCGAAACACCACATGGAGGCACTACTCGTCACGCTGGTGAAGCCCGCCGCCAAAGCCCACGCTTTCAGCGAGCGTCCGGCGTCCGGGTCACCGCCGTTCCAGTAGTGCACCTCGCGGTAGACCCGCATCCACTCGGTGAGACCATCGATCACGGGAGCAATCATCACTCCCCCGTAGTCGACGTCACGGGCGGCGAAGACGCCGCCGGGCCGCAGCACTCGCCGAATCTCGGCCATGGCGGCGACGGGACGGGCCAGATGCTGCATCACCTGGTGGGCGTGCACAATGTCAAACGACGCATCCGGAAAGTCCAACGCGTAGATATTTCCGACCTGGAACTGCGCGTTGTGCACTCCCGCATCGGCGGCCAGCCCGGCTGCACGCTCGACGATCTCGGACGACGCGTCCAGGCCGACAACTCGGCCGGGGGCGATCCGACGGGCCAGATCAACCGTGATCGTGCCGGGTCCGCAGCCGACATCCAGCAGCACGCCGCCGGCTGCGAGCTCGGGAATCAGATAGGCGGCCGAGTTGGCCACCGTGCGCCAGGTGTGTGAGCGCAGCACGCTTTCGTGATGACCGTGGGTGTACTGGTCACGTGGAGCGGACTCGGAGCTCGCGGTCTGGTCTGTCATGGTCAGATCCTACGACCCCGCGGCAGCCTGCGGCTGATTTGCGCGCCGCGCGCTGGCGAGCGTGCTCGGGCCGGTCGCTAGTCTGGGAGTATGGCTTCCACCGCGAACAATCCCTTCTTCGCCCGCAGTACGCTGCCCTACCAGCTGCCGCCCTTCGCGCAGATTGCCGACGCCCATTACCGGCCGGCTTTTGTGCAGGGCATGACTGACCAGCTCGCCGAGGTCGCTCTCATCACCGGCACAGCGGATGCGCCCACCTTTGAAAACACGTTCGTCGCCCTCGAGCGCAGCGGGCAGACCCTGGGTCGGGTTGCCGAAGTCTTCTTCAACCAGAGTTCGTCAGACTCCAGCGACTTCACCAACGACCTCGAAGAAGAACTCGCGCCGTTGCTGGCCGCCCACGCCGATTCGATCCGACTCGATCCCGCACTGTACACGCGCATCTCCGCCGTGCACTCGCAGCGAACGAGCCTGAGTCTCGATGCCGAGTCGCTCTATCTGATCGACCGCTACTACACCGAGTTCACGCTCGCCGGAGCCGGGCTCGACGATGAAGACAAGCGGGCACTGCGTGATTTCAACTCACGCCTGTCGACCCTGACCACCCGCTTCGAGAAGAATCTGCTGGCCGATACCAACGAACTCGCGTTGGTGATCGACGACGTGGCCGAGCTCGCCGGGCTCACCGACGGCGAGATCTCGGCTGCGGCTGAAGCGGCCGCCGAACGCCGCCTCGACGGTAAATACCTGATCAGCCTCGTTCTGCCCACGTCGCACCCGTACCTCGCGAGCTTAACCAACCGGAGCGTGCGGGAACGGTTGCTGACGGCGAGCCGGGCCCGCGGCATCCGTTCTGATGAGGCCGGAGCCGGCAACGACAACCAGCCGCTCGTGATCGAGATCACGCACCTGCGTGCCCAGCGCGCCAGCCTGCTCGGGTTCGACAGCCATGCCGCCTACGTTACCGCCGACGAGACCGCCAAGACTCCCGGCGCCGTCTGGGATCTGCTCGGCGGCCTCGCCCCGGCCGCCGCCCGCAACGCCCTCGTGGAACAGGCCGACCTGCAGGCCGTGATCGATGCCGAGGGCGGTGGCTTCGAGCTGGCGGCCTGGGACTGGGCGTTCTACACGGAGAAGGTGCGCCGGGCGAAGTACGACGTCGATACCGCGGCGATGCGCCCCTATTTCGAACTCGAAAGCGTGCTCGCCAACGGAGTATTCTTCGCGGCCCAGCAGCTCTACGGCCTCAGCTTCACGGCGCGGCCCGACCTGGTCGGCTGGCATCCCGAAGCACGCGTGTTCGAGGTCAGCACCGACGACGGCACCGGTATCGGATTGTACATCGGCGATTTCTACACCCGCGATTCTAAGCGTGGCGGGGCGTGGATGAATTCCCTCGTCTTGCAGTCCGCGCTGCTCAGCACGGACACAACCGTGGTCTGTAACAACCTCAACGTGTCCAGGCCGGCAGCTGGCCAACCCACGCTGCTCACCTATGACCAGGTCACCACGCTGTTTCACGAGTTTGGCCATGCCCTGCACGGGCTGCTCGCCCGCGCGACCTATCCCAAATTCTCCGGCACCAACGTGTATCGCGACTTCGTGGAGTTTCCCAGCCAGGTCAACGAAATGTGGATGCTCTGGCCCGAAGTGCTGGCGAACTACGCCCACCACTACGAGACCGGCGAAGCGATGCCGCAACACCTGGTAAGTCGCATCCAGGCGTCCTCGGCCTTCAACGAGGGATTTCTGACCAGCGAATACCTCGCCGCCGCGCTTCTCGACCAGGCCTGGCACCGCATCGACGCCGACACGGTCGTTACCGACGTTGCCCAGTTCGAAGCGGATGCCCTCGCCTCCGTTGGACTCGACAATCCTGCCGTGCCCACCCGTTACGCGAGCACCTACTTCGCGCACACGTTCTCCGGCGGTTATGACGCCGGGTATTACTCCTATATCTGGAGTGAGGTGCTCGACGCGGACACGGTCGAATGGTTCAAGGAGAATGGCGGGCTAACCCGCACCAATGGTGACCGTTTTCGTGATCGGCTGCTCGGCGTCGGAGGTACGAAGGACCCGCTTGAGGCCTACCGCCACTGGCGCGGGCGCGACGCAGCGTTGCAGCCGCTCCTCGACCGCCGCGGCCTGAACTAGGCTGAGGCATCCGCTCAATAGACAACTTTGGTGGGTGCGGACCCGCCGGCACCCACCAAAGTTGTCCACTGAGCCGGGTCCATGGTCGTCTACGCACCGAGGGGCCGCCGCCAGCCAAGCCAGAGCATAAAGATGCCACCGACCACGAGGCCCCAGAACGCCGACCCGATGCCCACAATTGTAATGCCCGATGCGGTCACGAGAAAGGTCGCCATCGCGCTGATGCGGTGTTCCGGTTCTTCGAGCGCGCTGGTCACACTCGTCACAAGCGCACCGAGCAGGGCCAGACCGGCGACGGCAATGATCAAAATGGGCGGCGACGCCGCAACGAGGGCTGTGGCTAGCCCTGACCCGAGTCCAAGCACGAGATAGCCGAAACCCGATGCGACCGTGGCAATCCAGCGTTTCGACGGATCGCGGTGAGCATCCGGACTAGCCATGAGGGCCGCCGTAATGGCCGCCAGGTTCATATTGTGCGCGCCGAAGACCGATCCGAGCATGGTGCCGATCCCCGACCAGACCAGCACCGAACGCGGCGGCGGCCGGTAGCCGAAGGTTGAGAGCACGGCGAATCCGGGAACGTTTTGGCCCGCCATGGTCACGACGAACAACGGCAAGCCGAGGCTCACAATGACGAGCGGATCAAAAACCGGCGCGACGAAGACCAGACCGGGAGCGGATGTCGGTGCTGACAGCCAGCCCGTTCCCGCGGTTATGCCGATACCGATCGCCGCCACGACCATGGCCATCGGGACCGCCCAGCGCGGGGCCAGCCGGTAAAGCACCAGCCACACCAGCACGACGGGAATCGCCAGCAGCGGCTGTTCAATTGACGCCTGAATCGGCGCGAGACAGATGGGAAAGAGGATACCGGCCAGCATCGCGCCGGCGAGGGGCCTCGGGATGCTCGTGATGACCCGTCCGAGCGGCGGCCAGACGCCACAGAGCACGATGACCGCACCGCAGACGAGAAAGGCGCCGACGGCCGCGCCGAAGTTGTCGGTCGTGGCGCCCGCCGCGACGAGGAGTGCCGCGCCGGGTGTTGACCAGGCAAATGAGATCGGCATGCGAAAGTACAAGGGCAACGCGATGCAGGCCAAACCGACGAGTAGGCACAGCGCCAGCAGCCCTGAAGACGCCTGAGCTTCGGAGGCGCCGACGGCGCGCAGCCCCGCAATCACCAACACGAACGAACTGGCAAACCCGGTGATCGCGGCGACAATGCCGGTCGAGATCGGCTGAAACACACCGGGGCTTGCGCCGGATGACTGCTCGCTCATCGTCGCTCCCCCATGCGACTATTCAGCGGCCTACGCCGACTTCACCTGACGGGTCTTGTGCAGAACCATTTCAGCGGGGGCATTGTTCAACACGGTGTCGCGGGTGATGATGACCCGCTCGACGTCGGTGCTGGAGGGCACCTCGAACATGACCGGGCCAAGCACTTCTTCGAGGATGGCGCGCAAACCGCGGGCACCGGTCTTGCGAAGCACAGCCAGGTCGGCAATGGCTTCCAGGGCGGGCTGCTCAAATTCCAGCTCAACGCCGTCGAGCTCGAACATGCGCTGATATTGCCGCACGAGCGCGTTCTTGGGCACGGTGAGAATCTGCATGAGCGCCACCTGGTCGAGCTGGGTGACCGTCGTGACGACGGGAAGCCGGCCGATGAACTCGGGAATCAGCCCGAACTTGTGCAGGTCTTCGGGCAGAACCTCGCTGAACAGGTTGATGTCGTCGCCCTTGATGTGCAGCGGAGCGCCGAAACCGATCCCCTTCTTGCCGGCCCGAGACGAGATGATGTCTTCGAGCCCGGCGAAGGCGCCGGCCACAATGAATAGTACGTTCGTGGTGTCGATCTGAATGAACTCTTGATGCGGATGCTTGCGCCCACCCTGTGGGGGCACGGAGGCAATGGTGCCCTCGAGGATCTTCAGGAGCGCCTGCTGCACGCCCTCGCCGGAGACGTCGCGGGTGATCGACGGATTCTCGGCCTTGCGAGCGATCTTGTCGATCTCGTCAATGTAAATAATGCCGGTCTCGGCGCGCTTGACGTCGTAGTCGGCGGCCTGAATCAGCTTGAGCAGAATGTTCTCGACGTCTTCACCGACGTAGCCGGCCTCGGTGAGGGCCGTCGCATCCGCTACGGCGAAGGGTACATTGAGACGCTTGGCCAGGGTCTGGGCCAGGTAGGTCTTGCCACAGCCGGTCGGGCCGATCAGCAGAATATTGGACTTGGCAATCTCGACATCGTCGTGGATCGCCTCGGCTGCGGTGAGCGTGGCACGAGACCGCACACGCTTGTAGTGGTTGTACACGGCGACGGCGAGGGCACGCTTGGCGGGTTCCTGGCCGATGACGTATTCCTCGAGGAAACCGAAGATTTCTTTGGGCTTGGGGAGGTCGAATTCACCGGCGGTCGCTTCAGAGCCGGCCTCGGCCAGTCGCTCTTCAATGATCTCGTTGCACAGCTCGACGCACTCGTCACAGATGTACACGCCGGGGCCGGCGATAAGCTGTTGTACCTGCTTCTGGCTCTTTCCGCAGAAGGAACACTTGAGCAGGTCGGCACTTTCGCCTATTCGGGCCATGTCCGCCTCCTCCATTGGTCTCGCTGCAATTGAGCCTAGCCTGTGCGTACGACACTTGCGTGCAGCGCGCCACAAACCGAAACGGCGCGGCGCCCGAAGGCGACGCGCCGCAGCGGTATATAGGTGAGAGGCTACTTTACCAACATCGGAAGGTTCTTGCGGCTGCTCAGAACCTGGTCGATCAGGCCGTACTCGAGGGCCTCGGCCGCGCTCATGATCTTGTCGCGGTCGATGTCCTTATTGACCTGCTCAACGCTCCGGTTGGAGTGGTGCGCGAGGGTCTCTTCGAGCCAGACCCGCATGCGCAGAATCTCGGCGGCCTGAATCTCGATATCCGAAGCCTGGCCGCCACCCTGCCCACCAACCGAGGGCTGGTGAATCAGGATACGCGCGTTCGGCAGCGCGAGGCGCTTGCCGGCGGTTCCACCGGCGAGCAGCACGGCTGCAGCGGATGCCGCCTGGCCGAGGCACACCGTCATCACATGCGGGCGAATGTACTGCATGGTGTCGTAGATCGCCGTCATGGCGGTGAACGATCCACCGGGCGAGTTGATGTACATCGTGATGTCGCGGTCCGGGTCCTGGCTTTCGAGCACGAGGAGCTGGGCCATCACGTCATCGGCGGAGGCGTCGTCAACCTGCACGCCGAGGAAGATAATGCGGTCCTCGAACAGCTTGGCGTACGGGTCTTGGCGCTTGTAGCCGTAGGCGGTGCGTTCTTCGAAGGTGGGGAGGATGTAGCGCGATTCAGGTGCGCCGTTATTAGTCAAGTGCTTGGTCGAGCCGCCCATCGAGCTGTAGGCCGTTCCACCGAATGTGGGGATAGTCATGATTTCTTCCTGTTCAGTTTCGGCGGACTACTTGGTGGCGTCGGCGTCGGGGTCGGTGCCGCCGCCGCCGATGACATCTGAAGCGGATGCGCGGAGATGGTCGACGAAGCCGTACTCGAGGGCTTCCTGCGCACTGAACCAGTTGTCGCGGTCACCGTCGGCGTTGATCTGCTCGGGGGTCTTGCCGGTCTGCGCGGCCGTGATCTCGGACAGGCGCTGCTTCATGTCGAGGATGAGGCGAGCCTGGGTCTGGATGTCAGCGGCCGTGCCGCCGAACCCGCCGGACGGCTGGTGCAGAAGCACGCGAGCGTTCGGGGTGATGTACCGCTTACCCTTGGTCCCCGAGGTAAGCAGGAACTGACCCATCGAGGCTGCCATGCCGATACCGACCGTGACGATGTCGTTGGGTACGAACTGCATCGTGTCGTAGATCGCCATGCCGGCGGTGATCGAGCCGCCGGGAGAGTTGATGTAGAGGTAGATGTCGCGTTTGGAATCTTCCGCTGCCAGCAAGAGGATCTTGGCACAGATCTCGTTCGCGTTTTCGTCACGGACCTCTGAGCCGAGCCAGATGATGCGGTCCTTCAGCAGTCGGTCAAATACACCATTGGTGGGTGTCGGGTCGGCCATGTCGTGCTCCGTTTCAGTTGTCGCTTCTCAATGAATCTATCGGAGCGCGAGCGTCAAAATGGCTCTGTTCGCCCTCGGCAGATTACCGGCCATCGCACAGGTGCCCGGCAGCATGCAAGAGGCCGGCTGGCCAGCACTTCTGAAAAGTACTGGCCAGCCGGCCTTGCACGCACACAGGCACTACTTCTTGGCAGCAGCCTTCTTCTTCTTGGGCTTCTCGTCGGCCTCAGCTGCGACCTCAGCGTCAGCCTCGGCGGCCGGAGCTGCCTCGACTGCGCTGTCAGCAGCATCCGTTTCAACAGCCGTGTCGTCGCCGACCGGGCCGGTGAATTCACTCAGGTCGACCGGCTTACCGTTGGAGTCAACGACCTCGGCCTTGCCCAGAGCAATGGCGAGGGCCTTGTTGCGAGCGACCTCGGCCACCATCGACGGAATCTGTCCGTTGGTGTTGAGCGTCTGCACGAACTCGCTCGGGTCCATGCCGTACTGGCTGGCACCCTGGATGAGGTACTGGGTGAGTTCGTCCTGGCTGACCTTGACCTGCTCGGCTTCGGCGATCGTGTCGAGCAGAATCTGCTGACGGAACGTCTTCTCGCTGGCTTCGGTGACCTCGGCGCGGTGGGTGTCGTCTTCGAGGCGACTTTCGCCCTCGAGGTGACGGTTGACTTCGTCGAGGATGATCGCGGCCGGGATCGGAACCTCGACCGAGCCGAGAAGCGTCTCGATGAGACGCTCACGGGCCTGGCTGCCCTGGCCGAAGGCCTTGGACTTCTCAACCTGAACCTTGAGGCTCTCGGTCAGCTCGGCGATCGTGTCGAACTCGCTGGAAATCTGAGCGAAGTCGTCGTTCGCCTCAGGAAGCTCGCGCTCTTTGACAGCGATAACTGTGATGGTGATCTCGGCCGTCTCACCCTCGTGGTCTCCGCCCATGAGGTCGGAGTTGAAGGTCGTGGTCTCGCCGGCGCTGAGCGAGTCAAGCGCCTCGTCGATGCCGTCGATGAGGTCGCCGGACCCAACCTCGTAGGAGATTCCGCTCGCGGTGTCGACCTCTTCGCCGTCGATCGCGGCGTTCAGGTCGATTTGGGCGAAGTCGCCGGTCTTTGCGGGGCGGTCCACCGTGATGAGCGTGCCGAAGCGGCTGCGCAGCTTGTCGAGCTCTTCGGCGACTTCCTCGTCGGACACCGCGACGGCGTCAACGGTGAGTTTGAGGCCGTCGTAGCTGGGCAGGTCGATCTCCGGGCGCACGTCAACCTCGATGGCGAGGAGCAGGTCACCGGAGAAGTCGGTATTGCTCGGCCATTCGACGATGTCGGCCTCTGGACGGCCGAGCGGGCGCAGCTTGTTCTCTTCGACAGCCGCGCGATAGAAACCGTCGAGACCCTCGTTGACGGCGTGCTCCAGAACGGCGGCCTTGCCGACGCGCTGGTCGATGATTGCCGGCGGGACCTTGCCCTTACGGAAACCGGGGATGTTGATGTCTTCGGCAATGTGGCCGTAAGCATGGGTGATGGCTGGCTTCAGCTCGTCGGGGCTCACCGTGATGGTGAGCTTGGCGCGCGTGGGGCTCAGTTTTTCGACCGTGGACTTCACTCGAGACTCTCCTGTGTATTGAAACGGTGTGCTGCGGATAATGTCGGGGCGACAGGAATTGAACCTGCGACTTCTCGCCCCCAAAACGAGCGCTCTACCAAGCTGAGCTACGCCCCGGATCTACTTCGACCCATCGGTACTACTTTGTTGGGGAACCAATCCGGTGGCGCACGCAATAGCTCGCGACACGCGGATTGACCTCAGCCAGTCTAATGCACGCCTTTCGAGCGGATGCGCCCGCACTGGCAAACGACCCCCGGTTTCCTGTACTACGATATTCGAGTGCCCAGATTTTGGGCCTGGGGTCGTAGCTCAATGGTAGAGCCTGAGTTTTCCAAACTTATGACGCGGGTTCGATTCCCGTCGACCCCTCTGTTTAATGCACAAACACTGAGTTTAATGCAGAAACACTGAAAGCCGCCAGCTCAAGCTGGCGGCTTTCTCTCGTTGAGCGGATGCGGACAGCTAGTGACCGTGGGCCGGCGCGAGTGCCCGCGGCCCGCTCCCGACGGCCAGGTTCGACTGTGGAACAATGGCGTCGTGAGCGGTCGGCGGGGTGCCTGCTTCCTCGCCGGGCTCGACCACGACGAACTGGCCCATCATTCCGGCGTCCTCGTGCGAGAGCATATGGCAGTGGAACATATACGGAAAGTCGGGGTCGGTATATTCCGCAAACTGCATAATGAGTTCGTAGCGCACTCCGGGCTCGAGGTAGATCGTGTCCTTCCAGCCGGCCAGCTCGACGGGCGGCGGCTCGGTGCCCACCCGCAGCACCTGAAACTGCACGCCGTGCACGTGAAAGTTGTGGGGCAGCGGCATGGCGTTGTCGACGGTCCAGACCTCGGTCGCGCCGGCCTCGATCGTCTCGTCGATGCGGGTCATGTCCATCAGCCGATTGTTGATCGTGTAACCGTTGAGGGTGAACGACCGGTCGACTGTGGCATCCGCTTGGTCGAGCGGTTCGATGCTCGCGAGGGTGCTGGCGGTCTCCCCGATGCTGCTGAGCGTGTCGGCGGCGCGCAGCTCCAGCACATCGAGGGTGTCGTCACCGGCGTTGCGCGTCGCGGCACTGGCTGAAATGCCGAGGTCTGGCGGGTTCGACTGCAGATTCACCGTCTCCCCCGGCACCAGCTCAACGAGCACTTCGGCGCGTTCCCCCGGCGACAAACGGATGCCGTCCATCGGCGCCGCCTCCTCCAGCAGCCCGCCATCGGTTCCGATCAGGTTGAAGGACCGGCCGTCACTCAATCCGAAGTCGTAAACCCGGGAGGTTGACCCGTTGAGCAGTCGGAGGCGCACCACCTCGGAGGTGACGTCGAGGTAGGGCGCGAGGGTGCCGTTGACGAGCAGCTGGTCACCGATCGGACCGATGTAGCCGCGCACGTCGGTGACGAACTGCCCGTTCTCGTCGAAACGGCGGTCCTGCACCACCACCGGAATATCGTCGACGCCGTAGCTGCGCGGCAGGTTTAGGGCTGCCTCCTCGTCGTCCTGCACGATGAAGACCCCAGCCAGACCCATCTCCACCTGGTGCTCGGTATCGCCTTCCGGGTGCGGGTGATACCAAAGGGTTGAGGCTGGCTGGTCAATCTCGAAGTTGGGGCTCCATTCGGCGCCGGGCTCGACCATCTGGTGCGGTCCACCGTCCATTTCGGCGGGCAGATTGGCGCCGTGCCAGTGCACGGTGGTGGCTACATCGAGGTCATTGTTGACGTTTATGCGCACGTTTTCGCCGCGCCGGGCGACGATCGTCGGGCCGAGGTAGCTGCCGTTGTAGCCCCAGGTCTCGGTCACGACGCCCGGAGTGAACTCGGTCGTGCCAGCCTCCGCCGTGAGGTCGAACACCCGCTCACCGGCGGCATTGACGGTTGATTCGGCGAGCGGCGGCATCGCGAGCGGGTTGACGAAGTCAACGCTGCCGACCGTGTCGATCACGCCGGCCCCGTCTTCGCCGGAACACGCGGTGAGGCCGAGGGCCAACACGACCGCGCCGACGACGCTCACAAAGGTTGCGACGCGAAGACGGGGCCTGGCAATTCGGATCATGCTTCTATTTTCGCAGTCCACCCAGTGCGCTGACACCACAGGGACTCAGGCCTGGCAGCACGGGCACCAGTACAGCTTGCGGGCGGCCATCTCTTCAAGCACGATGTGGGTGCCGCAGACCCGGCAGGGCAGCCCCTCCCGCTTGTACACCCAGTGCCGGTCGGCCCGATTCTTCATGGCGAGTCGGTACGGCTCGCCATCGAGGCCGTCCATGGTCATCATCTGGCCGGTCGCCACACCGATGTGAAGGAGGTGTGCCCAGTCGCTCCACAGGTCGCGTACGGTTTCGGCGCTGAGCGATTTTCCGGGCGCGTGCGGGTTGAGTCCCGCGCGAAAGAGCATTTCGGCGCGATACACGTTGCCGATTCCGCTGACCACGGTCTGGTCCATCAGCAGGCGGCCGATCGGCGTGGGCTTCTTGCGCACGACGCTGACGAAGCGCTGCTCCGCTTGCGGGCTGTTGTCCAGTTCCGGGTCGGGGCCGAGTTTGGCGATGACGGCCTCGACCTGGGACGGGTCTAGCACCTCGCAGGCGGTCGGTCCGCGCAGGTCGGCACACACCGTGTCGCTGAGCAGCCGCACCCGCACCTGACCGACCGGCTCCGGTGGGAAAGCGTCGGCGAGGTCGATCTCTTTCTCCTGCTCCGACATGCGCACCCGGGTGCGGCGGGGCGCACCGATGCTGAAGATCGAATTCTCCCCCGCGGCGTCAAACGTTGGTAGATCCGTGCCGTGCTGGTTGGTTTGCCCCATCCGGCCGTTGGCCGAAGCCATCGTGGCATCCATCTGAATCTCGCCGCTGAAATCCCACGCCCCATACATGCCCAAGTGGATGCGCAACCACAACCAGTGGTCGAACTCCAGAAACATCTGTTTGCCGACGGCGCGGGCATCCGTCACCGTGTGCCCGCTGAGCTGGGCGGCACCGATCACGAACCGTCCCTGCGGTGAGGAGACGGTGACCCGGTGACCGACGAAGTTGCGCTGAAACTGGCGGGTGATGCGGTGAACGGAGTGGCCCTCTGGCACCTCAGTTCACGACGCCGTCGACGTCTTTTCCGGCGATGGTTCCGGTCGTTTCATACTCTCCGAGCTGGTGGATACGACGCACGTGACGCTCCTCGTCGGTGAACGGCTCGGCGATGAACGCGTCGATGAAGCTGGTGGCTTCCTCGATGGTGTGCTCGCGGGCACCGATGGAAATAACGTTGGCGTCATTGTGCTCACGGGCCAGACGGGCCGTGCTGAGGTTCCAGACCAGGGCGGCGCGGGCACCGGACACCTTGTTGGCGGCCATCTGCTCGCCGTTGCCGGAACCGCCGAACACGACGCCGAGCGCTTCGATGCCGCTTTCTCGGTCGTCGACGGTGGCCTGCGCTGCATTAATACAAAAAGCAGGGTAGTCATCGAGGGCGTCGTAGGTCTGGGGCCCGTGATCGACGACCTCGTGCCCGGCCGCACGCAGGTGCGTGATCAGGTGGTGGCTGAGGTCGAGACCGGCATGGTCCGTGGCGATGTGGATGCGCATATGAGCAGTCTATTTTGTGCTGGCCGACGTGCTGACGGCCTGGGCGAAAATAGGCTCGCGGGTTCGACTGCGCTTGAGTTCGAAGAATCCGTCGTAGCTCGCCAGCGCGACGACGCCGTCCCAGAGGGCCAGGGCCTGCTCACCCATCGGGGCCGGGGAAATGACCGGGCCAAAGAAAGCGACACCGTTCACCGCGATCACGGGCGTTCCGACGTCCTGGCCGACCCGGTTGATGCCGTCAAAGTGGCTCGCCCGCATCTGACGGTCGTACTCGTCGCTGTCGGCGTAGGCGGCGAAGCTGGCAGGCAGGCCGACCTCGGCGAGCGCGGCCGGAATGACCTCGTCCGGGTTCGTATTGCTGCCTGGGTGAATCTGCTGGCCCAGTGCGTCGTAGAGGGCCTTGACCATCGCCTGGCCGTGCAGTTCATTGGCGGCGGCGACGAGGCGGGTGTACTTGAGCGCCCGCGGAAAGAACGCCGCGTACTCCTCGCTCACCTGCTGATCTTCGTTGAGCACGGCGAGGCTCATGACATGCCAGGTCACCTCGAAATGACGCAGCCGGGCGACCTCGTCCACCCAGCGCGAAGTCATCCAGGCCCAGGGGCACGAGGGGTCAAACCAGAAATCCACAGAATCAGTCATGCAACCAGCCTAAGCGGGGGCGTGCGGTCCCGTTCATCCCCAAACCCGAGAATTCCCATTAGAGCAATGCCCCCCATTCAGGTATTGTCGACGGGTCGAAAAAAAATCTGCAGTATGCAGTACAGCTCTACGTCGCAAGCACAATATCTCCCCGGGAGAAATTAACATGCCCATTGACCGAAGCACGCCCAACGCGAATTCCGGCGCCACGAGCGCCGCCGCGGTGAAGCCCAAAAAGGCTCTCCTGCGCCGCCGCATCTCAGTATCCGACGTCAACGTCGTCGACAAGCCCATTATGAAGCGCGCCCTCGGCGGCACCATCGTGGGAAACACCATGGAATGGTACGACGTCGGTATCTTCGGATACCTCATCACCACCATGGGACCGGTCTTCCTGCCAGAGGCCGACGCATCCGTTCAAACCCTGTTTCTGCTCGGAACCTTCGCCGCGACGTTCTTCGCCCGACCGCTCGGCGGCGTGTTCTTCGGCTGGCTCGGCGACCGGATCGGTCGCCAGAAGGTGCTCGCCACCACACTGATTCTGATGGCCGCCTCGACCTTCGCGGTCGGCCTGCTGCCCGGCTACGCGCAGATCGGCGTCTGGGCGGCGGTGCTGCTGGTGTTCGTCAAGCTCGTGCAGGGGTTCTCCACCGGCGGCGAGTACGCCGGTGCGACGACCTTCGTCAGCGAGCACGCACCCGACAAGCAGCGAGGCTATTTTGCCAGCTTTCTCGACATGGGCAGCTACCTCGGTTTCGCCGTCGGAGCCTCGCTCGTCTCGGTGCTGCAGCTCACACTCGGTCAGTCGGTCATGGAAGATTGGGGCTGGCGAATCCCGTTCCTCATTGCCGGGCCGCTCGGCCTGATCGCCATCTACTTCCGTATGAAGATCGACGAATCGCCCGCGTTTCAGGCCACCCTCGACGCCCAGGAAGCCGCCCAGAAGAACCCAGTGGGGGCCACTGCCGAAACCCCTAAGGGCCCGATCCAGATCTTCAAGGCCTACTGGCGCAACATCATCATCGCAATGATCCTGGTCGCCGCCGCGAACACCGTCGGTTACGCGCTCACCTCCTATATGCCCACCTATCTCACCGAGAACAAGGGCTATGACGAGCTGCACGGAACGGCGCTGACCATTCCGATTCTCGTGATCATGGCACTGTGCATCCCGCTGGCCGGCCGCCTGTCTGACCGAATCGGGCGCAGGCCGGTGTTGTGGATCGGAGCCATCAGCACGGTGGTGCTGGCCTACCCGGCGTTCCTGCTGATCGGCATCGGTGACATCTGGTCGACGCTGTTCGGCCTGGCGCTTATTGCGTTCCCGGTCACGTTCTACGTCTCGAACCTCGCCTCGGCCCTGCCGGCCCTGTTCCCGACTGCGAGCCGTTACGGAGCGATGGGTATCTCGTACAACTTCGCCGTAGCCATTTTCGGCGGAACCACGCCGTTCATCATTGCGGCGCTCATCGTGGGCACCGGCAATGACATGATGCCGGCCTTCTACCTGATGGCCACCTCGTTCATCGGGGCGATCGCCATCTTCTTCCTGCGGGAATCGGCCAACCGCCCGCTGCCGGGTTCGATGCCGAGCGTGAACACCGACGAGGAAGCGCACGAACTGGTGAAGACGCAGGACGACAACCCGCTGCTCGACACTGACCAGATGCCGTTCGACCACACCTACGAGCCGCCGACCATCGCCATTCCCATCCAGGAACCGGTCAAGGTCTAGTTCAGTAGTTGCCGGCGGGCGTGGGCGGTTTCGGTCGCGCACGCCCGTTTGTCGTCGGTTGAACGGATGCTCACAGTCGGCCCGCGTAGAATTCGCGGATGACCACCGCGCCCCCCACCACTGCGCCCACCAATGCGAGTGCGGCCGAATCGAGTGCGGCGGCCCCCGAATTCGCCGGAATCGACCCGCACGACCTCGAAGTGACCCTGCGGGTGCTCGCCTCGCTGCGCGACGTGGACCCGGACAGCGCCGACTTCGTCACCGTGCGCCAGGCGACCGCCAAGATGTTCAAGTCGGTCAAGATGTCCAGGCGTCTGGAGAAACGCGCGGTTATCGCCGACGCCGATCGCAGCGTCATCGCCGCCACAGCGACCGGCGCCCCGACCCGCATCGACGACGAGACCCGCGGCGCCCAGCTCTCCCTCGGCACCAGCGCGGCGACGGCCGGCGAGCTGCTCGTTCCGCGCGCCTGCTATATCTGCAAGCAGAAGTACACCGTGGTCGACGCGTTCTACCACCAGCTCTGCCCGAGCTGCGCCCTCTCGGGTCACGCCAAGCGCGACGCTCGCACCGATCTCAGTGGCAAGCGGGCGCTGCTCACCGGCGGCCGCGCCAAAATCGGCATGTACATCGCGCTGCGCCTGCTGCGTGACGGCGCTCACACCACCGTCACCACCCGGTTTCCGCGCGATGCCGTTCGTCGCTTCGCGGCGATGGACGATTCGAAGGATTGGCTGCACCGCCTGCGCATTGTCGGTATCGATTTGCGTGACCCGGCCCAGGTGATCGCGCTGGCCGATTCGGTTGCGGCCCAGGGTCCGCTCGACATTCTCATCAACAACGCAGCGCAGACCGTGCGCCGCTCGCGCGGCTCGTACTCCCCGCTCGTCGAGGCCGAGGAATCTCCCCTGCCCGACGGGCCGCTGCCCGAGATCGTGTCATTCGGGCACACCAACGATGCGCATCCGCTCGCCCTGGCCGCGTCGGTCTCCGGTCACCCGCTGCTCGCGGTCGCGTCCGGTGCCGGCGCCCTCACCGCGGATGACCTCACCCGGCTGGCCCTCGCGGCGGGGTCCTCGTCGCTTGAGCGACTCGCCGCTGGCACCGCGATCGACGCCGGCGGTCTCGTACCCGACCTGCACTCGCGGAACAGCTGGACCGCGAACGTCGAAGACGTGGACCCGCTCGAGATGCTCGAGGTGCAGCTGTGCAACACGACCGCACCATTCTTGTTGGTGAGCCGTCTGCGGGCCTCGCTCACGGCATCCGCTGCCCGCCGAACTTACATCGTGAACGTGTCGGCGATGGAGGGCGTGTTCGGTCGCGGGTATAAAGGACCGGGCCACCCGCACACCAACATGGCCAAGGCCGCGCTAAACATGCTCACCCGCACCAGCGCCAAGGAGATGCTCGAAGACGGCATTCTCATGACGAGCGTCGACACCGGCTGGATCACCGATGAGCGTCCGCACCCGACCAAGGTGCGCCTGGCCGAGGAGGGCTTTCATGCCCCGCTTGACCTGGTCGATGGCGCGGCCAGGGTGTACGACCCGATCGTGCGCGGCGAAGCCGGCGAAGACCTCTACGGCGTCTTTCTCAAGGACTACCAACCGGGCGCCTGGTAGTCAGTCGAGGTCGAATGCCGCGGCGATGGCGGCACTCAGCCGCACCTCTTGTTGGGGCAGCAGAAAGCCAATCTGGCGGCCGAGGCTGGCGACCGGAATGGTCACGACATTGTCACAGCTCACCGCGCAGTCCTGGTCGAGGCCGTTCGCGGGGCCCACCGGGACTTCGGTCGACAGGCCCCGCACGGTACTGGTGATCGGTGCGACGGTAATTCGGGTGAGGTGGGGGCGCACGAGTTCGCGGGTTAGAACGAGGACCGGCCGGGCCTTGTCGAGGTGCGCTATGTGAATTGCCCGCATCGTTAGGCGAGGTCAGACGGAATACTCGCGCCAAAGCTGGCGAGTTCGTCCAGATCGTCGGCTTGAGCGAAACGGTCGGTCAGAATGCGCACGTCGTGCAGGGCGAGTTCGCGTCGCCGTTCTCGTTCGAGAGCTCGAGTAATCACGGAAGCACGGCTACTTTCCCGCCCTTCACCCACCGCCTGGTCAAGGTATTCCACTAATTCGTCGGGCAGGCGCACCGCTATTTGTCGGCTCATTTCCTGAGCATACCATTATGGGATCCATTCAGGTATGCTCTCTTTTTGGCCACGGAATATCCAGGAAAGCACAGTTCATGCGGCAAAATGCCCGCTGCTAGGCTGACCGAATGTTACGCCGCAGTCGCATCGCGCCGACCGTTCTTCTCGCCATCGTGGCGCTCAGCGGATGCACCGCTCAGCCCCCGGCAGAACTGTCAGAATCGCCAGCGACGATCGCACCGACGACAGCGGCGGCAGCGGCGGTGAGCGGCGGCAGCGGCGGTGAGCGGCGGCAGCGGCGGTGAGCGGCGGCAGCGGCGGTGAGCGCCTACACCTGTGACGACATTGCCACCCTCGGTAACGTCGCCGAGGCAGTCATCGCCCAGTCCCGCTAGCTACCCGATCGAAAGGACTTATTCATGACCGAGGACACTTTCGACCGAGACGTCGTACGTTCCTTCAAACAGTTCATGGACCGCGTCGTCGCCAACGCGGATGACCGCGGCCGGTCCGCGCTGTCACCGCTCGGCGAGAAGGTCACCGAGCACCTCGGCGCTGACGCGTCGACCTTGCCGGTCGTGTCTGAGACCCTCGCCGATCATCGACTGGTGGATGCCGATATCGCCCTGACCGGCCTCAGCGGCCCCGACCCTGATGCATTGCTCGGCGTATCCGGCGGCCAGCAGCGGTTTCACTCCACCCTTTCCGAGCTCGTGGCCAGCCCGTTCCAGGGGTTCGGCCCCGGTCCGGTGGACTACTCGGCCAGGGCGACCGGTCCGACGTCGACCCGTCAGGTGGTCTCCTTCGGACTCCGTCTCCTCCACTTTGACGGACAACCGCTTGCGGTGCTGCAGCGCGCCGCGAACCCGCAATTCGGGCGAAACACCGCCGAACTCGAAATCATGGCGGTCGCGCCGGAGATCGTGAACGCCTTTCTGACTCACCTGCGCGAGCTCATGATCGAGCACAGCGTGCTGCGCGGGCAGGTGCTCTCATTCGTGCAAACCGAATACGGGTCCGGCGCCGGAATCACCTTTCTGGAACGCCCCCTCGTGCCCGCTGCGGCGATCGTGCTGCCGGAGGGCATCCTCGGCACCATTTCCGACCATGTCATCGGAATCGGTGAGCAACGCCAGGCGCTGCTCGCCGCCGGCCAGCACCTGAAGCGCGGCGTGTTGCTCTACGGTCCTCCCGGCACCGGCAAAACCCTCACCGTGCGCCACCTGCTGAGCGAAACACCGGGCATCACGGCCGTACTGCTCACCGGGTCCAGCATCGTGCACATCGCTGCAGCCGCAGAGATCGCGCGCACCTTTGCGCCCTCCATCGTCGTGCTCGAAGACATCGACCTGGTCGCGATGCAGCGCCACGCCACGCCGCAGCCGCTGCTGTTCGAGGTGCTCGACGCTCTCGACGGACTCGACGGTGACGCCGATGTGGCCTTCGTCATGACCACCAACCGGGTCGAAGTCCTCGAGCGAGCCCTCGCCGAACGGCCCGGCCGGGTCGACCTCGCCGTCGAGGTGCCATTGCCCGCGCTGGCAGAACGCGAGCGGCTGTTCCGCCGCTATGCCGAGGCCCTGCCGTTCGGCCCGGCCGCGCTTGATGCGGCTGCCCTGCGTGCGGAGGGCGTGACCGGGTCCTTCGCGAAGGAACTCATCCGCCGTGCCGTGTTGCGCGCCGCGCTCCGGTCCGAACCCGTTGACGACGACGATTTGCAGGTCGCCCTCGACGATTTGTTGTCAGCGGGTGCGGCCCTGACCCGGCGACTCCTGGGCACAAGCAGCGGCGAAAATGAGCGCTGGCAGCCCGATGATGAGCCAGGCGACGGGCCGAACGGCGGCAGCTACGTTCCACTGCACGGTGCGGCGGCCGTAATGACGCGCCAATTCGCCTCCTTCAGGGCGAGCGGTAGCACCCCGCCAGTCACGGTCAAGCCACCCGCCGACGTCCCGGGCGCACCTGACCATACCGACGAAACTCACTGACCGGCACTGACCGGCACCGACAGACCCTGACGAGTTGTCGCCGAACCTGCAGATCTTTTGCTCACTCTCACCAGGATGACCAAAGCCACGCCCTAGCCAGCGCGGCAACCAGTCATGGTTAGGCTTAAGGGGTGCGATGGCGCCACGAGCGCCAAAGCCTCACAATCGTGAACCGAATTGGAGAACCAAGTTGCCTGGAGAAAATCTCACCCGCATCGAAGCCCAGGAGCGCGCCGCGCTCGTGACCGTCGCGAGCTACGACGTCGTGCTCGATCTCACTACCGGTCCAACCACCTTTGGCAGCACCACCACGGTGCGCTTTATTGCGACCCCCGGCGCCTCGACCTTCATCGATGCCATTACTTCCACGGTGCACTCGGTGACCCTCAACGGCGGGGCGCTCGACCCGGCCGTCGTGAGTGACGGCATCCGTATTCAACTGGACGGCCTGCAGGCCGAAAACGAGCTCATCGTCGTCGCCGACGCGCTGTACACCAACACCGGAGAGGGCCTGCACCGCTTCGTCGACCCGGTCGACAACGAGGTCTATCTCTACAGCCAGTTCGAGGTGCCCGACTCTCGCCGCGTCTTCGCCGTGTTCGAGCAGCCCGACCTCAAGGCGAAATTCGCTTTCACCGTCACCGCGCCGAGCAAGTGGCAGGTCGTGTCCAACTCAACCACCCCCGAGCCGACCGACGCCGGCAACGGTGCCAGCACGTGGGCGTTCGCACCGACCCACGTGATCTCGAGCTACATCACCGCCCTCATCGCCGGCCCATACGCCGTCGTGCGCGGCGAACTCGTTTCGAGCGACGGACGCACCATCCCGCTCGGTGTGTTCAGCCGCAAGAGCCTCAGCGAATATCTCGACGCCGACTACATCCTCGAGAAAACCCGCCAGGGCTTCGCCTACTACGAGGAGAAGTTCGGCTACGCCTACCCCTTCGACAAGTATGATCAAATGTTCGTGCCGGAGTTCAACGCCGGCGCCATGGAGAACGCCGGCGCGGTTACCTTCACCGAAACGTACATCTTTCGTTCCAAGGTAACCGACGCCATCAAGGAACGCCGCGTCGTCACCATTTTGCACGAGCTCGCCCACATGTGGTTCGGCGACCTCGTCACCATGACCTGGTGGAACGACCTCTGGCTCAACGAGAGCTTCGCCGAGTGGGCGTCGACCATCGCCACTGCCGAGGCCACCGAGTGGCATGAAGCCTGGACCACGTTCGCCGTCATGGAGAAGAGCTGGGCCTACAAGCAGGACCAGCTTCCCTCGACCCACCCGGTCGTCGCCACAATTCGCGACCTCGACGATGTGCTCGTCAACTTTGACGGCATCACCTACGCCAAGGGTGGCTCTGTACTCAAGCAGCTCGCCGCCTGGGTCGGCATCGACGCGTTCTTCACCGGCGTCGGCTCCTACTTTCAGAAGCACCAGTGGGGCAACACCGAGCTTTCCGACCTGCTGGTCGAGCTCGAGGCTGCCAGCGGCCGCGACCTCAGCGGCTGGGCCCAGCTCTGGCTCGAGACCGCCGGCGTCAACACCCTGCGCCCAGAGATCGCCGCGGACGAGACGGGCACGATCACCGGCTTCACTGTGCTGCAGACTGCGGCCGCCGACTACCCCACGATTCGCCCGCACCGCCTCGCGATCGGTTTCTACACCTTCAACGACGCGCAGAAGCTCGTGCGCACGCATCGCGTCGAGCTTGACGTTGACGGTTCGACAACGGATGTCCCCGCTCTCGTCGGCCAGAAACGCCCAGACCTGATTCTGCTCAACGACGACGACCTCAGCTACGCCAAGGTGCGCCTCGACCCGGTTTCGGAGGCCGTCGCGCTCGAGCACCTCTCGGCTATTGAGAGCCCGCTCGCCCGCGCCCTGGTCTGGGGTTCGGTCTGGGACGCCACCCGCGACGCCGAAACCACGGCCCGCGACTTCGTGCGCCTGGTGCTGAACAATGTCGCCACCGAAACCGAGTCGACCACGCTGCGCACCGTGCTTGGCCAGGTCGTGCTCACCGCGAGCTACTACGTGGCGCAGCCGTACCGCGAAGCCGTCACAACCGAGGTCGCCGATGCACTCTGGGCGCTCGCACAGGGCGCGGCGGCGGGAAGCGATGCCCAGTTCCAGTTCGTGAAGTTCTTCGCCTCCGTCGCAGCCACCCCCGCGCAGCTTGAGAACGTGGCTGCGCTGCGTTCGGGCAGCACCGTGCTCGATGGCCTGACCGTCGACACCGACCTGGCTTGGGAGCTGCTCACCGCTCTCGTGGCCGGTGGCCGCGCTGACGCCGCTGAGATCGACGCGGCCCTCGCGGCCGACAACACGGCGACCGGCGCACAGTCGGCTGCCCTGGCCCGGGCCGCACTGCCCACTGCGGAGGGTAAGCTCGTCGCCTGGTCGTCGCTGATCGATGTTGATACGGCTGCGACGACCATCGTGCGCACGACGGCCGCGGGGTTCCTGCGGGTGAACGACTCAGGCCTGCTCGAGCCGTTCGTCTCGACCTACTTCGAGATGCTGCAGCGAGTGTGGGAGGCGCGCAGCTTCTCGATCGGCGAAAAGCTCGTGATCGGCCTCTACCCGGCACCGCTGAACAACCAGGCCCTCGCCGACGCGACGAAGACCTGGCTCGACGCGAACCCCGAGCCGGCCGCTCTGCGTCGCCTCGTGGTCGAGAACCTGGCCGGAGTCGAGCGCTCGCTTCGCGTGCAGGCTCGCGACGCCGAATAGTTAGCACCAACGAGCACTGCGAACCCCGCGACCAGCCAGGTCGCGGGGTTTTCGCGTGCGCCGACGCGTTCACAGCCAATCGAGAGGATGCCGCTGCCTGCGTTCTCTGCACCGGGTTGCGCTGGCCGCGTGGGTGATCGGTCACCAGCGACCGGGGCTACCTCCCGGGTACCGCCGAGGCCCCTCGGTAGACTGGCTTGGATATGAACTGGGAAACTTTCTGGGCCAACCTCGCCACCTCCATCGCTGATATTCCGTGGACCGATTACGTCGGAAAGATTTTCGCCATTGCGGCAATTATCGTCGTCGCCTTCGCACTGCGCTGGGCTCTGCAATTCGTGATTCGCCGGGTCGTGCAACAGATCGTCTCTGGCGTCAAGAAGAACCAGAAGGTCGACGACACCCAGGCGCTGAACGTCTCCCCCCTGGCTGCCGTGCGCGTCGTGCAGCGCTCGCGCACACTCGGCGCGGTGCTGGCGAACATCGTCAACGTGTTCATTCTGATCACCGCACTGTTGCTCATCGTCACGACCCTGAACAAAGACATCCTCGGCTCCTTCGCGCTGCTGACCGCGGCGATCGGCGCCGGCCTCGGTTTCGGTGCTCAAAACATCGTCAAGGACATCCTCAACGGCTTGTTCATGGTGGTGGAGGATCAGATCGGCGTTGGCGACATCGTCGACGTGGGATTCGCATCCGGTGTCGTCGAAACGGTCGGAATTCGCATCACGCAGGTGCGCGATGTCGACGGAACGCTCTGGTTCGTGCGCAACGGTGAGATTCTGCGGGTCGGCAACATGTCGCAGGGCTGGGCCCGCGTCATCATCGACCTCGCCATCCCCTACAGTTCCGACGTGGAGGCCGTGCAGGACGAGCTGCTGCGCGTCGCCAGTGCCCTGGCCTCGAGCCGCAAGTGGCGCGCCTATATCCTCGAAAAGCCGGAGATCTGGGGCCTCGAGTCGATCACCGCCGAAGCCCTCGTCACCCGGCTAGTGGTCAAGACCCGGGTCTCGGCCAAGTGGGACTTCGCCCGCGATCTTCGCCTGCACATGAAGAAGGCCCTGGACGGCATGGGCGTTCCGCTGACCCCGCTCAACAGCGTCGTCATGACCACCGGCGACGGCACCATCGACGGCTCGACCGTTGAACCGGTCGAGGGTGCCCTCGACGCGGCCGAAGAGGCCGCGGCAGCCGTGCCCGACGTCGTAGCCGGCGTGCGCACCGGTCCGGTCGCGGTGCGGAAGCCCCGCGGGCCGCGCAAGGCCAAGCCCAAAGACGTGCCGGCTCCGATGAAGGCACCAGACCCCGAAGTTCGCGGCGACGGCATTGACTGACCCGTACCGAAGAGAAAGCTGCACCGAATGACCTCTGAACGACACCCGACCGATCAGCCCGCCACCCCCGCCGGCGTGCACCTGCGCGATGGCGAGAACGGCCCTGCCGCGGTGTCGACGTTCTTCGACGAGGTCGGTGGAACGCCATTCTTCGAAAGGCTCGTGCACGATTTCTATGTGGGCGTTGCGACCGACCCGGTGCTGAAGCCGATGTATCCCGAAGAGGATCTCGGCCCGGCCGAACACCGGCTGGTCATGTTCCTCGAGCAGTTCTGGGGCGGTCCAGGCACTTACAGCGAGCAGCGCGGTCATCCGCGTCTGCGCCAGCGGCACCAACCGTTCAAGGTCAATCCGGATGCCCGCGACCGGTGGCTGGGCCACATGAAAGTCGCCGTGGGCGCGGCTGACCTGCCACCGCTGCAGCAGGGCATCCTCTGGGATTATCTGGAACGTGCAGCTTTCGCGATGGTGAACAGCTTCGAGGACTAGGTGTACCGAGCCGACGGCGATAGCTCCACGGTGCTCGGTGCGTTCGGGCAACGACTTGGTTTTGGGGTTTTACGAGTACCTCGGCTACGAGGACGCCAGCGTGCAGGTGCGCTCCAAATGGTTGATCCAGCCGACAAACTAACCGGGCTGGGCCTGTTACTGTGCGAGCGACTCGGCGGCCGCGCAGGGGCTCGCCGTTGGATCGGCGCGGTGCACGCTCGTGGCCAACGCGCCGAGCAGCCCGGCCAGCCGGTGGGCGTCATCGTCGTCCATTCCGGAGAGGATGCTGGCTTCCACAGCGGCAACGCGCGTCTCGTACCGAGTGAGCACGCTCAAGCCCTCTGTTGTGGCCCGAATCTTTCGGGCCCGACGATCGGTGGGGTCGGGAATGCGTTCCACCAGCTTGGCGTCCACCATGCCGTCGAGCAGGTAGGTCAAGACCGTGCGATCGATGGCGAGGTGCGCCCCGATGGCTTGCTGGGACGGCAGGTCTCGGTGAATGACGGTCGACAGCACCTGATAGCAGCGCACTCCCCCGGGCAGCCCCACGACAGCGGTCTCCAGCTGACGCTGATAGCCGCGCAAAACCATCGCGAGGTTCCACCCCAGATCTCCCGGCACGGTGGCCGGCAGAATCGATTCGGAAGTCATGCCAGCCATCCTATCCCAAACCATGCGGTTGCATAGATATTCTTAGCGTCATATGATCTGTAAAGCATCATATTTCGACGGGAGCAGCGCGATGAGCAGTCAAAGTGCCAGGAGCAGTCAGCACACCACCACCATCGGCATTCTGGGCGCCGGGCGGGTCGGAACAGCTCTGGCTCGGCAGGCGCTGAAAGCCGGTTACCAGGTGTGCATCGCGACCACGCAGCCCGCGGCGGACAACGCGCTGCTGGTGGACATTGTGACCCCCGGGGCGGTGGCGGTGAAATCAAGCCAGGCCGCGGCATCCGATCTGGTGGTACTCGCGATTCCACTGCACAAGTACCGCACGCTCAACCCCGGCGAGCTCGCCGGCCGAATCGTTATCGACGCGATGAACTATTGGGCACCGGTCGACGGCGTGTTCGATGATTTCGAGCGCGACTCGCGCACAACGAGCGAGGTCGTCGAAGAGTTTCTGCGCGATGCCCGGGTGGTGAAGTCGCTCAACCACATCGGTTACCACGAGCTCGAAGAAGACGATAGGGCCGCGGGCGCGCCGATGCGACGAGCGCTCGCCCTGGCCGGTGACGACCTCGAAGCCAAGGCAGTCGTCGAAAGTTTCATCGACCGACTCGGCTACGACGCGATCGATGCCGGCCCCCTCGCCGCCGGCCGCTCGTTTGAGCCGGCCACCGAGATCTTCACCGGCAGTCACACCGCGAACCAGCTTCGCGCCCTCATTCAGAAGGCCCGTCCGCTCGCGGTCGCTGCCTAAGCCACTCACACAATGGAGAACACCTTGGAAATCGGCGCCTACAGCTTCGGTGACACTCAACGGGGCCCCGACGGCAGCTCGCGTTCCACCGCGGAGGCGATCAAGAACCTGTTCGACGCCATCGTGCACGCCGACCAGGCGGGGTTGGACTATTTTGGCATCGGTGAACACCACACCGTCTCCATGCCCGCCTCATCACCCGGCGCGATCATCGCCGCGGCCGCTGCGGCGACGACTCGGATCAAACTCGGCAGCGCCGCCAGCATTATTGGAACGGATGACCCGGTGCGGGTGTTCCAGCAGTTCGCCACGGCAGACGCCATCTCCGGCGGCGGCCGCATCGAGATCACGGCCGGCCGCGGCTCCTCGGTCGAGACCTTTCCGCTGTTCGGCTACGAATTGAACGACTATGACGAGCTCTACGCCCAGAAGCTCGACCTGCTGCTCACGCTCAACAACAGCTTCACGGAGAACGTGACCTGGTCGGGAACCGCGCGTCCCTCGATCCCCCAGCTCGACGTCGTGCCGCGTCCGGTGCAGGGCTCCCTGCCCATCTGGATCGCCACCGGCGGCAGTGCACCGTCGTCGGCCCGGGCCGGGCGCCTCGGCCTCCCGCTCGCCTACGCCATCATCGGCGGGCAGCCACACCGGTTCGCGCCCCTCGCCAATCTCTACCGGCAGTCAGCGGCGCAAGCCGGCCACAGCGGCGACAACATCAAAGTCTCGGTCGCCACCTTCGGCCTGGTAGCTCCGACCAAGAAGGAAGCGGTCGAGCGGATGTATCCGGGCTGGGTCAACCTCAACGTGGAGATGGGTCGGCTGCGCGGCTGGCCAGCGCCGCAACGAGGTTCCTACCTGGCCCAGGTCGACGCCCCCAATGCCTACTTCATCGGCGACCCGGACGACGTTGCTGAACGCATCGTCGACCTGCACCGGCACCTCGGCCACATGCGGCACTTTTTGCAGGGCGACCACGGCGGGCTCCCCCAGGAACACCTGCTTGAGTCCATCACCCTGCTCGCCACCGAGGTCAAGCCACGCGTGGAACGGCTGCTCGCCGCTAAATAGCAGCAGACCGATCCGGTCCGAAAACAGTTCTCCCACACTCCCTAGAAGTAATGTATAGTCGCCATACATATACTCGCCAGTGATTTAGGGAGCGCGATGTCGGTAGCGATGAGCCTCCTGGCCATGGTGGCGCAGGGACCCCGCTACGGCTACGAATTGCGGGCCGAGTTCGATCGCAGAACCAGCGCGCAGTGGCCGCTCAACATCGGCCAGGTCTACAAGACGCTGGATCGCCTGGAACGCGAAGGCCTGGTCGAGAAAAGTGCGAGCACGGATGCCGATGGGCACGTCTACTATGCGGCGACGCCGGCCGGCCAGGACGCGTCGCGAACCTGGTTGCAGCAGGCCGATCCACTACCCTCGGCCGCGCGCGATGATCTCGCGATCAAGCTCGCCATTGCCGTGACCCTGCCCGGTGTCGATGTGGCCGCGCTTCTGCGTGCGCAGCGCCACGCAGCCATCAGTCGGCTGCAGGAACTCACCCGCCAGACGGGTGGCGGTCCCGTTCTGACCGCGCAGGATCTGGCCACCCGCATCGTCAGCGACGCCGCACTCATCGCGGCGGAGACGCAACTGCGCTGGCTCGACCAGGTATCCGCACGCGTTCGCGACGCACTGGCTCGGGGCATTCCCCTCACCGTTCCCTTCAACACCGAACGGCCCCGACGTGGACGTCCCCGCTCGACCTCCTCCATACCCTCGAAGGAACCACGATGACGCAGGCTCTGCAACTGATCGACGTCTCCCGCGACTTTGGCTCCGGCGCCCTGCGCGTGCGGGCCCTCGAAAACGTCAACCTCACCGTGCGGGCCGGTGAATTCGTCGCCGTGATGGGGCCGTCAGGTTCGGGTAAGTCAACCCTGCTCGATATTGCCGGCGGCATCGAACGACCCAGCCAGGGCGATGTGCTCATCGACGGAGTATCGCTCGGTTCGCTCGATTCCAACGCCCTGGCCATGGTGCGGCGGCGATCAGTCGGGTTCGTCTTTCAAAAGTACAACCTCATCCCGATTCTCACGGTGCTGGAAAACGTTGCCGTTCCGATGGAGCTCGATGACTGGCCGCGCGGGCGAGCGCTCGAGGCGGCGCGTCAGGCACTTGACGAACTCGGCTTGCAGGGCGTTGCCGATTTTTACCCGGAAAATCTGTCGGGGGGACAACAACAACGAGTCGCGATCGCTCGGGCAACGGCGGGAAGCCCCCGACTGATTCTGGCCGACGAGCCGACCGGCGCCCTCGATACGGTCACGGGCGAGGCCATCGTGCGCCTCATTCGCGACCGAGTCGACGCCGGGGCGGCCGCCATTGTGGCTACCCATGACCATCGGTTGGCAGCCTGGGCAGATCGCGTCTTCACCCTCGAAGACGGCCGCCTGTATGCCACGGAACAGGCTCAGCGATGAAATGGCTGGGACGCTGGCGGTTCGCCGGTCGGATCGCCGTGCGGGACATCCGTCACAATCGCCTGTCGGCTGCGCTGAGTGTGATTGCCATGGCGATACCGGTCAGTGCGGTGGTGGCCGTGGCGGTCGTTGCACCGAACGTCAGCCCAGTATTCGACGACGGCACGAGCTCCGATTCTGGGTCGGCCGCCGGCATGATCGCGGTGGCGGCGTACTTCGCCGTGCTGGCCCTGCTGCTCGTGGGCGCAATGGTCGCGGCCGCGATGATCGTCTCCGTGCGTCGCAGCGAACGGATGCTTGCCCTCCTCGCTGCTACCGGTGCGCCGCGAAGCATGCTCGCGCGCGTGATGACGGCACGGGGGCTTATTTTCGGAGCCGTGACGGCCGGCACCTCGGTCGTGATCGGGATCGCCGCGGGCAGCACGATACTCCTGGCCGGAGGCACCGTCATCACCCGAATCGACGTTGTTGCCATCGTTCTGGTCGCCATCGCGACCATCGGGGTGGGCTGGTCGGCGTCGCTGACAGCGGCGGTGCGGGCATCCGGAATCAACGTTTCCACGGTCTTGCGAGATGCCCCGCGGCCGGCGCGATCAACGCCGCACGTAGCCCGAGCCGGCCGCATTGTGATGCTGACCGGTCTGGGCGCTCTGCTGCTCGGTTCTGCGCTCGGGATTGCCGGGCGCGCTCTGCCCGCAGGGCTGTTCGCTAATCTGCTGCCGTACCTGAGCGGAATGCTGGCTGCGCCAGCCGCGATCACGATTCTGGTCGGCGCACTTCTCGCGTTTCCCGCCGTGATTCGGTGGGTCGGTCGGGTGCCAGCACTCCTTCCCGGCGCGGCCGGACTCGCAGCGCGCACTGCGGCTCGGGACGCGGAGCGAAGCGGGGCGCGTTCGGGCGCTGCCGCGGCATCCATCATGCTCGTGACCTTCCTGGTCAGTTCCTATCTCACATTCTTTTCCGCGAACGATGCGTGGTCGGTCACCGACCACGACTGGCAACTGCAACGAGATCAGGTCGCTGTCGACCTGATCGTGCACGAGCGCGGGAATCCGAGCGAGCGTGGAGTCGTCGACAACCCAGAAGCCGTCGCCTCGGCCGTTTCCGACGGTGTCGATGCGACCGACGTACGAGTCATCGATGGCGTTCTCGGCCCCTTCTGGGGAACGCCCGTTGACGACGATGAAGGCTATAGCGGTCGTCAAGCAATGATCTTTCCGCCGGATGGACTCCCCCAGCCCCAGATTGCCACCGACGGCATCTGCGCCCAATCGTTCGAGCAAACCGGTGTCAACGAATCGCTCTGTGCGCCGGGGCCCTACGAACAATTCGAACTTTCACCGACCCGACCCACGATCTGGGTCGGCGATGCTGCCGACCTTGAGCTTATTTTGGGCCAGACGACGGATGCTGCCACCCGCGCTGCCCTCGCCGCTGGCACGGCCATCGTGCTCGATCCCCGCTACCTGGCCACCGACGGCAGCGTCACAATTCACTGGTGGGGCGCGAAGCAGTTCGTCGCGGAAGATGAACCGGGCGAGTTTTTGCCTTCCGGTACGCCGCTGAGTTCCGTGCGCCTGGACGGCATCACCGTGCCGATGGACCATCAAGTCGGGTACGGACTTTTCCTGAGCCCGTCCGCGGCCGATGTGGCGGGGCTCGTTCCATTGCCCGCTCGCGTTCTGGCACAAGCGCCGCCTGGCCTGAGCTACACCACGGTCTATGCCACCGATCTGCGCGTCTTCTCGGAGTATCTATTTCTCGAACTCGAAACGGGGCCGAGCACCGGTGACCGAGCCTGGTTCTGGGGCGCTGTCATGCTCGCAACCGGTCTGGTGCTCGCGATCGCGATCGCAGCGATCGGGCTCTCCCGCAGCGAAGGCCGCCAAATTGACCGGACCCTTGCCGTACTCGGCGCGGCCGACGGACTGCGCCGACGGATCAACGGCTGGTACGCCCTGTTCGTCGTCGGCACAAGTTGCCTGATCGGCACCTTCTGCGGAGTGCTTCTGGTCCTCGCCTTCTCTGTGGCGATGTTCTCGCCGCCCGTCATCCCCGTTCTTGCACTCGCGATCATCGGGCTCGGCGTGCCGCTGGTCGTCGCGCTCGCTGCCCGCATCCTTCCCGTACGCTCACAGACGGATGCGCGCCGCGGCTGAGCCCTAATCCCCCAACGCAATCGGATGGGGCGTGCGCCTGCCTGCACTTGGATTGCCGTCGCGGGGCGGCGTGCGATTTACTGGGGTGATGACCACAACGGATGCCGCAGCACGCGCCAGAGACACCGGCGCGCATCGCCCGCCACGACCGAGCCGCCAAAGCCAGGTCCGATGAGCGCGGTCGAAGTCGCCCTGACTATTGCGGCAGCACTCGGGGCCGGCCTGACCGGAGGCGTCTACCTGGCTTTCTCCTTTTTGGTTCTGCCCGCCTTCCGCACGCTTCCCGCTGCGCCCGCCGTGTCCGCCATGCAACGCATTAACGTGAGCGCGGTTCGAGCACCGTTCATGACGGTCTTTTTTGGCGGCGCCGCAGCATCCGTTGCTGTGATCGTGGTGCAACTCACGTCAGACGTGCCTGCCGGACCCACGCGAATCCTTGGAGCGGTTCTGGCCCTGGCCGCCGTCGTGATCACCGTGGTGCGCAACGTTCCGTTGAACAACGCCCTCGTGAGCGTCGACGCCAATTCACCCGGCCTGACGGCTGCCTGGCAGTCCTTCGACCGGAGCTGGTCCCGGGCCAACTATGCGCGTGCCGCCGTGTCCGTCGCTGCCGCTGTCGCTCTGATTTTTTCGCTCACCTGACCGGCAACACCGGGTCAGCGAGCACCTGCGGTTAAATGGGACCATGGCCGGAACCTGCGTGTACACGATCGGGCATTCGACGCATCCGCTGGATGAGTTCGTTGGAATGTTGAAGGCCAATGGTATCGAGCGGCTCATTGACGTGCGCAGCGTGCCGGGGTCTCGTCACAATCCGCAATTCGGGGAGAGCGAACTCGTCACCAGCATGCCGGCGGCCGGTATCGACTACCAGCGACTCACCGCGCTCGGCGGGTTACGGCATACCCCGGTCGCAGCGGCAACGATCAACGGCGCGTGGCGCAACAAGAGCTTTCGTGCCTACGCCGACTACATGCAAACCCCCGAATTCGTCGGCGGCGTCGACGAATTGATTGCGCTGGCGAGCACGCAGACGGTGGCCATCATGTGTGCAGAGGCCGTGCCCTGGCGTTGTCACCGATCGCTGATCGGAGACGCGTTGCTCGCGCGCGGACTGCAGGTGGCCAACGTGATGAGTCGCACCTCCACCACGCCGCACACGCTGACCAGTTTCGCAAAGGTCGAAGGTGACCGCGTCTGGTATCCGCCCGAAGATTAACTCTCAGGCCAGATTACTGGCGGCCCGGTTTGTAGGCCGAGACCGACGAGGCATCCGCTACCCAAAATCGCCAGGGGAAGTTCGTCGCGCTGCCGCCGGGCCCGCTGACGCCCACGCGTGGTCCGGTCAGATGCGGCAGCATCACCGGGTCGTCAGGCACAAAGAATGTCCATTCTCCGCCGAACAGATCGTCACCATCGTTGGCCAGGGTCGCCCCGAAGGCTTGGGCAACACAGCCAGGCCCTCGCGCCAAGCTCCGATCGAGAAGCGGAACTTTTCGTGGCTTGCTTTCTCGGCGGCTGCGGGCGATGTCGGCTCCCTGCAGCACGTCCCCGGCCCTGATGAGGCAACCGTAGGGCTGGCCTGGTTCTCCGGCGACGAGGTTCAGCGCGTGGTGCATTCCGTAGGTGAAGTAGCAGTAGAGGTGCCCGGCTGGACCGAACATGGTCTTGTTCCGATTCGTCATACCCCGATAGGAGTGCGCGCCGGGGTCGCGTTCACCGGCGTACGCCTCGACCTCGGTTATTTGAATGGCTACAGTGCCGTCGTCATCCGTGCGTTGCAGGATGCAGCCGAGGACTTCCGGTGCGAGTTCGAGCACCTCGCGGGCAAAAAATGCCCGGTCGGCGGGGTGGAATCCCTCTGGCACGTTCACTCCAACAGTGTACGCAGGTCCCTGGCACGATAGCGTGGGTCGTGGGTGAAGCGGGGTTGTTCACCTCGACAGTTCTGGGGGCTCTTATCCGTAAATCATTTGCTTTAATCGCCATGCTCGCTCTGGCCGGTGCCTTGTCGGCCTGCACCGCCGCATCACCCCCAGCACCACCGACCGTCGAACCGGTAGCGTCCGAAACAGCGGCAGCAGAGCCCTCCCGCATTCTCATCGGTGCTGAGACCACCGACGTCGTTGATGAGGGCGGAACCGTGCTGCTCTCACTCCGCTATTCCGAGAACGGTGACGAAGCCGTGGCGGCCGTCATCGACCTTCTCGGCGAGCCAGAAGCCACTCATCATCAGGATGGCTCCAATCACTACCCCGAGATGGATGGGACGTCGTGGGGCGGTTTCGACGTCGTGGTGAACCGTTACCGGAGCGAGCGACCGTCCACCGACGCGGCCATCCCCTACCTGCCCGCATTTAGCGTGCAGGCCACGGCGGCCACAACAGCCGGTGGCATGGCCATCGCCTCGGTCGACGGCACAAGCGTCGGAGATGACTTTGACGCTGTCTCTGCCGGGCAGGATGCGAACCGGGTGCACGTTGACGACCTCTTCGGCGTGCGCTCGGTGGCGCTCGACCTGCCCACCTCATTCCCCGGCAACGTCGTCGATCCCGGGATCGACATGGCCTACGGCGTCATTGGCCAAGCCGGTCAGGGATCAAGCACCATCACCAAAATCGTCGCACCGAGTTTTCTGTTCTCGCAGGCCTAGTTCAGTCACTGGGGGGTCGTCAGGATCACCAGTTGCTGCGTGGCCCGAGTCATCGCGACGTAGCGGTCGACCGCTCCCTCGATGCCGGTGCCGGTGCCGGTGCCGGTGCCGAACGATTCCGGGTCGATGAGCACGACCAGGTCGAATTCGAGCCCCTTCGCCAGCTCCGGCGACAGCACCTTCACGCGTGAGTTCGGCGGGACGGTCGTCAGTTCGCCGATGATACAGGCGGTGCCATCGACGTGCTCGGCCAGCCAGCGCCCCAGAATCGATTCCAACGCTGAAACGGATGCATGCTCGACCGCAATCCCGCTGCTGCGGATCGACGTGGGCACGTTGGCATCGGGCAGCACCGAACGGATGACCGGCTCGGCCTCCGCCATCACCTCCTGCGGCGTGCGGTAGTTGATGCTGAGCGACGCCAGTGTGACGGTATCGAGCCCGATGCGAGCCAGCCGTTCCTGCCACGACTCGGGGAACCCGTGCCGAGCCTGCGCCCGGTCGCCGACAATGGTGAAGCTTCGCGACGGGCAGCGCGCCAGCAGCATTTGCCACTCGGCGTCGGTGAGTTCCTGCGCCTCGTCAATAATGATGTGCGCAAACGGGCCGGCCAGCAGGTCAGCATCAGCGCTCGGCAGTGCGGCATCATCGACCAGGCTGTTCTGCGCATCCTGTCCACGCAGCATCGACATTAGCTTCAGCTCGCTGTCGTCACTCTCGATGAGATCGTCGACGACCCGCGCCATCCGTTCCTGTTCGACGGCCAGGGTGGCTTCACGGCGACGCTGGCGCCGGGACTCCTCCGGGTCGCCGATGCGCTGTCGGGCCGCGTCGAGAAACGGGAGGTCGGCGCGGGACCAGGCGCGAGCATCCGTTCGCTGCAGTGTCTGCACTTCAGCCGAGGTGAGCCAGGGAGCGCAGAGTTTCAGGTAGGCCGGCACCGACCACAGGTCGGCGACCACGCCGGCCGGGTCGAGCAGTGGCCACGCCCGAGTGAAAATGCCGGTCAGCTCGTCATTCTGCGCGAGGGATTTGCGCAGCAGGTGCGGCGGCACGTCGTCGTGCTTGTCGATCAGGATGCTGAGCAACTCTTCCCAGACCTCATCGCGCGCTTCATTGTGCGGCGTGCCGGCGTCAGCCGCGTCGAACGCGTCGGCCCACTCGGCGGGGCTCAGCCACACATCGGACCACGGCGTCTCCACCAAAAGCGCCGCGGTGGGTGGCCGTTCATACCAGCGCACCGCCGCTTCAATCGACTTCACCAGCAAAGCGGATGCCTTCAGCCCGGCTGCTCCCAAATCGGCCTCGACCACGGCCGCAGTGCCCTCGGCGACGAGGTCGCGCAGGGTGCAGGTCTGCACGCTGTCTTCGCCGAGCGCGGGGAGCACATCGGCGACATAGGCCAGGTACGGCTGGTGCGGACCGACCACGAGTACCCCGCCCCGACCGTCGCCGAGGCGCGGATCGGAGTAGAGCAGGTACGCGGCACGGTGCAGGGCGACGACGGTCTTGCCGGTGCCGGGCCCGCCGTCCACGACAAGGGCGCCACGGGATCCGGCTCGGATGATGGCATCCTGATCGGACTGGATGGTGCTGAGCACATCGCGCATGCGGGGCGACCGACTGCTGCCGAGGCTCGCGATGAAGGCGGATTGATCGTCGAGCGCGGCGTTGGATTCGAGCCCGTCGGGGGTGAAGACTTCGTCCCAGTAATCGGTGATCTGACCGCGGGTCCACCGGTAGCGGCGGCGGCTGGCCAGTCCCATCGGGGTCGCATGGGTCGCACCGAAGAATGGTTCAGCGGCCGGGGAACGCCAGTCGAGCAGCAGGTGCCGACCGGCAGTGTCGGTGAGGCCGAAGCGGCCCACATAAACGGGCTCCTGGTCGTCGGTACTGACCATGCGGCCGAGGCAAATGTCGACGCCGAAGCGTCGCAGCACCCGCAGGCGGGCCGTCAGCCGGTGGATCTCCAGGTCGCGGTCGAGGGCGGCCTGCCCCGTGCCCCCGCGGGTCAGACGCTGGGCGTCAAGCCGATTGGACACCTCGATGATCTGCTGCTCGAGGGTCTGCCGAATGGCGACAAAGTGCTGCTCGTCGACGCTGATCAGCGTGGACTCGCGCTTGTGGGCGAGGCTGCCGGGCAGGTTGAACGCGGTCGCTGTGAGGTTCACGACACCAATCCTTTCGTGGCTGCGCGTGCGCCACCTGAATGTCAGCAAGAACAGTCGCGGTTCTATTCCGTGACGCGTGCGATGGCAGCGTCTATTCTGTGCGGCATGACTCGCTTTGTGATCGACGTGCCGACCCTGCTGCACATCGTGGCGACCGGCCTGCGTGTCGACGCGAGCCATCATCTCGTCGCGCCCAGCGTCATCCGTGCGCAGGCGCTGGCCCTGCTGTTTGCGGCCGTACGTGCCGGGGACCTGACCGAGGAGCAGGCGCTCGAGCAGCACTTGCGCCTCACCGAACTGAAGAGGCGGCTGCTCGGCGACCGGGTATCGCGCCGCGCCGAATGGCGGATCTCGCGCGACCACGGGTGGGAGAACATGCACGATGCGGAATATATTGCGGTCGCCCGGTTGCAGGCCGACGCTCTGGTCACCGTTGACCCGGCGTTCGCGGCGAAGGCCGAAGGTCTCGTACCGTTCGCCGGTCTCGACGCGCTGACCGCGGTCTAGGCATTGTGGAAATCATGACACTCGAGCAGCTTCTGCACACGATTCGCGCCTTCGACAACGTTTTTGACCTCGCACCGGTTGAAGGCAGCGATGCTCCCGAGATCGCTTGGGGCGATCACTTCTTCTACTACGCGCCCGATGCCAACATCCCCAAAAGCGTGCAGCCGTACGCCACGATTGTGACCAAGGACTATCCCGGCGACGAGCACTCCCGCCTGAATCCAATCGGTCGGTGGCGGGTGAGTATCCAGGTCGGCCCGGCCAAATTTACCGCCCTCACCGGTGAGACCACCGGTGACTTCTCCGCCCGGGATTTCAGCGTTGCGGACGTGATCATGCCGCATCCCGTCTACGGTGCCTTGGGCTGGATCGCGGTCGTCAACCCTGGTCCCCGTACAGAGAACACGGTCATCGACCTGCTCCACGCGGCACACGACGACGCGCGACGACGACTCATACGTCGATCAAGCCTGACTGCTGAGGGCGAGTCTGCCACGGATCGCTGAGTTGGGTCGTGCCCGCGCAGGCGAGCAGCCGCGGCGCTGGACAATCCGGCGGGCACTCGGCCATGATCAAAGGCATGGGGATTACGTCAGGAACTCCGAAGGGAACCGCTTCGCAGGGGGCGACCAGGTCGCGACGAGCGCGGTCGTGGCCGATGGGTTTCGGAACGGCCCGACGGCGCGGGCGTGAGGCAGCGAGCCTGGCTGCCGTGCTCGTACTTGCGTTGACGGCCTGTGCGCAGGCTCCACGAGGACAGGTTGAGCCGACTTCGGACTCACCGCCCCCGACCAGCCCTCCTACCGGCGCGGAATCTGCCGCGATTGGATTGGTCAACATCTGGCGCGTTTCGGGCGCAGCGGGCGAGGCAGCCGCTACCTGGTTACGGATGGACGTCCCGGAGTTCCAGCTCTGGCGAGACTGCGGCATGATCCAAGGCTCGTGGCGGGCGAGCGAAAACCTGCTGCTTGCCTCCACGTACAGCGCCAGCGGTGAGTGCGTCACCGGGACCACCTTGCCACGAGTCGCCTGGCTCGAATCTGTCACCGGGTATCGGGCTGCCGGCGCGGGCTGGGAGCTCACCGCTGCGAGCGGCGCAGTGGTCGCCACCCTCACCATCGATGGCAAGCCCGATGCGATTCCGACAGCGGCCGAGTTCTACACCGAGCCGCCCGTCATCACGGAGGCGATGCGCGAGACGTTGCGATTACCGGCCTCCCTGCCGCCCGAATTCACCCCGGCAACGCCTGACGGCCTCGTCGGACGGTGGGTCCCGATTTCTCCCAGCGGCGCAACCGATCCGCACGTACTGTTTGCGGCGGACGGTACGTGGACGGGCTCCGACGGCTGTAATGGTGGGCAGGGCCGCTGGGCCGCGGACGGGCACGGCGCGCTCCTCGCCACAGCCGGCGCATCGACCCTGATCGCGTGCGAAGGCGCGCCGGTGCCGTCTTGGGTGTCCGAGGCCAGAGTGGCCGCCGTCGATGGTGGAGTACTGCGGCTCCTCGACGCGGTCAGGGCAGAACTGGGGCAGCTCAAGCGATACTAATCGTCCCGCACGATTCGATCACGATCATGAAGCCGCGAGCGTGCGCGCCGTGCAGGGCATAGTGTTTTGCTATGTCAACACCGACGCGCACAGCTGAGCCGAAGCTTCGATGGGTACTGGCAAGCCTGCTGATCATTGCCGTCAATGTCGTGCTTCTAGGCACCCGCACGGGCGAGTGCACGGACTACTCGCCCGAGTCGGGGGCGGTGAGCACCTGTAGCAGCGGCCCACTGGTGGGAGTCCCCGGAACGTGGGCAATTGCAATACTCAGTCTCGTCGCTCTGGCCTATTTCGTCTATCGACTGGTACGCCGCCCCGTTGCGAGTTGAAGCTGGGACGGCCGATCACCAGCGCAGCACTAGACACTCGCTGGCTGCCGGACGAGCTCGTCGAGACCGCCACCGGCACGACGCGACCCAGTCTCGCCAACGCGCCCGACTTCGTCGGTCGAGCCCGTCGCGACCACCATAAGCACGACGTCCGCCGTCGGCACGACGTCCGCCGTCGGCACGACGTCCTCCAGCCTCTCGAATGCCACCAGCCGTTGGTCGAGCCTGCCGAGACCGCCATAGGCACGACGCGACCCAGTCTCGGCGTCTGGTCCAGCGGTGGCGCTACTTCTCCCAATGGGGTTTTTCTGCCGGGGTGGCGGCACGGTTCTGACCGGCGGGGCGCCAGGTTTGGGTGGGGTCGAAGAGGAGGGGGCCGCGCACCCAGGGACGTCCGTCTCGCATGTCGATCTCCCAGCCGGACGTCTCAATGCTGGCATGCCCGGCGTTGCAGAGCAGGACCGCGTTGTCGATATTGGTCCGGCCGCCCTTGCTCCAGGCTAGGACGTGGTGCGCCTGCGTCAGGTGCGGCGGCACCGTGCAGCCGGGGATGACACAGCCACCATCACGGGCCGCCAACGCCCGGCGCTGACTCGCGGTGAAGAACCGGTTGGAGTCGCCGAGGTGCAAAACCTGACCCTGGTGGCCGAACAGCACGGGTTGGTACCCGCCGGCGCAGAGGAGCTCGTCGACTTGTTTGACACTGAGGGGGCCGTCGATGCCGTCGATCCAGCCAGCACCGCGCCCGGCGAGGAGGTCGTCGATGTTGATATGCACGAGCACCGTCGGTGCGGCCCCACCCATCGTCGGGGTTCCCGGCTGCCGAGCAGCCGCCTCAAAGACCGCACGGAGGATGCCGGCCTGCTTCTCACCGATCGAACGGACGTCGCCGGGTTCCTGCGGGCAGGGACTGAGCGGGGCGGGCTGGCCGGCGCCGAGCGTCTCACCCGCCTCACCCGTCGCGGCGGTGTTGCCCTGAGTCTGCTCGTCGCAGCCTTCGTCGTGGCCGTTCTGGCCGTTCTCTTCCTGCTCGATCGCCGTGGTCTGCGCGTCTGGGGCATCGAGTTCGACCTTTTCGGAGTCGGCGCCGGTTTCGGTGAGTTCGCTGACATCGCTGTCGGTGTCCTGGTCACTGCTGGTGCTGGTGCTGGTGCTAGTGCTGTCCTCGGTGGACGGGTCCGTCGCACGGAACGCGACCTTGGCGCGTGGAGCGGCGCCGGGAACGGGGTTGGCCGCGGCGGAAGAAAGGTAAGCGTCGAAGACGGTACTGATGATGGCACGGTCGAGGGTGGTCAGCCAGCCGTTCAGACTGTAGCCGCCGTTTGCCAGCCCACCGAAAGAGAGCCAGCTGCGCCGTTCGGCGGTGGCCTCGCCGGGCGCGGACCCGTCGGGCGCCAGGCGCGCCTGCCACGCAATGCCCTGCTGGCGGAGCAAATCCGGCGCGAACGCGATCCCCGCGCCCGGGAGCCCCTCGGTTTCGGGCGTGATCGCACCGGAACCGCTCGCTACCAGCGACCGCTCCACCCGGTCGAGATCATCGACCAGCACCGACGGGCGCAGGCCGTCGAGGACGGACACGATCACTCGGGCCTGCTCGACGCCGAGCTCCCCGCCCTGCAACGCCTCCCCCACCACGGGATAGGTCGGTGTCAGGGGCCTGCCGAGCAGCATCCGCTCACCCGCATTCTTGCCCAGGCTGGCACGCTGCCGAACCTCGCTGCGGGAGATCCGGGCGAGGGTGGAGACCAACACGAGGCCGCTGCGGCAGCCCAGCCGACGCGCCAGGGACACCGCGCCGGAAGCTTCAACCTCGGTCTGCTGCGCCGTTTTCGCCGCAGCCTTCGTCGCCACGGCCGTCTTAGCCACAGCCGCATCAAAGTACTCGGAGCGACGGAGCACATCCGTCGTGGAGAGCACCCGGGCCCCATCAACGACCCGGCCCACACTCTCCAGCGCGAGCAGCATACTCAGGGATTCTTCATCACCAAGAGACCCGAACGACAGCCCACCCAACGCCGCCAACAACGCATCCCGCGCCTGCTCCACCGCCACAACAACGGGGTTCGAACTGGACTCACCGGGGTTTTCCATGAACATGGGCGCCATTGCCTCCTTCCCAATGATTCTACCCCGAATCGAACACAAAAGCGAGAAAAACTCAGGGAATTTCTAGAAACCAAAATTGACAGACTGATCGAATTGCTTCAACATCACGGTCTCTTCTCGCGGCAAGACTGCCGATGTCACTCATGAATCGCTGCCGCAGCGGTCAAGCGACCTCGAAGTAATAAACGATTTGTCCTCTCATATACGCCTGAGCCCCTGCACCCGCTCGTGCCCCGCGCACCAGCGCTCCGCCAATGCCCTATCGGCGACGCCCGACCGCGACGTTCGACGTAGTGGTCGACCGCTGGCATCCCGACGACACAGAGGGACTGGCGGCACGTCCGCGCGTGTTGGTACATTGCCAGCATGGGGAAAAACAGTGTGGTTCCAATTACCGTTGCCCTGATCCTTGCGCTGACGGGGTGTGCGGGCCCGGCGACGCCAGCTGCCTCGGGACCGTCGACATCTCCGTCGACAACACCGGCGGCCGAGCTCTCGTCGGCGCCCGCTTCGCGGTTCGACGTGACCTGCGCCGACCTGGTGTCGATCGCCGAACTGGAGGCGCTTTTCGGTGCGAACGACTACGAGCCACGATTGGACTGGGCACCATCCGTATCCCCGGTGAAGTATGCCGTGCAGAACACCGGTGGGTTGAGCTGCACCTGGGGCAATGACGATGTGCCCGTGGGTGGTATTCCCAATCCGGCATATGACGAACTGACCGTCCAGGTACTGCCCGATGCCACGGCCGCGCAGATCGAATTGCATGTGGCCGACCATCCGCAGGGTGACGCCCAGCCATTCGGAGACTCGTCCGGGACGACCTGTTTCGCGCACTCCGGCCTGTGCACGTCCAACATTGTCGTCGGCGAGGCCTGGATCGAAGTATTTCTGGAGGGGGCCAACGTTTCCGATCCGGCCTCCGACGCCGATGTGCTGGCCCTCGCAGCGCCGGTCCTCCGCACCATCACCAAACGGGTCGCCACCGCCGCGGCCTCGAACACCACGCCGGCCGTTGCCGCAGTCGCTGCACGCACCGACTGCGAGGTAATCCTGCCGGCTGCAACCGTGCAGTCCGTCTTCCAGGCGGCCGAGCTGCCCGTGCACACCACTTACCACGGCGGCGGTTGGAGCGTCATGACCGGAGCGGCGACGCTCGCTGGGGTGACGCGCTGCATCGTGGGGCCCGCCGGTTCCGACGCAGCCCTCGCCAACCTGGAGATGCTGCCGCACGGTGCGTGGGCTTTCGATTCCGCTCAGGTGCAGAGCGGCGTCTGGGCGGCGCACGAGCCCGTCGATGTCGCGGGAGTAACCGAACAGGCCTATCTCCTGTGCCCGGTCGGCACGATCTCGGCTTGCTCGGTCGACTTCATCGTCGGCGATGACTGGGTGCGACTGGGCACGTTCATCAACGGACAACGGCCGGTAGAAGCCACCGACCGCGACCAGGTATTGGAGCTGGCCGGGCACGTCGCAGCCGCTCTGGAATGAACTAGCCGGCCGATCGAGGGCGGGTCAGCCCAGGCGGCGGGCGGCCTGCGCAGCGGACGCGTGGGCGGCCGCCAGTTCCTGGTGCTGCTTGGCGACCTCGTCGGCGGGGGCGCCGAATCGTTCGTTCAGCGTGCGGGTGGCCACGATCGTTTCGAGCGTCATTCCCAGTGCGTCCGCCAGAATCAGGCTGAGCGCGGGCAGTGCGTGATCGTCGTATTCCGTGGATGTTCCCGCGTCGTAAACCCCGCCGCGAGTCGAAACGAGCACGGCCGGGCGACCGGCCAGTGGCTGCTGGCTGGCTGGGTCGTCGAACGGAGCGGTCACCGCCGGCAGGTGGATGTAATCGATCCACGCTTTCAAGGTCGACGGCATCGAGTAGTTGTACAGCGGAACGCCGATCAGCAGCACGTCAGCGGCGACCAGTTCCGAGATCAAAACCTGCTGCAGGGCCTCCTGCTCCGCGCTCGGGTTCGCATCCACGGGGCGTAGCCGGGGCGGAAAGTGTAGCGCGGCATCCGTCAGGTGGGGCAGCGGTTCGCGATGCAGGTCACGGTGAACGACTGTGTGGTCGGCGCCGAGACTGCGCCAGGTATCGGCGAAGGTCGCCGTGATAGCCCGCGACCGCGAAGTCACGAGGTCTGCGGACGAGTCAAGCTGCAACAGTATGGGCATTCCCACAGCCTAGAGGACGGCAGCCCACCGCCCAGTGGTCACATCAGGCTCACGGCACCCATTGCCGTTCGTGGCACCCCCTACCCACGGAGTGCCGCGAGCGGCACTCACCTAGGGCGTGTCTCTTAACCCAGTGGGTTGGTTGTGAGAGCATTTAGATGTGACTCGCACCGTTTTCCTTACTGATTCGCAGTGGTCGTTGATTGAGCAGTTGATGCCGCCTGCTGCGGCGAAGGGTGGCCGCCCCTTTCAGGATCATCGCCGCGTGGTGGAGGGGATCATCTACCGGTATCGAACCGGGACTCCTTGGCGGGATTTGCCGGAGAGTTTTGGTCCGTGGCAGACGGTATGGAAGCGGCACCACCGGTTCAGCGGCGACGGCACCTGGGACAAGATCCTCACAGAGTTGCTGTCTCAGGCAGATGCCGCCAGGCTGATCGAGTGGGAAGCGTCGGTGGACTCGACCGTGAACCGGGCGCATCAACACGGCACGAACCTCGGCCGGGCCACGGGGGCAACTGTCAAATTACACGAATCTGCTCGTCGAGCCACCTGATCATGCAATTGGCCGGTCACGGGGCGGTTTGACCACGAAGATCCACGCGCTGTGCGACGCGAATATGCGTCCTCTCGTCCTTCTTCTGGGCACGGGGCAGGGCGGTGACTCGCCCATGTTTCCGCACGTAATGTCGAGCTTGAGAGTGCCACGCCGCGGCACAGGGCGTCCTCGGACCAAGCCTGATCGCACCCTGGCTGACAAAGCTTATGCGTCACAGGCGAACAGAAAGCTTCTCTGCGACCGCGGCATCCAAGCCGTGATTCCAGAGAAATCCGACCACATCGCCAACCGCAAACGGCGGGGAGGAAAAGGCGGCCAGCCACCAGGATTCGACAAGGAGGCCTACAAACGCCGCAACGTGATCGAGCGATGCTTTCAGGCGTTCAAACAATGGCGCGGCATCGCGACCCGATACGACAAGCTCGCCGTCAACTACCGCGGCGGAGTCATCCTCCGGACGATCACAATCTGACTCAATCCGTTAGGAGACACTAGGTGCAAGACAGAATTCTCATGTCCATTCCTCCCTAATGCCCGGTGCGTCTCCGCGCTGACACTCGTTGGGTGACAATGACGGATGATCTCCTAACGGTTCACGGGTCCCCACGCGATCAGTGCTGCGTTCATCGTTTGGTGGCGACTTTCGGACCGTGTACATACACACGATGCCAAAGGTAGACAACTCCCAAGGTGAAGGTGCGGCTTTCAACGAGTTAAAGAGCCACTCGGCGGCGAGGGTTTCTCCACCACTGGCGTTGTCACCCTCCCCCGGCTCGGCGGCGTCGGGAGAGCGATACTGTTTCTTCGAAACCAGTGGCATTTGACATCGTCCTCGTTTTTGCATAGTGTTCAGACCACCTGATCACCTGCTTTTCAGCGTAAAATCGCGGCATCACCTGGACTGCCTCGGACTGACTCATGAGCAACACCTTGAAACGAAGGCACACTTCGATGAAGAAGTTTATGAACGATCCCGCAGACGCAGTAACCGATTATCTTGTCGGCCTGGCTGCAGCTCACCCGACGACAGTGACCTTCGATGCCGAGCGACGCATTGTTGTGAGAACCACGCGCGCCAGAGCAGGCAAGGTCGGTCTGGTGGCCGGCGGCGGCTCCGGCTGTGAACCGCTGCACACGGGGTTCGTAGGCCACGGCATGCTCGACGCCGCCTGCCCCGGTGAAATATTCACGTCCCCAGTTCCCAAGCAAATTGTCGCCGCCACGCTGGCCGCTGACAGTGGTGCCGGGGTGTTGCATGTCATCAAGAATTTCAGTGGAGAGGTGATGAACTTCGGCATGGCCACAGAGCTGCTCGCCTTTGAAGGCATCGCAATCGACTCAGTGCTCGTCACCGATGACGTCTCCATCCCGCAGATGCCCGGAACTGCCGGACGACGGGGACTCGGCGCGACCGTGCTGGTCGAAAAGATCGCGGGTGCAGCGGCCGAACGTGGTGACGACCTTGCCTCCGTCACGGCAATAGCCCGCCGCGTCACTGACCGCGCTCGTACGTTCGGTGTGGGCCTGAGCTCCTGCACACCCCCACTTCGCGGAAAACCTATTTACGATTTGCCCGACGGCGAGATTGAATTCGGAATCGGTATCAGCGGCGAACCTGGTCGGGAACGAGTGGCCATGAGAGACGCGCACCAGATAGCCGACGCCATGGTTTCCGAGGTCGTGACCGATCTGCAGCCCTCCCCTGGCGCACAGCTGCTCGTCCTGGTGAACGGAATGGGTGCGACCCCGCTCAGCGAGCTGTACCTGCTGTACGGCGAGTGTGACCGGCTGCTTCGCGCTCGAGGACTGGAGCCGGTACGCAGTCTGGTCGGAAATTTCGTCACCTCACTCGATCAGGCCGGAGCTGCCCTGACCATTCTGGAGCTCGACGATGACCTGACAGTTTTATGGGATGCGCCGGTGCGCACCCCCTCAATCACCTGGGGAGCAGAAGCATGAACGACCAGATCACCACGGCACAGCTGACCGCGTGGGTCACCGAATGTGCCCGTCTGATCAACGTTCACGCCGACGCTCTGAACGACCTCGATGCGACCGCTGGCGACGCCGACCACGGCTCCAACCTCGAACGCGGGTTCACTGCCGTGATGGCGATCGGATTCCTTGACCAGCTGGACTCACCGCGGGAACTCCTCAAACACGTGGGCTCCACAATCGTTGACGTGGTCGGCGGTTCCAGCGGCGCCCTCTATGGCACCTTTTTTCTGCGAATGGCTGTGACGAGCGGGCCGAACGGCGTGTTGGATGCTGCCGGTTTTGCTGAGCTGCTCCGCGCCGGTGGGCAGGGAATTGTGGATCGCGGCTCCGCCCAGGTCGGCGATAAAACGCTCTACGACTCTCTCGCTCCGGCCATCACTGCCCTGGACCAAGCGCTGGCGGCCGGTGACACGCTGGCCCGTGCATTGGTCAGCGCGTCTGCCGCCGCAGACGCCGGTCGGGACGGCACGGTGGCGCTGGCTGCCCGCAAAGGACGTGCAAGCTATCTCGGCGATCGAACCATCGGCTATGCCGATGCGGGGGCGACGTCGATGGCTCTGATCATTCGGGCCGCCATGACAACTCTGGGCTGACCCGTGCACGCTGCAAACACTCGAGCTTCTCGGGCATCTGCCGGGGTGGAAGTTGCCCTCGAAGCCGCAGCCGAACTGGCCGAAAGCCCCTGGTGGGACACCGAACGAGCCGAGTTGCTCTGGGTAGACATCTCGAAGGGTGAAATTCACCACTTTGACCCGGCATCCGGAACAGACCACAGCATCGCTGTCGGGCAACCGGTGGGAACCGTGGTCGGCCGCCGGTCCGGCGGCGTCGTGTGTGCGGTGCGCGACGGGATCGGCTACGCAGACTTGGAAACGGGTGCGTTCGAACTCGTTGCCCCCGTCGAAGCAGACCGAGCATCGAACCGGATGAACGACGGCGCCTGTGATGCAGACGGCCGGCTCTGGGTCGGCACCATGAATGCTGATTTAGTTCCGGGGGCAGGCAGTCTGTACCGCGTCTCTGCAGATCTGGCCGCAGATCGCATGGTTTCACCGGTTTCGATCTCCAACGGTCTGGACTGGAGCCCGGACGGTCGGACCTTCTATTACATCGATTCCCTGACCCGACAGATTGATGCTTATGACTTTGAACCCGGCGCCGGAACGCTCCGCGGCCGTCGCACCCTGGTGAAGACTCCCGGCCTCGTGGCCACCCCCGATGGCATGGCCGTCGACGCGGAAGGCTGCCTGTGGGTTGCCATGTGGGACGGCGGCAGCGTGCTCCGCTACAGCCCAGCGGGTGAGCTGTTGACGGTCGTTGACCTGCCGGTCACTCGCGTCACGAGTGTGGCCTTCGGCGGCGCTCGCTTAGATCAGCTTTTCATCACATCGGCCCGTGCAGGGTTGACACCTGAACAACTCATGCACGACGAACCACTCGCCGGCGCGATCTTCGCCGTCGACCCACACGTGACAGGACTAGCCCCGCACCGGTTCGCCGGTTAGAGCCACGGCCGGCGCTCAGCAGCCGGCCCTCAACGAATGACGGGTTCGGTTGCCGCGAGGAGACCAAGTTCACTGCGAAGGGGCATACCCTCCCAGTCCCCGGCGACCGTGCAGGCAAAGGCACCCACAGACACCGCGGTCTGCAGGCGCAGCGCTACAGGAGAGCCGCGATGAACTTCAGACAGGTAACCGGCGACGAATCCGTCGCCGGCACCGACGGTGTCTTCCACGGTGACAGTGAAGGCCACCTGGTCATAACTGATCCCGTCAACAAGGGCGAAGCAGCCACGATCCCCCAACTTAATGATCACTTGCCGCGGTCCCAGTTCGCCCAACAGACGGGCGGTCTCAGCCACACTGTCGGCACGCCCCACGGCGATCTCGGCTTCGTCTTCACCGGCGAAGACGATGTCGGCGAGGGCAATCAGGTCGCGATAGCTCTGCCTTGCCGCCTGGGCGTTCCACAACCGTGATCGATAGTTCAGGTCGAAGGAGACGAGCACTCCGGCGTCCCGCGCCAGAGACATGGCATGACGGGTGGCCTGTGCCGCTGATTCCGAGAGCGCCGGAGTGATACCGGTGACATGCAGCAAGCTCGCCTGACGAATGACGTCAGCCGGGATGTCTGAGGGCTCAAGCCGAGAACCGGCGCTTCCGGCCCGGTAGTACCAGACCCGGGTAGCGGTGGCCATCCGTCGTTCCTTAATCATGAGTCCAGTGGGGGCGTCCTCGTCAACGGTGATGATCGCGTTCACCCCTTCGGCGGCCAGCTCCCGCTGAATGAGGTCTCCCAGGCTGTCGCGGCCCACCCGACCGACCCAGGTCACCGGGGTACCCAGACGCTTCAGGGCAATCGCCACATTGCTCTCCGCACCCCCCATCCCTAGCTGCACGCTGCGGCTGAGGGCCAGCATGCCGGGTTGCGGGTCTCGAAAAAGCCCCATCGTCTCGCCGAAGGTCAGCACTCCTCCCGGTGTCGCGCCGGCAGTCATGACTCACTCCTGAAACCGCTCACCAGGTTCACGGCGTGTTCAGCCCGTTCTGCCAATTCGGTCAGACTGCCGCCGGAGAACGCATTACCGATCAGCGGTCCACCCAGCGAAACTGCCAGCGCTCCGGCCTGAAGCCAGGGCTCCACATCGGCCATCTCGACCCCGCCCGACGGAATGACCTGAATATCAGGAAAGGGCCCACGAAGCTGGGACAGATAAATCACGCCCACCGTCGAGGCAGGAAAAATCTTCACGGCCGTGGCGCCCGCAGTCCAGCCAGCGTGCAGCTCTGTCGGGGTGAGCCCGCCCGGGTAAATCGGCACACCACGACGGCAGGCCAGCGCGACGATCTTGAGGTTCGTGGTGGGTGTCACCAGAAACTCGGCGCCGGCATCCAGTGCGAATTCGGCCTGTTCGAGATCGGTGACGGTTCCCACGCCGAGGTCGACCGTGGTCGGAACGATCTGGCGGAGCGCGGAAAAGTGTTCGAGAGTTCCCGGAGTGCTCAGCGTAAATTCAAGAGATCGGATGCCCGCATCAACAAGAATTTTTACAACGGGATCGTAGTCGTAAGCCTGCCGTGCTCTCAAAACAGCGATGAGAGGCGACTCGAGAAGATTAGAAGAGGGAGGAGTTGCTGAAGAGCTGGCCCGAAGTACCATAGTGTCGTTTTTTCCTTTGATGTCAGTGACAGAATGATTCTTCGGACCAGCTCAAACAGCCAGACCGATCGAATCCGGAGGATCAGTAGGTCTTGGCGGGCTTCAGCGCATTGTTGATGTAGGCCTGGGCTGCCGCGACGTTCGTCTTAGTCACAACCCGGGTGGGCACCTCAATAAACTTGCCCACCGATTCGCCCAGCACGACGTTGTGGAAGATCGTGTCGATGAAGGTGCGGCCCTGGTCTACCGATCCCACGTCAATGGTGGCAGTGAGTTTGCCCGCAACGATTGAGTCCATGCCCGAGATCAGACCGTCGGCGCCGATGATGACGATGCCGTCTGTGCCGTCCCACAACTTGAGGCCGGCAGCCTCCACCGCCTGCAGCGCGCCTAGAGCCATGTCCTCGTTTTCACCGTAAATGGCGTTCACGTCACGGAAACGAGTGAGCAGGTCCTGAGCAGCGTTCAGACCCTTTTCACGAACGTAGCCGCCGTCAGCACTGCCGACAACCTCCATGCCCGGGTTTTCTGCCATAGCCTTGGCGAAACCAATCAGGCGTGCCTTCGTCCAGTCCGAACCAGACGGTCCCATAATCTGAATGACCTTGCCCTTGCCGCCGAGTGTGTCGGCGATGAACTTGCCAGCCAGGTAACCTGACTGCGAGCGGTTGTCATAACCGATGTTGGAGACGGTGCTGATCTGATCGGGCTCGTAGATTTCTACCGGCTGGTTGAACTGGAAGACCGACGTCCCGCTGTCGGCCGCTTCCGTGTAGACGTCCTGCATCGTGGCGAAGTTTGCCCCGGTGCATACCAGAACTGCATCGAATTTACGGGTGGTCCAGCCCCGTACGGTGCTGATCTGCTGCTCGACGGCATCAAAGTTTCCCGTGGGGGAGGAGCGTTCCCACTTCCACTTCACCCCGTAGGCTGCCTCAAGTTCTGCCATCCGGCCGAAGGCGGCATTTTCCATCTGGTTGAAAAACTCCGAAAGAATCGGAGGCGTCCAGCCAACCTGAAGCTCTCGACCAGCAACGAGCTTCTTAATTTCAGCGTCGTAAACGGAGCCGCCGATGCTGCCGGCAGCGGCAGCGCCGCCCGTTGCCGCGGCTGATCCGGTGGGGGCAACGGTCGAGCAAGCCGACAGAAGACCGGTCGTGGCGATGACTCCCGCGCCCAGTCCCATCGAAGTGAGCAGGCTGCGGCGAGAAACTCCATTTTTCTTGACCTCTGAAATGATTTTTGTGTCAGACACTTTTTTACCTTTCGCTGTGTTGATTGAATTTCCGCTCGTCATCTTTGACGGGTCGGGTGTACCGGTGAAGATCAGGCGTGTGCCAGCCTGGTCGCGAGTCGGGCCGAGCGAGCTCTGATGAGCGAGCTCACTCGGTCGAAGACGACGGCCAGGAGAAGAACTCCTCCGGTCACAACTTGTTGCCAACTCGAACTCACCCCGGCGATATTGATGGCATTCGCAGTAATACTGAGCACCAGCGCCCCGATGACCGCCCCGAAGGCAGATCCACGGCCCCCGCCAAGTGCGGCGCCCCCGATGATCGCAGCGGCGATGGCGGCGACCTCGTAGCCGAGTCCCATGGTCGGGGCGACGGTGGTGTTTCGACCGGCCATAATCATTCCGGCCACGCCAGCCATCAACCCGCTGATCATGTATGCGATCACCTTGATGCGGGCAACGGGTACCCCGGAGAGCACGGCTGCATGGGGGCTGCTGCCCAGACCGTAAGCGTGCCGTCCGTAACTGGTGAACTTCAGCACGACGGCCACCACGACAACCGCAACAATGGCAATAAGAATGGGAACGGTGATGAAGCCAAATGGCTGGCTGAGGCCGCTGATGACGTAGTACTCCGGCAGCATGTAGCCGATAATCGGCACCCCGCCGGTCCACAAAAATAGAGCGCCGCGGGCAACTCCGAGCATTGCCAGGGTGGCGATGAAATCAGGCAAACCCAACTTGGTGATCATGATCCCGTTGATAAGGCCGAGAAATGCACCGACCGCCATCGTCGTCAGCAGACCCACCACCAGGGGGGCGCCGCTGGTGATCGTGTACGCACCGATGCCGGCGCTCAAGCCCATCACGGACCCGACCGACAAATCGATCCCGCCGGTAATCAGCACCACGGTCATCCCCAACGCCAGCAGCAGCACGAACACCATCTGGTTGGAGACGTTGCCGGCATTGATCCCGGTAAAGAAGTTGGGGAAAGCCACCGACATGGCCACGATCAGAATGACCAGCAGGAGAATGGCTCCCGCACTCGGGTTGGCCAGAAGACGGCTGAACCGCTGGCTCGGGGCAGTAATGGCGATCATTTCGTGTTCCTCACAGACGAACGAGTAGCGGATGTTGTGGGCGCGTCGGCAGACACAGACGCTGAGGCATCCGAGTCATCGAAAATCTGACGCTTGGTGGTGGCTGCCGCCAGCTGTTTGATCACCCATTGCTGCACCGCACGGTCGAACGCAACGGCGATGACGATGCTGGCGCCGGTCACGATGCTGAACCAGAGCGGATCCACCCCGATGAGCTGCAGCCCCTGGGCCATGGTCGCCAGGAAGAGTGCACCGATCACCGCGCGCCAGACACTGCCACGGCCACCGGCGAGCGATACGCCACCCAAAACCGCGGCCGCGATCGCGCTGAGTTCATATCCCTGGCCGAGGCCTGGCTGCACGGAGTTCAGATGAGAAGCCAGGAGAACGCCGGCCAGGCCGGCAATCGTTCCGGACAACAGGTACACGCTGAAAGTCAGGCGCCGCACCGGCGTTCCCGCCAAAAAGGCAGCCCGAGGATTTGTCCCCACGGCGAAGATCGTTCGGCCAAACGTCGTGAATAGAAGCACCCACTCCAGCGCAGCCACGATCACCAGAGTGATCACCACCCCGGTGGGGATTCCGAGGATGCTCCCCTTGGTGAGCCAGGCAAACGCGGGCAGTGACACGCCGGTGAGCTGGGTTCCTGTCGTGAGGACCTGAAGGGCGCCGGCTCCGATGCTGAGCGTCGCCAACGTCACGATGAATGCGTTGATCTCCATCACCGCGATGAAAAAGCCGTTGATAATTCCAAAAGCCATACCCGTGGCGATGCCCGCCAGAATACCCAGCGGCAGTGCCCCGCCGTTCATCAGAACCAGCATCGTCGTCGCAGCGCTCAGTCCCGTGGCTGCGCCGACGGAGAGGTCAAAACCGCCGACGATAAGCACGAAGGTCATGCCCGCCGCGAGAATGATGACGAACAGTGACTGCGTCAGCAGATTCGAGATGTTCTCCTGGGTGAGAAAGAACGGTGAGGCCAGAGAAAAAAAGACCACAGCCAGCGCCAGAGCGGCCGCGACCGGCAGCCCGTCAATCGCTAACGTCTGGGTCAATCGCGTACGCACGCTCATGGTGTTTCCTCCGCTACTCGGCTCTGCTCTGTTACTCCAGCCACCATGGCCATAATTTTTTCCGCCAGTTCGTTGTCGGTGCCGCCAGTCGTATTCCTGCGCTGTCCAGTGAGTTCTCCCACCAGGCGTCCCTCACGCATCACGACAATGCGATCGCTGAGGTTCACCAGTTCAGGTAATTCAGAGGAGATCACAATCGCCGCCCCGCCTTTATCGACGAAATCATAGATCAGGCGGTAAATTTCGGTCTTGGCGGCGACGTCGATCCCCTGGGTGGGCTCATCAAATATGAGCAGAGAAGGCTTATTGAAGAGGGCGCGGGCGATAATCACTTTTTGCTGGTTTCCGCCACTGAGAGTGCCGATTTTCTGCGTCACACCACTGCATCGAATGCGCAGTTCAGTGACAAAGCGATTGGCCGCGTTTTTTTCCTTGCGGTTGTTCAACACGATGGTGCCGGTGGAGACCTCGTCCAGGCTGGAAATGGAGATGTTTTGGGCGATCGACATGGAGCCCAGAATGGCCTGTGTCTTTCGCTCTTCAGGAACGAGCGAGATTCCGAGTTTGGTAGCCTGACGGGGATTTCTGATCAGTACTCTGCGGCCTCGAACAAAGACCTCTCCGCTGTCAGTGCGGTCGGCGCCCAGAATGACCCGAGCCAGTTCGGTGCGGCCGGCTCCGGCGATCCCGGCAATGCCGAGAATTTCTCCCTGTCGCACGGTGAGCGAGATGTCCCGCAGCAAAGGCAGTCGGGTAACCTCAGTCAGTTTAAGAACCTCTGCCTGTTCTGTATCGGACAACCCTTCGCGGCCATCGTGCACAGTGGACGACTCGGCCAGATTACGGCTGCGCCCCACCATCAGTCGCACCAGCGAGTCGGGCGTCTGGTCCGTCGGCGCCACATGAGCGACCCAGCGGCTGTCGCGGAGAACGGTAATCACGTCGGCCAGGCCGAAAAGTTCGTCGAGCCGGTGAGTCACCCAGAGCAGGGCCACTCCTCGTTCCCGCATACGCCTCATGTGGTCAAAAAGCATCTGCCGTTCGCTGTCTTCCAGACCGGATGTCGGCTCATCGAGAATGACGACGCGTGCGTCGAAGGCCAGCGCTTTGAGAATCTGCACCACGTGCTGTTTGAGGGCACCTAGGCTGCCCGTCGGTAAATCCAAATCTGTTTTGCTCAATCCGAATTCTTCGCAGAGCGATTCAACACGGCGCCGCATGGCTCGCTCGTCCAGGAACGGACCGCGCTTCAATTCGCGACCGAAGTAGACGTTCTCAATCACCGTCAGGTGCGGTGCGAGGGTCTGCTCCTGGTAAATCGTGCTGATTCCCAAGTCCTGAGCCTGTCGCGGGCTGGTGAAGTTGCGCGTCTTATTGTCGACCAGCAACTCGCCACTATCTGGGTTCGAGAGACCAGAGAGCAGACCGATCAGGGTCGATTTTCCCGCCCCATTTTCTCCGAGGAGAGCGTGGATCTCTCCTGCGCGGAGCGACAGACTCACGTCGTCGAGGGCGATGACTCCGGGGTAACGCTTGCCCAGTCGGCGAGCTTCCACAATTGGCGCCTCGGCAGCGAGGCCGACCTGTGTGGCTGCTGTCACGTTGGAGGGAAACATTCATGCTCCTTTGCATGTCTGTCAGGACGACGGGTGCCGTCACGGTTTCGTACCACCTAAACAGGGTGTTCAGGTTAGTTGGAAATCAGGTGGTCTGAACTCTTCGATTACAATTCTCCCCTGTCAAGAGAATTCAGGGCGTGTTGAACGACTCTGAACCGCCACATTTCACCGGCGGGAAACGATCAGACAGCTCTGTTATAAGACAGCCTCAAGGTGTACTTCAATGTCTTTCTGAACTTCGGCTAGATGGTTGGCCACGGCAATTTCAGCGGCGGCCGAGTCTCCCCCGGCCACAGCCTCCACAATGAGCACGTGGCCGGCATGGGCTGTTTTCCGGCGGCCTGGCAAGCGAATCACCCGATGAGAATAGACCACGAACAAGTGCTCAATGCTCTTGGACAGGTCAACCAGAAGCTGATTTCCACTAGCGGCTGAAATCGCCTGATGAAGTTGTCCGTCCAGCTTGATGAATTCATAATCGGTGATGCCCGGAACCGCGGCCTGCTCAAGAAGTGAGTGCAAATTTGCCACCTGTTCTGCGGAGATTTTCTTGGCCGCGAGTGAGGCACCTTCCCGTTCCAGAGCCAACCGTGCTTCAAAGAGGTCTGGAACGGTGTAATCACCCGTCAGAATCATGTCCGAGGGCAGTAACGTTGTTTTCTCGTTACTCACGACGAAGACACCCACACCGTGGTCAGTCCTGAGCAGGCCGCCCGCCTCCACCATGCGAAGGGCTTCGCGCATAGAGCTGCGCCCCACACCAAAGTTCTCGGCCAGAACGCGTTCCGGGGGAAGCTTCTCGCTGATCTTGTATTCACCCTCAATAATGAGCCGCTCAAGTTGGAGAGCCACGGCGTCTGCCAACTTGACCCGCGGTACGCGTTCGATCATTTTGTTGGCACTCATCGCGGGTCTCCCTGGTCAAGATAAAATCGCTTGGAAAAAAGGTGCGGTTCACCTATTGGTGGTCTGAAGATATGAAGTCTCAAGTTTAGTGACCTCTCACCGGAGCGGGCGTAATGACACGCTCATCACAACAAGGCGGGAATGGCCTGAAGCGCGAACCGACCGTAGGCATCCGCGGTCAATTCGATTCCCAGACCGGGGGCATCCGTCGCCTCGAGGAAACCGTTCTTCAACAGCGGAGCAGACGCCAAGAGACCGTCCCAACCGGGACCACCGTAGGCATCATATTCGATCATCGGCGCGTTCTCACAGGCAAGAATGAGGTGGAGTCCGGCAGCCAGAGCGATACCGGTCCCCGAGGAACAGGCGATGTGCGGAACACAGTCAATGTTCCACGAACTGGCCATGTCGGCGACCCTCTTGGCCTCCGAGATTCCCCCTACACTGGTGCAATCAGGCTGGAGAATGTCGAAAGTTTTACGTTTGAGTAGGTCAAGGTATTCAAATCGGGTCAGGAGAGATTCTCCGCCGGCCAGGTTTATGGACACCCGGTCCGAGAGCCAGGTGTGCTCATCGATGTACTGGGTCAGGCTGCGAGACAGAATTGGCTCTTCGAGCCAGGCAATCTGAAGCTGCTCGAGTTCCCGGGCCAACGTCAACGCTTCCCGTCGATCAAAGGCCATGTTGGCATCGACCATGATGTCAATGTTCGGACCCACGGCGTCGCGCACGTCGGCCACCATGTCGACCCCGGCCTTGAGATCAGGACCGTGCCGAAGTTTCATGGCAGTGAAGCCCTGTTCAACGGCTTGGATGGCCTCTTCCACCACCAGATGGGGGGCTTTCAACGAGGGCGCGAAATAGGCGCGAACCTTCGACTTGGCCGCTCCCAGCAGGCGATACACCGGTTGACCGCTCACCTTGCCGAGCAGGTCCCAGAGGGCAATGTCGACCCCACTTAGTGCATAGGTTTCGATGCCTCGTCTGCCCCACATGTGTGTCGCATCCAGCATCTCTTGCCAGAGCGCGGCAATATCCTGGGGGTCCCGACCGATAAGCATGGGACCCAGTTGATTATTGATGATGGGCCCGACGGTGCTGAAATACTCCGATGAGAACCCGGCTTCGCCGATTCCCTCGAAACCCTCATCAGTGCGAATGCGCACCACAATTCCGCCCTTGGAATTGACCGCCATGGCGCCCCAGCGCAGGGGCTCATCGAGAGCGACTCCCACCGGGAAGGCTCTGACCTCAGTGATCTTCATTATTTTCCTTCGTCTAGTGAACAGCGGCCACCAGTTTCCCGGGGGCCGCCGTGGTGAGGTTCCTTAGAGCGTGCCGCCCGCGTCGCGGTAGACCTTCAACTGCGGAATCAGGTCTTCCCACTCGAACTCACCCTGATAGAAGTACTCAGCGGTGCTGTAGGTGCCGTCCATGGTGTCCTTGAGCGACTTCGGGCCAGGGAATCCAATGAACTTCCAGCCCATCTGTTCCTTGTTACCGCCGTAGACCGGGTCACAGTAAAATCCTTGACGGGTGTGCAGGCAGAGAGCACTAAAAAAGTCCAGCCCCTCATCAAAAGACCCCTGCAGGAACGTCGTCACCGGCTCTTTGGTGCCGAGAGTTACCTGACCAGGCTTTGGCGCTCCGGAGAGAAGCTCCAGCACGTGGTCGGCTTCTGCGTCGCTGAGATCAGCAAACCTTCGACCTGACTCAGAATGTGCCAATTCATCGAGCCGGACGAGCCCGTGTCGGTACACATTTTGCATCTCATCCATTCGAGCACGCCAAGCATCCGCATATTTTCCCGACATTTTCAGGAACCCGCTGCCGTCGGCGGCTGCGTAGACATAGTCTGTGCCGGAGAGGTAACGGTCGATGAAAACCACCACCCGGGCCTCGCGTGCACCTGGATCCTGATCGGTCGGCATGATCCGCGCAGTCGCGGCCTCGACCGTGTCCCATTCGGCGTCGGTAAAGAAGAGTCGTTCGGTGGTGTCCGGATCTACCGGAGCCCCAACGATCTCCCATTCTGATTTCAGAGTCATGAGTGTCTTCCTGCCTGTCTCAGCGCTTGGTGTTCGAGAGAATGAGACGTTCTTCGCGTCCCTTGGAATAGACCTGGGCAATGTATTCACTGCACCGCCAGGCGTTGGCCATCATGGTCAACGTCGGGTTGACACCAGTGGCCGTCGGGAAGCCGGAGCCGTCGAGAACGAAGAGATTGTCCACTTCGTGGGCCTGACCCCATTCATTCAGCACGCTCTTGGCCGGGTCGGTGCCCATGCGCGCAGTGCCGTGCTGGTGGCACGTGTTGCCGGTCATCTTGTCCAGATAGACAGGGACGGTCTTGCGTGCCCCGGCCGCCTCCAGAATCTCAACGTTCTTGTCTACTTGCCATTTACCCATGGCGATGTCGTTGCGGTGGGGACTGTGTGTAATGCGTGCAACCGGCCGACCAAAGGCATCTTTCACCGTGGGGTCAAGATCTACCCGATTGGATTCCACCGGCAGGTCGTGCAGAATCAGGCCGATCTTCATGGCGTAGTTGTAGTAGTTGCGGTCCGCGTCTTTCAACGCTTCGCCCCAGCTCGGCCGGCCCGGAAAGACCCAGTTGATGGGGTGGCAGGTCTGCGAGGCGGAGATGATGGAACCACCGATGTGACCACGGTTTTCGTCGGTCTCATAGAATTCCAACGATCCGCCGCTGATGTAGTTGCCGGCAAATCCGTTCAGCGGCTCGTCGATGTCTTTATCGAACAAACCCACCGCAAAGAGGTATTCGTGGAAGGTGGCGTTCTTGCCGACCAAGCCACTGCCGTTGGCCAGACCATCGGGAAACCGAGGCGACTTGGACATGAGCATGAGGCGCGCGGATTCAATGGCACCAAGCGTCAAAATCACGACGCGTGCATCCTGCTCTACTTCGTTTCCATCCGGGTCGATGTAAACGACACCGGTGGCTTTGCCATCATGACCCAACTTCACCGACTGCACGAAGCACTCGGCGCGGACTTCCAGGTTTCCCGTGGCCACGGCTTCCGGGATAAAAGAGGTCAGCGTGTTGGAGCGGGCGCCACTGGGATCGCCATACTGGTTCCAGAAACTGGTCTGATTAAAGGGGTCACGACCGTTGTGTTTGTTCGTAACCATGGCATGCGGAATAGGAAAGGCGTTAATGCCCATTTTGTTGCAGGCATCGTAGAAACGCTTGCCGTACTGGGTCGGTCGGAGCGGCGGGCTGGGATAGCCCTTGCTGCGGTACGGTTCGTACTTGTCGGCCCCCGCGATACCGGAGACGCCGAAGGCCCACTCAACCTTGGTGAGGTAGGGCTCCAGGTGTTCGTAGCGGAAGGGCCAGTCGGCGAGACTTGCGCCTTCGATCTCGCCGTGGAGGGAGCGCATCATGAAGTCAGACTCGCGCGGGCGCGGCACCCAGCCGGCCCAGTGGTTTGTTCCTCCACCGACCATCTGCGGGGTCGGTGAAAAGGGGAATCTTTCTGCCACGGCGTTTTCGTCGTAGCGCACGGTTCGGGGGAACATTTTCGGGTCCGGCCACATGTAGTCACGGTTGACGAACTTGAGTTCATCGCCGGAATAATGTTCCAGGGGTCGCAGCCACGGGCCACGGTCAAAGCCCACTACCTTCAGTCCTGCCTCGGCCAGCACCTTGACAGCGGTGCCACCGTTGGCGCCAAGTCCCACGACGATCGCGTCTACAGGCTCGGGCTTCTTCCGATTCAGCATGATTTTCTCTTCCTTGAGACGGTTTTGTGAACTTCTTGATCACTTTTTACCGCGTCGTCAGTGATCCACGCGGAAGTGTTGTCTGGTGTTGACTAGACGCTGAGTTGCCGGCGAAATGATCGAACCGGCAACTCAGCTTCCCCAGTGCGCGCCTAGTGGGTCTCGAGGTACGTAACGAGAGCCGCTCCGAAGGCAGGCAGGTCGATCGGAGTTCGGGAGGTGATGACGTTGCCGTCAATGACGACTGCTTCGTCAACCCAGACTCCCCCTGCGTTTTCCACATCGTCCTTGATCGGCAGGTAACCGGTAACCTTACGACCGTTTTTGAGCACTCCGGCTGACGCGAGGACCCAGCCACCGTGGCAGATGGCGGCGACCAGCTTGCCCGACTCGTGGGCGTTACGAACGAGGGAGATCATCTCGGGGTGCAGTCGCATATTGTCGGGCGCAAATCCGCCCGGCACGACGACGGCGTCGAAATCTGCCGACGTCACGTCAGCGGCGTCTGCGTCGACGTCCATGGGGTAGTGCTCTTTGGAGTCATAGCTCTTCTTGGTTCCGCTGCCGACGACGACAACGGTCGCCCCGGCCTCTTCGAGGCGGAGTTTGGGGTACCAACCTTCGAGGATCTGGTATTCGTCCTCGATCAGCAGGGCAACTTTTTTTCCGGAAAGTGTCATTTCTGGGAGTCCTTTTTATCGCGAGTTGTGGGGTCACACGGGGTGAGAGGCTGGCGCCTTATTTCGCCAGCATCTTGAGAAACTCGATGCTCGTGCGCACGTCACCGTGATTGGCCTGAATATTGCGCAGAGCCTCCCAGTGCTGGCCGTAGCCCAGCGGGTCGTCCTGACCAGACGGGATAGCTGCGGTTGTGTCGGCCAGGACGACGATCTTGTAGTCCTGGTTGGCGCCATCGATGGCCGTTGCAATCTGGCAGTTTCCGCTGGACAGGCCGGCCACGACGAGCGTGTCTGCTCCCGCGCGGCGCATGTACTCGTTCAGCGGAGTACCGAAGAAAGAAGAAAAACGGTGCTTGCGCATCACAGGCTCGTCGGGAGCCGGAACGAGTTCGTCGACGAGTTCATCGCCACCATTTCCCCATGATCCGGGGAAGCCTGCAAGCTGGCCTTCGAGGCCCCACTTGACATCGGCGTACCCAGCGTCTTTTCCATCGCCACGCAAGCCCCAGAGGGACCAGACGACGGGGATGCCCGCTTCCCGGCAAGCATTCAGCACGTTCACGACCGGCTGTACCGTGTCTTTGCCCTCCGGAGCGCCGCCAACGCTCTCGATGTACATGGCACCGCCAACCTCGGCACACGCCTTCTGCATGTCGAGCACAAGCAGCATCGTCTTCTTCGGGTCGATCGTGGGAGCGACCCACGTGGACCGGTTAATTACTTTGTCAATGTTCTCGTAGGTGAAATCAAGCGAGGACAACATTGTCTCTTTTCTATTCGAGATACTACCGAGGTAGGTTATCTAATGGTCTGGTGGTCTGGTGGTCTGAACTATGACACAGTTGAGGCGAATCAGTCAAACTATTTTTGAAAATTCACGACGGATCACGCGGATCCAGAGCTTCACTCACGATGCGGCGCGGGTCATATTGGCGCGGATCGAGCTTTTTCCAATCGAGATCCTGGGCATCCTCCCCCAGCTCTTCAGTGAATCGACCCTTGGCACCATTGGCCATGGACCTACCTCGCTTGACCAGCTGAGCAAGATTGGCCGTGTAGAGCGGCAGCCGTTCCGGCCCGATAAGGAACGCGGCGATCACGCCAATGATGACTAATTTGTCGAAGGTTAATCCAAACATGTTGACACCATAACACGCAGACCACTAGACATCAGATCACCATCACAGATAGTCTCTACGTCACCGCACACAGCGCTCAAAACGATCGAAGGGTCCAGCTCATGCTTGCAAATCTCAACGGATGGCACGCCGTCATCATCCTCGCCGTCGTTCTGCTCCTCTTCGGTGCACCAAAAATTCCGATGCTGGCGCGCAGCCTCGGGCAGTCGATGAAAATCTTCAAGAACGAGATCAAGCCAGACGCCAAACGTGCCGACGACGAACTGCTCGCAACCTCATCGACCGAGGCATCCGCGTCCCCGAGCAGTAATTCCCCTCTTGTTTAAGAGCGTGCACATTTCTCCGAACTTCGCATCCCCTCGCCGAGCCGACTAAATCCTGCGCATGAACGCAGACAACACATGAACACAGACAACACATGAGCACAGACAACACAGAGACCACGGCCGAAAAAAGTCGAATGTCACTTGCCCATCACCTAATTGAACTGCGCAAAAGGCTCTTCAAATCAGCCTTCGGGCTGCTCGCGGGCGCCGCGGCGGGCTGGATTCTTTCCGATTTCGTGATGAACAGCCTGCGAGTGCCGGTGAGCCTCATCGCAACGGCTCAAAACCGTTCTGCCACACTGAACTTCGCTGACATAACGAGCGCTTTCGATCTCAAGCTTCAAATTGCACTCACCGTCGGTGCCGTGGTCTCCAGCCCGATCTGGCTTTTTCAGATTTTTGCCTTTCTGGTTCCCGGTTTAACAAAAAAGGAGAAGCGCTACACGTTCGGTTTTTTCTTCACGGCCGTGCCTCTCTTCCTGGCCGGGTGCATCTCAGGCTGGTTTGTTCTGCCACAAATCGTTGCACTCATGACAAGTTTTGCGCCCGCTCAAGATGCCGCATTCATCGAGGCCAAGCCCTACTACGACTTCGTACTGAAGCTAGTTCTCGCTATCGGGATCGCTTTTGTCCTCCCGGTATTTATCGTCTTGCTTAATTTCATCGGGATTCTGAGTGCAGTGTCGATCATCAAATCCTGGCGCATAGCCCTTGTGGTGATTGTACTCTTCACGGCCGTCGCCACGCCCGCCGCCGACATCGTCTCTATGTTCATGTTGGCAATTCCGATGATCCTTCTCTATTTCCTGGCCGCGGGAGTCGCTGGGATACATGACCGACGGGTCGCGAAGAACCTGAGGCTTACAGACACGTTGTCTCCCTTTCTGTTGGAGACCTGAGTCAGTTGTCGGCTCATTATTCTTCGGTGAACCGCAGCTTCGGTGTTTTGTTTGCGCGTGTCGGTGGGCTGGTGATGTCACCATGCTCAGCTTATCTAAAGCGAGAGTGGTGGAAGAAGCGGCCTCACTCATGCGCCCAGCCAACTCGTGGGGTCTGACCCCCGGGGTCGCGGAGTACCGCAAAAACCGCATGGGCGTTCAAAGCGGATTCCACGACGCCCTCCAGATCGTTGGTGAGACCTGCTGCCCGGGTACGCCAACGCCGCATGAGGACGCATCGAAGGATCACCTGAGTGCACTGATCGAAACGCCCGCGCATCACCCGCGCATCAAGTCAAGAATTCCCGCGGCACCAGAATGAAAATGGCGAGTAGTCTGGGGAGTAAATCCTGATGGTAGCGCTAGTCCGGCGACTTAGTATGTGTGGTCCCAGCACAGTGTTTACAGCCTGTCTCATGACCTTGTTGGCACTATGTCTCAGGACGTTGTTTACAGGGTGTCTTACGACCTTGCATACACGTTGAGCAGTGGACGAAATCCTCACGTGGCCTCGGTTTTGATGGAGAGTGCCCAAATCTCTCCCACCTTTCGTCCGCCGCCAGATTATCGAATTTGATCCTCTTGCCGCCGATGGCCCCAGTATTTCCGAACTCTGCCAACGTCTGAATATCAGCCGGCCGTCGTTTATGATATCCGGCGACGCTTCCTTCAGGAGGGAAATAAGGCGCTGAATCCGCACTCGTCGGCACCAAAGAATCCGGTGCGGACGTTCGACAAGAAGGCGACGGAAATTGTCCTGCGCATCCGTGCTCGGCTGGAAAAGGATGGCTGGGATAACGGTCCCAAATCGATCTAGTTCACCGGTGTGGACACGAATGAATTCAGTCAACCGGTTCCGTCGGTGGCGACCATCGCCCGGATCCTGTCATCCTCCGGCGTGACGAAGGCCAACCCGCGTAAACGGCCACGGACGGCCTGGCTGCGGTTCGCGCGCTCGTCGGCGATGGAGATGTGGCAGCTGGATGCATTCGAGTATCGCCTGGCGACCGAGCTGGCCTCGAAAGTGACGGTCTACCAGCTGCTGGATGATTCCACCCGTTTCGACGTGGGCAGCATGTGCTTCGCCGAGCCCGAGAACGGCACCGATGCCATCATCACCCTGAGCGCCGCGATCGACGATCACGGCGTGCCCAAAGAGTTGCTCAGCGACAACGGGACCGCTTTCAACCAGAGCCGGCGCGGCAACATCTCGGCGACGGAACGCTTCTTGGCCGACCGTGGGTGCTTGGGGATCAGCGGCCGGGGCGGCCACCCGCAGACGCAAGGGAAAAACGAACGCAGCCACCAGACGCTGCTGCGGTTCCTCGATGCCCGCGCCCCGGAGAGCCTCGAGCAGCTCGCCACCCTCATCGTGGATACCGCAACTATTACAACTACCGTCGCCGGCACCAAGCGTTGCCCGGCTCCATGACACCGGGCCAGGCCTGGGACGCGGCCGAACACCGACCCTAGGACGGAACACACCCGTTAATTTCGTCCGGGAAACACGGGTTTGTGCCCACCGAGGCTGAGCATGGCGAGGGCGATGAGGGCGTCGGGTGATGTGAAGCCGTAGGCGATGCGGGTCATGAGGCGGATCTTGGTGTTCATGGATTCGACGCGGCCGTTGGAGAGGCCGTGTTCGATGGACGCGAGGATCGCGGTGCGGTGCTTGACGATGCTCTTCTGCAGTTTCACGAAGGACGGAATGCGGCAGCGTCGGGCCCAGCCGACCCATTTGTCGAGGGCTTCGGTCGCTTCGTCGAGGGGCAGTTTGAAGATCACCAGGAGGCCTTCCTTCAGGTAGTAGACGCGTGCCAAGCGGGGGTCGGTCTGCACGATCCAGGCGAGCTTGGCTTGCTGCTTCTCGGTCAGGTTTTCCGGGTTCTTCCAGAGGGCGTAACGGCAGTTCTTGATGCCGGCAGCTCGGGCGCTGTCCGGGCGAGCTGGAGCATCGACGGCAGGTCGGCCACGGGTGCGTCGGGCATCGTTTTGGCGGGCGGCTTTGCGAGCATCATTCCACGCAGTTCGGCAGACCTCATCGAGGGCTTCGGTTGCCCATTTCACGACGTGGAACGGATCAGCGCACCGAACGGCGTTGGGCGCTTTCTCCGCGACAACACTGGCGATCCAAGCCGCGCCGTTCGCGGAAACATGCGTGATCTGCGCTGAACGCTCCGGCCCTAACGCGTCAAAGAACGTCGCGAAAGTGGCTTTGTCTTGACCCGGTGCGGCCCACACAAGACGGCCGGAATCGTGGTCGACGACACGGGTCAAATACTTGTGGCCGCGCTTGTAACTGATCTCGTCGATCCCGATCCGCGTCAGGTCCGCGAACTGGTCGTACTGCTTTTCGGTATCGGCCCAGACCCGGGTGATGATTGCGCCGACGGTGCGCCACGCGATGCGCATCAGCACGGTGATGGCGGTCTTGGACGTTTGCGTGGCCAGCCACGCGACCTGGTCGTCAAAGAACATCGTTTGGCCGCTTTGGTGCCGAGCCCAGGGGACGGCGGCGACGGTGACGCCGTGGACGCGGCAGGACACTCGGGGTGCGTCGGCTTCGAGGTGAACTCGAATTGAGCCCACGTCTAACCCTCGCCAGCGACGCCGCCCGTCACCGAGGTCGTAGCGTGGGCTGCGTTTCTGACAGGACCCGCATCGGTTCCGCCTCGGCGCCATCGGACGCACCGACGCGATCAAAATCCTGCCCTCCAGATCAAGATTGATGTCCTCGACGAACGTGCTCTCGACACCGAGGAGGGTTCGCCATATTCTTAGGGTTCGCACGCCGCTTTTTCCCTTCGTAAGTTTCTTACCTTTGACAGTTAGAAACCTAGGCGGAGAGCGGCGTGCGGCCGTTAAGGCGCTCCCAACGGACCCACGGTTTCGTCAGGAGAGCCGATCAAACCGCCGATGCAGCCAAAAATAAACGCCGTCATAGTACTAGGTGGACACCAGCTTGTGCGGCATCCGCTTTTACTCAGCGGATGCCGCAGCGCGGCTATTCCTCCCGCTCGCCAAAGCGCGGCGCAGCCAGGCTGAGCGTCTCGCCGCGGAAGAACGCCGGGCGTACCCGCGACTGCACGATCATGATGACAACACCGATCAGCAAAATAGCCATGCCGAGCACGAAGACCAGACCCAGCCCGAAGATCTCGGAGCCGCTGCCGTAGTTCGGGTCCATGCTGTCGACCAGGGTGGTGCAGAACAGCACCGCCAGGATGATGCCGCCGACCAGGGGAAACAAGAAGGTGAAGAAGGCGTTGCGCACGGTGGCGAACCACTGCCGGCGAAAATACCAGACGCAGGCGAACGCGGTCAGACCGTAGTAGAAGCAGATCATCATGCCGAGGGTCGTAATGGTGTCCCAGAGCACATCTTCGCTGACGAAACGCATGATCGTGTAGAAGCCGGCTGCGACGACAGCGGAGGCGATGGTGGCGTATCCGGGAGTGAAGAAGCGCGGGCTGACCCTCGCGTAGGCCGGCGGCAATGCGCCGTAGTGGCCCATGGCGAGCAGGGTGCGTGCAGGGGAGACGAAGGTGGATTGCAGCGAGGCGGCCGAGCTGGAGAGTACGGCAATCGACATGAGCACGGCGAACGGGCCCAGTGCCGGGCCGGCCAGCGCGAAGAACACATTGCCCTGAATCTCCGGGTTGCCGAGGCCAACGCCCACACCGCCGACACCGGCAAACGAGATGGCCGCAATGGCGACGAACAGGTAAAGCACCATGACGATGATCACGGTGAGCGTGGCAGCCCGGCCGGGAGTCGAGCGCGAGCCCTTGGTCTCCTCCGACATGGTCAGGGTGACGTCCCAGCCCCAGAAGATGAAGATCGACAGGCTCAGGCCGGCCGCAAAGGCGGAGAACGTGGTGACAGCGAAGGGGTTGAACCACGACAGCGAGACCGGCGTCGGGTCGAACGCGGTGCCATTGGCGATGTGCACGAAGGCCATGATGCCGAATCCGACCAGCACGGTCAGCTGAAAGCCGACCAACCAGTACTGCACCTTCTGGGTGGTCTGCATGTCCCGGTAGCTAATCCAGGTTGCGATCAGAATGAACACCAGGCAGGTTCCGACGTTGATGAGCGGGTTTCCGGCGAGCCCCGCGATCTCGGCGCTGTTACCGAAGATCTGCGAGAGCATCAGATAGAAGAAGTCGACGGCGATTCCGGCGAGGTTGCTCAGCACGACGACGGTTGCGGCGATCAGGCCCCAGCCGGCCATCCAGCCGATCCATGGCCCGAATGCCCGCGTCGCCCAGGTGAACGAGGTGCCGCTGTCCGGCATGGCCTTGTTCAGCTCGCGGTAGCCGAGGGCGACCAGCAGCATCGGAATGAATCCGGCGACGAAGATCGCCGGCAGCTGCAAACCGACTTCAGCCACGGTAGGTCCGAGTGCACCGGTCAGGGTGTAGGCCGGAGCGATGCAGGAGATGCCGATGATGACGGCGCCGACCAGTCCGACCGAGCCAGCGCTCAGCCCCTTCTTGGAGATTCCCCCCGTCGGTTTTTCAACGGCTTCACTGGCGTTGATTTGTAGCGTCATGTTGTATTTACTTCCCCACCGTCTCGGTGAATTCGGTCGTCACGGTGGCATCGGGCGGCACGGTGAAATCTCGGGGCACCACGATCAGGGGCACCGGCAGTTCGCGCAGCATCTTGGCCGCGATGGAACCCAGAAAGAGGCGATGGGGCTGGGCCAGCCGGCTGGAGCCGACCAGGCAGACCTCGGTCGGTTCCCAGGGCAGTCCGCGCACGGCGTGCTCGATGCTGCTGCCGGAGGCGACACTGGCGGTCGCCTCCAGCCCGTCCATCAGGTGGTCGGTGGCGTAGTCGAGCACTGCCTGGGCATGGTCGGCGGCCAATACGATCGTCTGATCGTCGGCGCCGGGACGATCGATCGCGACGAGGGAAACCAACCGCAGGGGGGCATCCACTGTGCGCGCCAAGAGGATGCCGGCCGTCAGTAGTCCGTCGGCGCCCGGCTTGGTGCCGACCGCGCAGGTGACCCGGCGGATCGGCTCGTCGGTACCCATCACCCGGGTGCCTTCAGGGGCAAGGGCAACGGGGACGTGGGAGGAGTGCAGCAGGCCGCCGGCGACGCTGCCGATCGCGAAGCGTCCGAGCAGGCCGTGGGTTGCCGCGCCGACGACGATCAGGTTCGCCTGCAGCCGAGCGGCGGCGGCGAGCAGCCCCTGGGTGAAGGAATCGGCGTGTTCGAGGTGGGTGCGCACCGAAATTCCGGCGGGTACCAGGGTGAGCGCTTCGGCCAGCCAGCCCTCGGCCGTCTCGAGCAGCAGCCGGTCGTAGCCGGGATCGGTGGGGGTGAGCGTCGCGCGGTCCCCCGCATTGAGAACGAGGACCACGTCGAGTTCGGCGCCGGGCGCGCGGGCAAGACGCACGCCGAGGGCGAGGGCATCCGCTCCCCCCGAGGTCGCCGTGTAGCCGACCAGAAACCTCACGCGACCACGCGCGTGGCAAGGATCGCCGCAGCGGATTCCTGCCCGACCCGGATCGCCCCGTCCACGTGCTGGTAACCCTTGCCGGCCATGTCGCTGCAGGAGAACGAGATCGGGCCGACGGGACTGCGCAGTTCGGCGCCGTACCGGGCCAGTCCGCCCATATCGAAGCTCGCCGCGTAGGCGCCGCGGGTCCATTCCTCGGAGCCCCAGTCGCTTTCGTAGTAGACGACCGGGTGCAGCGCCTGCTCGCCGTAGTAGTGCGAGAGCGACTCGAGAATGCGGGCCTTGCGCTCGAGCGCGGTCAGCGCGAAGACGGCATCCGCTTCTTCATCGGAGACGAAACCGACCAGGGTGCCGCGTGGGTCCTCAAAATTGGTGTTGTCGTAGGCCTCATGCACGAGCTCGTACGGGCTGAACGCGGTGCCCGAGAGATCGTCGGCGCGCCAGAACGGCGTCTCGTAGACGGCGTGCACCTTGATCACGAAACCCATGGAGAGGTGCTGGTGCAGCTGCTGCTGGCGGCGCGGCAGGGGCGGGTCGAAGCTGATCCGACTGATCAGGGGCGGCGGAACCGCCACGATCGCGTGCCGAGCGGTGACCGTCATACCGTCGGCAACGACAATGACCCCGTCCTCCTCCCAGGTCAGGCTGCGCACCGGCTGCCCGAGATAGACATCGCCGCCAAGCTTCTCGGCCAGCAGCAGCGGAACCTGCTGCAACCCGCCGACCACGCGCTCGTCCAGAATGAAATCGGCATCGACGAGGTTGCTGAACGACCCGGCGCTGGCCGCCATGAGCAGCGCCTGCAACGCCGAGAAGGCGTGCGCGGGCTTGGTGAGCATGGCCCCGGCAATGAACATGCCCATGTTGTCGCGGGCCTCCTGATCGTCGGTCTGGGTCTCCAGCCAGCGGCTGAAGGAGACCTCGTCCAATTCTTTGGCGAGCGGGTGCTCCCACGGGGAATCAGGGTTGATCTCGGCCACGAGGGCGTCCAGTTTCTCGATCAGGCCAAGGATCTGTGCCTCGGTGCCGGCTGGAACCGGAAATATCTCACCGTCGAACCGGCTGACCACGCCGGAACCGTTGATGTACACGTTGCGGCCAGCCCGGTAGCGCGGGTAGGTCTTGAGGCCCAACTCGGCCAGGGTGGTCTTGAGGGCGTGCTGGTCGGGCGAGACCCACTGACCACCGATCTCGAGCATGGCACCCTCGATCTCATGGGTCCACAGCCGCCCGCCGACCCGATCGCGGGCTTCGAGCACCGCGACACTGAGGCCGGCCTTCTGCAATGCCGTGGCGGCGGTGAGACCGGATGCCCCGGCGCCGATTATGACGACGTCACGATCAATCGTGGTCATGGTTGCTCCTGTGTTGACTGAGTTATGACGAGGGAATGAGGGTGTACTTGGTCGAGAGGTATTCGTTGATGCCTTCAATGCCGCCCTCACGGCCGAGCCCGGACTGTTTGACGCCGCCGAATGGTGCTGCGGCATTGGAAACCAGGCCGGTGTTCAGGCCCATCATTCCGGTATCGATACTCTCGATCATACGGTGCCCACGGTTGATATCGGTGGTAAAAACGTAACCGATCAGACCATATTCGGTGTTATTTGCCATTTCGATGGCCTCTTCATCTGTTTCAAAAGTTTGGATGCCGACGACCGGTCCAAAGATTTCCTCCAGCACGAGGCGGCTGTCGGCGCTCACTCCGGTCAGCACAGTGGGGGCGTAGAACGAGCCGGGCCCCTCTGAGCGGATGCCGCCGGTGAGCAGCGTGGCGCCGCGCGCGAGGGCGTCCTGCACGAGGGCAGCCACGTTGTCGACGGCCGCCTCGGTCACGAGCGGCCCGAAGTTCACCGTGGGATCGATGCCGGGTCCCGACACGAGGGCATTGACCCGCTCGGTCAGTCGACGGGCGAACTCATCGGCCACAGACGCGTGCACGATGAACCGGTTGGCGGCCGTGCAGGCCTGGCCGGTGTTGCGGAACTTCGCGAGCATGGCGCCGGTGACGGCCTGCTCGAGGTCGGCGTCGGCGAACACTAGGAAGGGGGCATTGCCGCCGAGTTCCATCGAGGTGCGCAGCACGTTCTGGGCGGCCTGGGCGATCAGGGCACGCCCGACGCCGGTCGACCCGGTGAAGCTGAGCTTGCGCAACCGGGGGTCGGCGATGATCGGGGCCGACACCGCCTGCGACCGGGTCGTCGTAATGACGTTCACCACGCCGGCCGGCACGCCGGCATCCGCTAACAACTGCACGAACAGCAGCGTGGTCAGCGGGGTCAGCTCGGCCGGTTTCACGACCACGGTACAGCCCGCAGCGAGCGCCGGGGCAATCTTGCGAGTGGCCATGGCGAGCGGAAAGTTCCACGGCGTAATCAGGTAACACGGGCCCACCGGCCGCTGGGTGACGACCATCATGCCGGTCCCCTCCGGGTTGGCACCGTACCGGCCGTTGATACGCACGGCTTCCTCGCTGAACCAGCGCAGAAACTCGCCGCCGTAGGTGACTTCACCGTTGGCTTCGGCAATCGGCTTGCCCATTTCGAGCGTCATGAGCGTGGCGAAATTCTCCCGACGCTCCTGCAGCAGGTCGAAGGCGCGGCGCAGAATCTCCGCGCGCACCCGCGCCGGGGTCCCTGCCCAGACATCCGCTGCGGCAACCGCTGCGTCGAGGGCTCGGGCACCATCGGCGACGGATGCGTTTTGAATCTGTTTGAGAACCTGCCCAGTCGCCGGGTCGGTCACCGCAAACGGCTCCCCGGTCCCGTTCACCCACTGGCCGTTGATGTACAGCTGGTCGGGCACGCGGGCCAGCAGCTCTGCGCTGCCCTGCGCTGCCGACTGGCCGGTGCGGGTCACGGCGCTCATGCGACGGCCAGTGTCTCAGCCAGTGCGTCGGCGATAACCTGCAGGCCCTCGAGCAGCAAATGGTCCGGAATGCTGAGCGGCGGCAGAAAGCGGATGACGTTGCCGTACGTTCCGCAGCCCAGCAGGATGACGCCTTGGGCGTGGGCGGCGGCGATGACCCGACCGGTCAGGGCGGCATCCGGCTCCCCCGTGGCGGGGTCGACGAGTTCGATGGCGATCATGGCGCCGCGGCCCCGCACCTCGATAATGCGCGAGTCGGTGGCGGCGAGCGCGCCGAGCCGCTCGTTCAGGATGGCTCCGATGGCGACGGCTCGTTCAACCAGGTGGTCGCTCTCGTAGGTGTCGATGGTGGCGAGCGCTGCGGCGCAGGCGAGCGGGTTGCCGCCGTAGGTGCCGCCGAGGCCGCCGGCCTGGGGCGAATCCATGATGTCGGCGCGCCCGGTAACCGCCGACAGTGGCAGGCCGCCGGCGATCCCCTTCGCGGTGCAGATCAGGTCGGGCACGATGCCCTCGTGTTCACAGGCGAACATGTGGCCGGTGCGGGCGAAGCCGGTCTGAATTTCGTCAGCGATGAAGATGACTTCGTTGGCGCGGCACCAGGCCAGCAGAGTGGCCAGGAATCCCTGAGCTGGAACGATGAAGCCACCCTCGCCCTGAATGGGTTCGATGATGATGGCGGCGAGGTTGCTCGCGCCGATCTGCTTCTCAATCTGCGAGATGGCCCGGTTCGCCGCTACGACGCCGTCCAGGCCGCCGTCGCGCAACGGGTACGACATGGGCGCTCGGTACACCTCGGGAGCGAAAGGGCCAAAACCGTTCTTGTACGGCTGGTTCTTGGCGGTCAGCCCCATCGTGAGGTTGGTGCGGCCGTGATAGGCATGGTCGAAGGCGACGACGGCCTGCCTTCCGGTGAAGTGCCGGGCGATCTTGACGGCGTTCTCCACCGCTTCGGCGCCGGAGTTGAACAACACGCTGCGCTTCTCATGGTCACCGGGGGTGAGGCGGTTCAGGGCTTCGGCAACCTCGATGTAGGAGTCGTAGGGCGCCACGGTGAAACAGGTGTGGGTGAACTGGGCCAGCTGCGCGGCCACGGCCGCCACCACGCGCGGCGCGCTGTTACCAACGCCGGTCACGGCGATGCCGGATCCCAGGTCGATGAGCGAGTTGCCATCGACGTCGACGACAACGCCCCCGCCGGCGGCCACCACGTACACCGGCAGCGTGATCCCGACGCCGGCCGACACGGCCTGGGCCTTGCGTTGGCTCAGCGCGCGTGATTTCGGGCCGGGGATGCTCGTGACGAGCTTGCGTTCCTGCGCCAGCTGGGGGCCACCAACCGGTGTGCTGGTGGGGCGAGGGGTATCCAGGAAGGTCATCAGAGTTTCCGATCCAAAACGACGGGCGGCATCGCGGGACGATACCGCTGTGCCATGGGAGCACTGTGCCATTTGCAGCACGGAGCAATGCTAGGCAACACCGGGCCGCCGCAACATAGCCGGGTTGTATAGTTGGGGCCACCGAGCTCTCCAATCTGTATAAGGCCTCCCATGCTCCCCACACTGCGCCGCCTGCTTGCTGATCCCCAGCTCGGTCTGACTGTGCTCGGCATCGCCGAACCGGTCGCGCTCGAGGCACCGGTGGAGTGGGTACACAGCTCCGACCTCGTCGACCCCACCCCCTTCCTGTCCGCCGACCAGGTGCTGCTCACCACCGGCACCCAGTTCGGCACCGATCCGAAAGCGGATGCCGACTACCGCCGCTATGTGCAGCGCTTGCGCGACCGAGGCCTCACCGCGCTCGGTTTCGGTACCGAGGTCATTCGCAACGGCACCCCGGAGGGGCTGCTCGCCGCCTGCCAATCGCTCGGCCTTCCCCTGTTCGAGGTGCCGTATCGCACACCGTTCATTGCCGTGGCGCGAGCGGCCGGCGACCTCGTCGCCGAGGATCGCTACGCCGGGGCGACCTGGGCGTTGCGGGCACAGCGTGCGATCGCGCTCGCCGCACTTCGCCCCGACGGTTTGAGCGCGACCCTCGCCGAGCTGTCGAACCAGCTCGGCCACTGGGTCGCGCTGTTCGACGCGAGCGGCACCCTCGATCGGGTGTTTCCCCGCGAGACGTTCAGCGCAGCCCCCGACACCCGCGCGACCGTGCAGCACGAGGCCCGCCGCCTGCTCGGGCGCGGCAAGCGATCGAGCAGCAGCGTCGAGGCCGGCGGCGAGACGCTTTCCCTGCAGACCCTCGGCGGGCACGACCACCTACGCGGCGTGCTCGCGTTGGGCGGGCCGCGTGCCCTCGACCAGGCAAGCACCGAGGTCGTTACGAGCGTGATCGCCCTCGCCGGTCTCGCCCTCGAGCAGAACAACGCCCTCGATCGCGCGCAGGGGCTGCTGCGCTCCGGGCTGATGCACACCCTGCTCGGCGGTGACCAGAAACTGGTGGATCAGATTTCCCGGCAGATGTGGGGTGCACTTCCGGTCGGGCCGGTGCTGGTCGCGGTCGTTGACGCGCCGGCCGCGCGCCGCGACGCCATCACGGAGTACCTGGAGCTGCGCGTCGAGGACTCTCCAGGGCAACTGTTCTTCGCCCGCCAGGAGGACACCATCGTGCTCTGTCTCGACCGGGCGGCCGACGGCATCCTCTCGGACCTGTGCACGCTGTTTGAGTTGCACGCCGGCCTCTCGGAGCCAACCGAGTATCGCCAGCTGCCTCGGGGCCTCGACCAAGCCCAGCAGGCGCTCGCCCGAGCGCGGGAGGGCGCCGTCGGCGTGATCGGTTTTGACGTCGTCGCGCGGCAGGGCGTGCTCGCGCTGCTGGCCAGAACGGATGCCCGCGAGGTCGGCCTGGCCACGCTCGCCCCGGTCCTCGCCCACGACCAGACCCACGGCACGGAACTACTCGCCACCCTGCACGCCTGGTTGCTCTGCAATGGGCAGTTCGGGGCCGCCGCCGACCAGCTCGGCGTGCACCGACACACGGTGCGTGCCCGCATTCAGCAGGCAGAGCAGTTGCTCGCCCGCGACCTGGGGTCGTTTCCGGCGCGCGCCGACGTCTGGGCGGCACTGCTGGCCACCGATTCTGCCACCGAGACCGGCCGGACGACGAGAGAAGGGGGTTGAAGAGGATCGATACGGAAATTCACGTTTAGGCTGCACCGGTGCGGGTTCCGGCGCTGCACGGTGAAGCTTTTTTCGAATCAAACCGGCAGTGTCGCCGGCGCGCTGGATTGCACGGTAAACGGTTGACCGGGCTACCCCGTTGATACGCGGGTACCCTATAAGCATCCTGGTCAAGCTTATTGTGTGTACCGGTCAGCCCCCTTGATCAGGCATTTTCTCGGTCAGGGCTTACGGGCATCGGGCGCCGTTTCGGAGTGAACGTTGGCTCTGGCGTCCGGATCAATGGACTCTGGCCGAGGTTCAACGCAGACGTCATGGTCGCAACCATGAACAGTGTCCTCCGACCCCGCTGGGCTGAATGGGAGAGCGTCACTGCGCCGTCTCTTGTCGTCTACGCAGAAGCGGGGATGTTCACCGCTCAAGAAGCGGCTGAGTTCATCGACCGCGGCCGAGACGTGAAACGAGTTGATCTCGCCGGGGCGTCCCCCGACGGACACCTCGATTCATTCGACTCCCGGATCATCGCACTGCGTACATTCCTTCTGGCTTGACATTGTCTCGATCAAGGTTCCGCCTCTGGTACGCGCGCTAACGGCAATGATGACGAGCCTGGATCCTTCTTTGACGGTTATCTCCGGACGATCACCCCGTGTGGACGATTTCCCACAAATCTCCGAGAGTCACGGTGAGCTGCTCTTCACTCGGGCAATCGTCGCACAACGACTGAAACTTGCCGCGCTCAGTTTCACTCGCGCCGTGCTGATCGAGGTAGTGCCGACGTAGCGGGCCATCAGCGACGCCGACCGGACGCCGGTCCATCAATCTGCGCGGTGCGTGATCATGGAAGATCAACTGTTCTTCGAGCTCCGGCCGCATCGCCAGCGCGAGCTCAAGCTGACTCGTTGTCGCCGCCCAATGCCTGACTGTGGACTCCCGTACTGCCTCTTCGGCGTCATCGATCAAGGCTAGGAACACGTCAGCCAGCAACACAAATGGGTAAGCGCCAAGCTGCCACCTCACAGAGACGTCATCGGACCCCGCGGCCGCGCGAAGCACGTCATCAGGAAGTGGAACCGGAGGCACGAACGTCCTGCGGTACTCAGCATCGTGTGCCGCAATCAGCGCCAGCTCAATGTCATCATCGTCTGCCATTCGTCAATGATGCTTCCTGACGTTCATTAGCACCAGCCCCGGGCGCACCACGGGCGGACGTGCCGCAGGGGGGTCCACTTACGGTTGAACCCCTGGATGGCGTTGGGCGGATCTCGCTAGAGAAGTCGGCTCCACGCCACTTCGCGTTGGAGCTGCCCGGATTCTGTAAAGAGCCGCACCTGATGCGTTGACGCGAGTGCGATCGCGAGTTCGTTCCTGTCTGCCGAGACGAAGCCGACCTTGTGCCAGAACGGGCCGGATCGTCGGCTGAAGAGCCAGGCTCGAGTTGCTCCGGATTCGTCGGCTCGGTCAAGCGCGAAGCGCGCCAATTCGAGGCCCTTGCCGCGACCTCGGAGTGCCGGATCGACAGCAACGCTGCGAATGAGGACGTGATGGTTGTCGTCGCTGCGCTCGTAGCCGGTGCTGGCGACGATGCGTCCGGTTTCTGCGTCGCGTGACGTCCACAGTCGCACGGAGGGGGAATTGAGCCCACTGAGCGTCAGGTCAGCGAGTCGAAGGAACTCGGTCACTTCGTCGAGATCCTGGGGAGTCGTGGGCGTCAGGTGGAGCATTGCTCCACGATATCGCTCACGTAGATCAACTTGACCGGCACTGCAGGGTTGGCTGCGTGTGCCGTGCCATAGTCTGTGGCTGGGGAGCGCGGGCATCCGTTCTTGAAGAATTTCTTGCGGGCGAGAGAACGGAACGAGTATGGAATACAGCGGCAGTCGCATGATCAACGCAACGAGCACGACGATTGCGAACATTCTCGCCGATATTCGGCGACTGCCGGAGTGGAATCCCGCGATCTTTTCTGTCACAACGGTTGATTCCCTTGCGTTGGTTGGGAAGCCGTACCGGATTCGAGCCAAACTGCCTGGTTCTCCCACGATCACCTACGACCAGATAACCGACGACAACGTCGTCTGGCGCTTGGACGGTTTCCAGGCACATGAAACAGGCGCTTGGAAACTCGTGCCGGTTGCCGACCAAAAAACTGAGGTTGCCCACACCATCACTCACAGTGGGGCCATCTTTCGCGTCCTTGCCGGCGCTTTTCAAGCTGTGCCAGGTTTGAGACTCGATCGGCTGCAGCGCCGAGCAGAAGACGGCGAGTAGCGCGCCAGACCGCAGGACTGTCACATCGGAGTGACGCGGCGAGTGGCTAGTCCCACGGGTCAGTGGAATCAATGTACCGGTGCGGTTCCATGGCGTCATGTAGTACCCGGACGATAACCAACACGTCGCCGTCCGGGCGACAAATGAGAAAGTGCCGCGGTCGGTTCACAGCCTTACCAGGGGTGCGGGCGCGACTCTGCGCCAGATGCCAGGAGAACACGCCGTCTCCCAATTCTGGTCGGACAATATGCCCGACATCCCCGGTACGCGAAACAGCGTCGCGGATGGCTGTGGCGATCAGTGCCTCGTAGCGTTTGCGGGCATCTTTACCGAATTCCTCTTCAGACCAGGCAAGGATCGTGACGATATCGGCCTGAGCGACGTGAGTGAGGCGGTACTGCGCCATTAGCTGGTGACGTTGGCCCGCGCTGCGCGGTCACCGAGCGCTCCGATGAAGTTATCGAGGTTCGCATCGGCGATGTCGTCATAGCGGCCGGTGGCGAGATCTAACCAACCCGTCTCAGCAGCACCACGGAGGGCGGCAACCTTGGCCGCGTTCTCCAGTTCCTGACGTTCCAGGAGCCGAAGGCCGTCTCGCAGCACCTCGCTGGCGTTCTGGTAGCGCCCGGCCTTCACCAGTGACTCGACGAGTTCGTGCTGGTGTTGACTCAGGACAACATTCCTGGTTGCCATTTCGACCACCTCCATTGGCAGTTTATGCCATCGGAGGCGCGACAGGGCGATTCACAGTCGGAACATTGCAGCTATCCCCTAAAGGTTCCCCTTACGGGCGTTACTATTTGGCAGCTATCCTCGTCGCAACCTGTAGCGGAGTGCTCCAGGTGCGTCATGAAGACGATGCCAAGGCAACGCCGTCGTTCGCAGCCCCAACGACAAGACCGCGTGAATTCAACCGTCCTCCATGTCCTTACTGGGCCCAATGGTGCAGGCAAGTCCACGTTCGTCCAAGCGGTATTGCAGCCTGTCACGCACTTACCGTTCATCAACGCAGATGAGATCGCAGCGATCCGCTGGCCCGGCCACGAGATAGGGCGCGTTTAAGACCCCGGGAAGCATGACGCCCGACCGAGACGGCCAGCAGCACAAGCCTCCGGGGTGATCGTTGCTACGGCTGGAGGGTCCAGGGCTTGCGCCGCACCAAAACGTGACCGCGACTCGTGCTGAGGCGGGTCCACAGGCCCGACTCGTAGAGCTGCACCGGTTCGTCGGCAGCGAGAAAGCCGAGGCTGAACGCGGCAAACCCGGCGCCGGTCGGCACGAATTCGAGTCCATCGACCTGACGGCCCCACACTTCGGCGCGCACCCGCTCGACGATCATTTCGCCGGTTCCTTCCGGAATCGCCGCAGCGACCTCGTCGATGCCGGCGCGGGCGGCGGCTTCGAGATGCGCGGCCGTCGTCTGCCCGTGCCGGTCCCAGCCCCCCTTGGGCGGCGAGATTCCGGCCCAGGTCACGGTGTTCACCTCGAGGGGAACTGTCACCGTCACCGGCAGGGTCAGGTCGCTGGTCGTCGATTCGAGCCGTTTGAGGCGCTCGATCAGGGAACGCACCGGCACGACCTTGTCGAGATCGACCGGCGTGGTCAACGCGAAGGTGCGCAAGCCGAGCACGGTCGGGCTGACATCGAGCAGGCCGCGCGGGTAGAAGATCGCGGTGTACACCGCGATCACCCCCTCCGATGCGATCAAGCGCACGGAACCATCGAGAACGCGACCGGACCGTGACAGAAACACGATCAGATCGCTGAGGGACTGGGAATCGGTAAGAGTGAATGACTGGCTCATCACCTTCTAAACTACCAAGATGCGCCACGACCGTTGGCCGCGCACGCAAACTTGCCAGAGGAGACAGCATGCACAAGCCGATGGAAGGCCTTCTGGCTGTTCTCGATCTGACCGACACCGGAGCCCGCACCAACGAAGACATCTTCACCGGCCCTTCCCAGTGGATGCCGCTCGGTCGCGTCTTCGGCGGGCAAGTTCTGGCCCAGTCCCTCGTCGCCGCGATGCGGACCGTGCCCGATGAACGCCATGTGCACTCGATGCACGGCTATTTTCTGCGCCCCGGTGATGTCAACCAGCCGATCACCTTTTCGGTCGAACGCATTCACGACGGACGCTCGTTTTCGACCCGCCGCACCCAGTGCTATCAGGACGGTGTGCCGATCCTGTCGATGATTGCCTCGTTCCAGGACGCCGATGAAGGCCTGGAGCACCACATCGAGATGCCGGCAGACATTCCCGACCCAGAAAGCCTGCCGACGGCATCCGATTCGCTCGCGCACATCGACCATTCGGTGGCGCGCTACTGGGCAAGCGAGCGCCCCTTCGATATGCGCCACGTTCCCTCTCCGATCTACCTCAAGGTCAATGGCGAGCACACCTCGCGTCAGGCCGTATGGATGAAGACGTTTTCGCCGCTGCCGGACGACCCCGACGTGCATCGCGCCGCGCTCGCCTACGCGAGCGACTACTCGATCATGGAACCGATCTTGCGTCGGCACGGCGTCGCATGGGCCTCGCCGGGCCTCAAGGTCGCGAGCCTCGACCACGCCATGTGGTGGCACCGCTTCGGCCGGGTCGACGAATGGCTGCTCTACGTGCAGGATTCGCCGAGCGCGCAGGGCGGTCGCGGCCTCGCCACCGGTAGCATTTTCAGCCGCGACGGCGTACTTCTGGCCACCGTGGCGCAGGAGGGCATGTTGCGCGTGCCCATAATCCTCGAATAGTTCCGCAGCTACCAGCTCGGTTTGGACTCCAGCAGCACGCGTTCGTCGGGCATCCACCGGATGTCCACGCTCGCGATATCGTCTTCGGCGACACTCGTGGTGCCCGCGGCGGTGATCGTGGTGCCGGGGCCGGCAATCCAGCTGGCCACCAGCCTCTCGTCGCCGGCGGTGTCGGTCACGAACAGGGCGTAGGGCTGCGGGCCGAAGTTGTTGCCGCTCTTCGCGTAACTGCAGCTCGCGTCGATGCGGGTGCCCCAGTTTTCGCCGGTGAGGCGAAAGCTCGCGGTGAGCGGACTCGGGACGACGTCGGTCATGGCCACAGCCGGTTCCCTGGCACTGGTGACTCGCTGGTCCAGCCAGCCGGGCACCATCAGGGCAGCGGATGCCGCGATCGCGGCGGCCGCAAGCACGGCCCCCACCGTGCGCCGGCGGGCCCGCCGGGAGCGGACCCGTGCCTCGGCCAACAGCCGGGGCAGCAGTTCGGCGGACGGCGATGTGCCGGAATCCACTGCCGCACCGGTCGCGTGACCGAGCTGCGCAGCTTGATCCAGTGGCACCAGAGCGAGCAGCCCGGGCAGCCCGGCGAGGTGGGCGACGGCCTGACTGCAGGCGGCGCAGTCGTTCAGGTGTCGTTCGTAGTCACGCCGGTCGCCCGGCGTAAGCGCGCCCAGTACGTAGGCGCCGTCCCAGTCTGCGTACCGGTCAGCAGGAGTGGTCATCGCTCCGTAACTCCTCGCTCTTGCAGTGCGAGACGCAGGGCTCGCAGGCCATAGTGCAGCCTGGATTTCACGGTTCCTTCGGGAATATCCAGGTGTCGTGCAGTCTCCGCGACGGACTGGCCTTGATAGTAGGCGTAGACAATGACGGCCCGATGGTCGAGCGAGAGGTCGGTGAGGGCATCCGCTACCAGCCAGGCATCGAGCAGGGCGTCGGTCTGATCGTCGGTGGGCAGTTCGGGCAGCTGGTCGGTCGGCATCTCATGTCGGGCGCGGGCCGAGCGTCGGTCGTCGATCACCAGGTTTCGAGCCACCGTGAACAGCCACGCCCTGGCCGACACCTCGGTCTGATCGAGCAGGCGTGGCCGGCGCCAGGCGCGCAGCAGCGTCTCCTGCACCACGTCGTCGGCGAGGGCGGTGTCGTGGGTCAGCCTCACAACATAGCGCCACAGAATAGGCCCGTGCGTGTCGTGGAGGGCACGCAATAGTTCGGCACGCTCATCGGCCATGGCCTACCTCCCCTGGTAACACGGAACCGGGGCCATTGCGGTTCAATTGACGTCCTGAAACACTGAACCGAACCACCGGCCGCTTCGTTGATAGCTGAAGCAGCGCCAACCTACCCGCTAATACGTTCCTCAAGGAGAATCATGGCCCCGGCAATCAACCTGTCCCGTCGAAGCATGATCCTAGTGGGGGGAAGCGCCGCCGCAGCGGTCGCCCTGGCTGCCTGTAGCAGCACCCCGGATACCGGTACCGCCTCCACGGACGCGTCCCCGACCGAGACCGAGAGCGCGACCGATCCGACCGGTTCAGCCACGGATCCCGGCGCGGAAACTGCACCGGCCGGGACCGAGGTCGCCAAACTGGCCGATATCCCGGTTGGCGGTGGCATCGCGGCCACCCTCGATGGTCAACCAATCCTGCTCGCCCAGCCGACGGAAGGCACGGTCGTCGCCTTCAGCGCGATCTGCACGCATCAAGGCTGCAAGGTGGAGCCCGCCGCCACCGAATTCGACTGCCCGTGCCACCAGTCGCGCTACGACCTCGCCACGGGTGAAGTGCTCGGCGGCCCGGCACCACGCGCACTGGACCGAGTCACCGTCACTGTCGCTGGCGACACGGTTCTGGCCGGTTAACGATCCCGGTAGGCGCGGCGATCGATGGCCCGCGCTGGCTCATCGGCGGGCAAACTCGATCGGTTCGTCGAGGTAGGGAGTCCAGGCGGCACGTTCGGCATCGTTGATGCGGCGCGGGCGTTCGCTCGTCGCATCGACGAGCACGATGGTCGTGTTCGCCCGCGCATACAGTATCTCCGGCGTGACCCCCTCGGGGCTGTACACCTCATAGCAAACGTCGAGGCTCGCGCCACCGAGCTTACCGAGCCACAGCCGCACGTCGAGCGGCTGACGCAGGTAGGGCACCGGCGCCAGATACTCGATCTCCTGCCGGGCGATCAGCGTCAGGGTCGCCGCGCCCGGACGCCCGTCGAGCACGGCCGTGCTCGCGCCGATCGCCCCGTCGTCTTCGGTCACCCAGAAGGCCAGGATGCGGGCCTCTTCCAGCAGGCGCAGCATCTCGGAGTTGTTGACGTGACCGTAGGCGTCGAGGTCGGACCAGCGCAGACGGATCGGTACGTGCAGCTTCACTTTCTTGACTTTCTAGTCGCGAGTGAGCTTGCGGTAGGCGGAACGGTGCGGCTTGGCCGCGTCGGGGCCGAGTCGCTCGATCTTGTTCTCTTCGTAGGACTCGAAGTTGCCCTCGAACCAGTACCAGTTGGCCGGGTTTTCGTCGGTTCCTTCATACGAGAGGATGTGCGTGGCCACCCGGTCCAGGAACCACCGGTCGTGGGTGATCACCACGGCGCAGCCGGGGAACTCGAGCAGCGCGTTCTCGAGCGAACCAAGCGTTTCGACGTCGAGGTCGTTAGTGGGCTCGTCGAGGAGCAGCAGGTTTCCGCCCTGCTTCAGGGTGAGAGCCAGGTTCAGGCGGTTGCGCTCGCCACCGGAGAGCACGCCGGCCTTCTTCTGCTGGTCTGGGCCCTTGAAACCAAAGGTCGAGACGTAGGCGCGCGACGGAATTTCGGTCTTGCCGACCTGAATGTAGTCCTGGCCGTCGGAGACGACCTCCCACAGGGTCTTGTTCGGATCGATGCCGCCACGGTCCTGGTCGACATAGGAGATGTTGACCGTGTCGCCGATTTTCAGCTCGCCGCCGTCGAGCGGCTCCTTACCGACGATGGTCTTGAACAGGGTGGTCTTTCCCACACCGTTCGGGCCGATGATGCCGACGATGCCGTTGCGCGGCAGGGTGAAGCTGAGATTGTCGATGAGCATGCGCCCGTCGAAGCCCTTTTCGAGCTTGGTCGCGTCGATGACCTGGGCACCGAGGCGCGGGCCAACTGGAATCACAATTTCTTCGAAGTCCAGCTTGCGGGTGCTCTCAGCGGCGGTGACCATCTCTTCGTAGCGGGCCAGACGGGCCTTCGACTTCACCTGACGGCCCTTGGCGTTGGAGCGCACCCACTCGAGCTCGTCGGCGAGACGGCGCGACAACTTCGCATCCTTCTTGCCCTGCACGAGCAGTCGTTCCTGCTTCTTTTCGAGGTAGGTGGAGTAATTGCCCTCGTAGGGGTAAAGGTGTCCGCGGTCGATTTCGGCGATCCACTCGGCAACATGGTCGAGGAAGTACCGGTCGTGGGTGACGGCGATCACGGCGCCGGGATACTTGGCGAGGTGCTGCTCGAGCCACAGGACACTCTCGGCGTCGAGGTGGTTAGTGGGCTCATCGAGCAGCAACAGGTCGGGTTTCTGCAGCAGCAGCTTGGTCAGCGCTACGCGGCGCTTCTCACCACCGGAGAGGTTGGCGACCTCGGAGTCACCCGGCGGGGTGCGCAGGGCATCCATGGCCTGCTCGAGCTGGGAATCGAGGTCCCAGGCATCCGCTGCATCGATCGCTTCCTGCAGAATGCCCATTTCGGCGAGCAGGGTGTCGAAGTCGGCGTCAGGTTCGCCAAGAGCGAGGCTGATCTCATTGAACCGGTCGACCTTGGCCTTGATCGGCCCGACGCCCTCCTGCACGTTTTCGAGCACGGTCTTGCTCTCATCGAGCTGCGGTTCCTGCATCAGGATGCCGACGGTGTAGCCCGGGGAGAGTCGCGCCTCGCCGTTGCTGGGGGTATCCAGACCCGCCATGATCTTGAGAATGGTGGACTTTCCGGCGCCGTTCGGGCCGACCACACCAATCTTGGCACCGGGGAAAAAGGACATGGTGACGTCGTCAAGAATCAGCTTTTCACCGATCGCCTTGCGAGCGCGGACCATTGAGTAAATAAATTCGGCCATAATATCTACCAGTCTATTTGTCGACTGGACCCAACCAGACACAAACCGGTCGAGAGGATCGGCGCGACCACGCTGTGGAAGCCGTCGCTGGCCGGGCCGATTTGACCGATCAGGCATTCGCCGGCGAAGCGCACGGAGAATTGTACGGAGTCGGCGACGAGATCGGCCTGGGTGCGGTCGAAGCTCACTTCCATCGCGCTGCGGTCGAACCCGCCGGCGACGAGGGCGTCGATGTAGGCACGGCCGTCAGCAGAGGGGTTGGCCTTGGTTACCGCTACGGCCAGAAAGTTGAAGTAGACCAGATTCTCCCCGGCGGTTCCAGTCGGTACCAGCGCCGGGTCGGGCGCTGGAGTAGCCGAGGAGTCCGGTGTCGCCGACGTAGTGGGCACAGCGGTGGTCGCGGTGGACTCTGCGGGGACACCGGTACACGCGGCGAGGCTGACGCCGAGGAGCAGCGCAGCGCCCACCGCGACCACGGCGGACAGGGAGAACCGCGAGCGGCCGGCGCGCCGACCGGCCGTAGTCACGACGAACTGATCCTGCGGTTGTGGTTCTGCCACGATCACGTATTGCCTCCCCCCGTCCACGCGCGTGGACGATGTTACGAGTCTAAACGCGCGTAGGCATCCACATCCGCGTCGGTGTCGATCGGTACAAAGCCGTCTCCGGCCGGGTCGACCTGCCCGCGCTCCGCCTCGAACGCACTGGCCGATTCCTCCGATTCAGGGGATTCCACCGGGTCCGGCTCAGCCTGATCGGTGCTGGTACGCGAGGGTGCCACAGAGCGCACCGGCGTCGTGGTGTACCAGGTGAGGTCATGGCCGACAGAGTCAGCAATGATCTCCACGGAAGTTCCGGATTTCTCGGCGTTGGTCCATTTTCGAACGACCAGCCGTCCGGTGACGACAATGTGCTCGCCTTTGTTGAGCGACTTGCCCGCATTCGTGGCCAGCTGGCGAAAGGTCTTGACGGAATACCAGCAGCTTTCGTCGACGATCCATTCGTCTTTGGCCTGGTCGTGGTGGCTCTGGCGGGAGGCCAGCCGAAAGGAGGTGATCGGGGTCCCGTTTTTGCCGAAAGTCACACTGGGATCGGTGCCGATGACTCCGGATATCGTGATGTGGTCGCTCATGGTTTCTCCCGGCACGGTTGTCGCGAAGACGCTCGTTGGGCGCTCGACAGAGAGTGAGCGCACACGGCCCGGGAACGACAACTCGTGCCAGTCTTCGTCGCTCCCGGGTCGCACACTGCGAGTGTGCCGCCCCCATGGGCTGCGACGGATCGATTCAAGCGAATCAGTGGAGAATCCCGCCGACGAGCCGTTGTGGAGAAGAAACTAGCCGACGAGGTACTCGGAGTACGACTTGCGAATCTTGTTGACTTTCGGCACGGCAACGGCCATGCAGTAGCCCTGCCCGGGGTTCTTGTTGAAGAAGTCCTGATGGTAATCCTCGGCATCGTGGTAGTCGCCGAGCGGTTCGATTGTGGTGGTGATGCCGGAGCCCCACCACTCGCTCGCCCGATCGCGGGCCGTCTCAAACAGCCGCTTCTGCTCATCATCGCTGTAGAACATGGCCGACCGGTATTGGGTCCCGATATCGTTGCCCTGCCGGTTGAGCTGGGTCGGGTCGTGCAGTGTGAAGAACACGTCAAGGATGACGCTGGCCGGAATGACCTCCGGGTCGAAGGTGACCGCGACGGCCTCGGCGTGGCCGGTACGCCCGGTACAGACCGCTTCATAGTTCGGGTCGGCGGTGGTGCCGCCGGTATACCCCGACACGACCTCGCTCACACCGCGTAAGACCCGATAGACAGCATCGAGACACCAGAAACATCCACCTGCGATCACAAAAGTTTGCACTCCTCCACCCTAACTCGTCCGGCGTCGCCGCTGCCGAATGCTGCGTCAGCATCGCCGACTGTTCGCCGAAAGCGGATGTCGGTGGTCGCCCATACGGTGGATGAAACAACCGCGGCCGGCCGAAGCAGAAGGAGCAATCATGACCACTCTCATCGCACCGATCGCCCGCATTCGTGGCCGTGACTTCATCCTCGTGCGCGAGGGACTGTGGCGCGTCGTCGACCCCCTTGGCGCTGTCATCGGCTATCTCGAATGCCACGCCGGCATCGACGGCGACCGGTACAGCGCCCGCAGAATAGTCTTCGCCACGCGCACGCGCGATCTCGGTGTGTTCTGCCGCATCGAAGACGCCATCGATTGTTTCCGCTAGTGCTCTAATAGGTGCCGCGCTGCACCCATTGGTTCCAATTGCGTGGGGGCACGCCGAGGCTGGTCCCGCAGAACAGAAACTGCGCGGATAAAATCCTCGACATGGAATGGTGGAATAGCTTCGTAACCTGGCTCACAGACGTCAGCACAGAACCGGTGGTTTTCAGTGCAATCGTCTTCATTGGTGCGATTGTCATCGCCAGCGTGCTGGCGGCGTTGATCTCCCGGGGGGCCGTCAAGCGGCTCCTCACTCAGCGGGATCGGGAGATCAAGGTGGCCGCGATCGCCTCTCTCGTCGATGCCGCCACCGAGGCATCCGTTTGGAATTCACTGACCCCGCAGGAACAGGTCATGAGCGACCGGGCCGTCGGACAGGCCGACATTCAGGTTCGACTGCTGCCGATCCGCGGTTCGGGCATCGCCGCGAACTGGGCCGCCCACGAGTTGTATGAGCTCAAGCGCACCTCGGCCACATTCGGGTACCAGCTGGAACCGGCCCTGGTCGAGTTTCGCGACCGCCTGGTGGAGTGGCAGAACAAGCCCGGGCGTGCCCGCAAAATCTTCCAGGGCGATCTCGATCGTTGGAAGGCCCAGAATTCCGGCGCCGAGAAGAACCTGCTGGCCGAGCAGGAAGCCTGGGTTGCCCAGCAGCACCACGACCAGCACAGTGCGGCAGAGTCCGCCCCCGCACCGGTGCGAGCGGCACCGCTCACTCCTGCGGCGGTCAACCGTGCGCCGGCAGCCACTTCGACGGCGGCTGCGGCCGACGCATCACCGGAGACCCAGCGTCTGCTCGACGACGTGAACAAGCTCGAGGTGCGCAGCACAGACCCGCTCACTCGTTCGTCCTCCGCACCGACCACCTAGGTCAATCAGCACCACCTGAACAAGCCGGTCGGCGCTCTCGCAGCACTGACCGGCTCGTTTTTTCGTCGCGCTGGGGCGCTTACTGCCACCAGTCGTCAAACAGCGAAGCTGGCACTCGCCGCTTATGCTCCGTGCTCAGGAAGCGTGCTTCGATTGCCTCGGCCACTTCGTCCTCGACCGGAAGCCCCTCGAGAAAATCGTCGATGTGGTCATACTGCAGCCCCAGATTGGCTTCGTCGGTCTGGCCGGGCGTGTGATCGAGCAGATCAGCGGTCGGGTCCTTCAAATAGAGCTGTTCGGGGGCGCCGAGCTCCATCAACAGGGCCCGGCCCTGACGCTTGGTCAGGCCGGTCAGCGGGAGAATATCGGTGCCGCCGTCGCCGTACTTGGTGAAGAATCCGGTGACCGCCTCGGCAGCATGGTCGGTCCCGACCACGAGCAGGCCGAGCTGGCCGGCGAGCGCATACTGCGCGATCATGCGGGAGCGCGCTTTGACATTCCCCTTGGTGAAGTCGGTCATCGCCACGTCGAGGCTTGCAAGAAACTCGGTTTCGAAACCTTCGACGGCGAGTTCGATATTGAAGACGGCCTGCGATTGCGGGCGGATGAATTCCAACGCGAGTTGCGCATCCGCTTCATCGCGCTGCACCGCGTATGGCAGGCGTACAGCGACAAAGGTGGCCGGATGACCCTCGGCGACGAGATCATCGATGGCGAGCGCACACAACCGGCCGGCCAGGGTGGAATCCTGGCCGCCGCTGATGCCGAGCGCCAGGCCCGCAGCGCCGGTGCGCTTGAGGTAGTCCTTGAGAAATTTCACCCGGCGGCCAATCTCGGCGGCCGGGTCGATGGTGGGTGAGACGTTGAGTTCCGCGATGATTCGCGCCTGGAGTTCTCGCATACTTGAATCTAGCAATCCTCGAGAATTTGCGCTGCCGCCTCCCTCGAGATCAGCACCGGGGTACCGGCGAATCGTGGCGAAATTTTCCCGCACGGTAGGACAAAGACCGCTCGGGGGACGCAAGAATGATTGTTAAGAATAAGTACAGCATGCACGAGGAGTTCAGCGAAGCGCGATCCGGCAGAACGGTTCGCGGAATCAGCCGGTCTGCACTGGCAATCGCTGTGTCCGGTATTCTCTTGGCCGGACTCGGCGGGTGCGCCGCCGTCACGAACGACGAAGTTGATACCACGCCTGCTGAGCAGACCGCGCAGCCGACTGCCGCCCCACCCGCAGGCTGCATTCCGAACTCGCCCTGGACTACGGCGACGTGGTCGGCCTCGAAGATGTGACCGACGAGTTCGGCACCTACTGCCACACCACGATCAGCCCCACCGCTGAGGCAGCCGTCTACGACTCCACCAAGACCGACTTCGAGACCCTTGCCGAATTCGGCTTCACCGAGGACGACGCCGTGGAGGCCCTGCCGGTCGCCCTGCGTATTCTCACCGAAGAGGTTCTGGACAGCAGCCGGCTGGACAACTACAGCATCGCCCCGGCCGAGTGGTTTGCGGCGAATTCCGATTACATCACCACCGATTGGCAACCCAAGTTTCAGAATGCGATCGATAACGACGGTGCCGTGCTCGGCACGGCAGCCTTCGTCGTCACTGACATTCTGCCGGCCCCGCTTGCTCGCTACGGAGGCGCCCGCGCGTCGAGCACCGTCGTACGTCTGGATCGGGTGTACGCCGAAGAGCCAGACGGAGGCGAGCCGAATCTAATCTTCAGATTCAGCTCAACGAGCACGTTCGTTGCGACGGATGCCCAGATTGTCGCGCTGGTGCTCGCGGCCGACCCCGTCCAGAGCGCAGATGCTCTGCGCGCATCCAACCCCGAACTCTTTGACGGGGCAGACAACTCGTTCCTCATCATGACCGGGAACACCGTTCTGGGATTCGGCCTGGACAGTGACGATCAGGTCATCGGTATGAACTCAAATATCCAGCTGTACACGGACCAGGGCCTCGACGTCATCGCCTAGCCCATTCGAAGCAGAGCACCAAGGCCCCGCCGATGACGGGCCGGGTACCTCTGAGCGCCTCGATGGAGGCCTTGCGGAGAGCGCGCGGCAGAACCATCTGCTCCGTCCTCGCGAGAGCGGGTGAACGGTTACTTCGGCGCTCGTGAAGCAACCGTTCACTCGCTCGCGCCGGTGGGAAGAAACTTCTGAACTTGAGTCAGAATAATCTTGAGATTTGCTCGTATTTAGGGACGATTCGGGCTATAATTGTGAGTGAAGGAGGCACCGACGCCATGACCCTCACCGCCCCGCCCGCCGCAGCCGGCTCGATGCCGCAGGGTTCTCGCGTTGAAGCGGTGGCTCAGGCCGGTGCCATTCTGGCGGCAGCGTTTGACGATGTGCGGTTCGGTCACCTCGACGATGCTGAAGCTGTTGCGGTTCTCGCGGCGTTGGAGGGGCTCGGCCGCACGGTCGATGGGGTCAGGCTACGCGCCACCACCGACATCGGCGTGCGCGCCGAGATCGACCTTGGCAGTGGCTCGCTGGCGTACCGAAACGGATGCCGCAACCGGGTCGAGTTCATCACCCAACTCGTCTGCATCTCGGGCCGCGAAGCCAAACGGCGCCTGAAGCTCGGCGAGACCGCGGTGGAACGTACCCCGCTGGGCCTGCCCGTCCCGGCCCGGTACCCGGTCATCGCCGACGGCCTGACCAGCGGGGAACTCGGCATGGAATCGGCGGAGATCATCGCCAGCACCCTCACCGCTCTGCAGGGGAAGGTCTTGCCGGGCGACCTCGACCGGGTTGAGCGCGCCCTCGTCGCCACCGCCACCGGGGCCATCACCCCGGAAACCGTGGGGCTCCCCGGCGTGGGCATCCGCTTCACGCCCGACGTGCTCCGGGCGCAAGCGATGGAATGGCAGGCCCGCCTCGACCCCGACGGCACCGCCCCCAGCGACGACGTGACTGAGGCCAACAGCACGCTGACGTTCGGGCTGCTCCGTAACGGGTTGTACCCGCTGCGCGCCGAGGTCACCCCGGAGCTGCGCGGCATCATGGACACCCTCTTCGACACCTACCTGTCCGCCCGGTCGCGCACCCCGATGTTCGTGCCCACTGAATCCCTTGACGGCAGCGCCGAGCTGACTGGCCTCGATGGTAGCAACACGGAGACTGAGCGGTTCAGCGCCGACCCGTTCAGTTCTGAACAGTACAGCGGGGACACCCGCTTCGATGGGGACCGCCGCACCGCGGGCGAGAAACGTGCCGACATCCTCCGCGACGTCTTCCAAGCTGCAGCGCGCGACCCCAAAACCCCGACCATGGGCGGCGCCGCCCCCACCGTCATGATCCACGTCAACGCCACCGACCTCAACGCAGGCCGCGGCGTCGGCTGGATCGACGGCGTCGAAGCCCCCGTCAGCATGCGCCGGGTGAAAGAGACCATCTGCTCCGGCGGCGCCCAAAAAATCATCTTCGGCGACAACGGCGACGTCCTCTACCTCGGCGACAAAGTCCGCTGCTTCACCCCCAAACAACGCGCCGCCATCGCCGCCCGCGACGGAGGCTGCATCATCCCCGGCTGCACCATCCCCGCCCGCTGGACCGAAATCCACCACGTACTCCCCTGGCAACAAAATGGCCGCACCGACATCGACAACGGTGTCCTTCTCTGCTGGTTCCACCACCACACCATCGACACCAGCGGATGGAAAATCCGCATGATCAACAGCCGACCCCAAGTACGCGGACCCCTACTCTGGGACCCCACCCAAACCTGGCGCCCCACCCACAGCCACCGCGCCAACACCCCCAGCCCCGAACCACCCTGGCGCACCTAAGACCATCAAGCGCGGCCGGAATTCTGTTCATCTTTGACTTCGACCGGGCTCACCTCGAGCAAAACGGCGAGTCGCGGCCTTCTGCATTACTCACTGCAGTAACCCAGGCGTGGTGCCCCCGGTAGGAATCGAACCTACGACAATCGGATTAGAAGGCCGGTGCTCTATCCACTGAGCTACGGGGGCGGGTTGTGCTCTTCCATTCTACCGGAGGGCGGCTGTAGTCCCAATTCCCGCGTCTTTACGCGGAAGTTGGGGAGTCTGCAGGCTCCATTTTCAGTCGACAATGGTGCTTACGTTCAGGAAGCGCTCAGCTCGCATACGGTCTCAAACGCCCCAGAGCCACATAGGTTTAGGCCCACCTGTAGGCCCACCTAGGTCCACCCGATATACGCTTAGAGCATCGAACACAAAAAGGGGTGTTGTGACTAAAGCAAAACCGAAAGAAGTCAAACGTGCAGCCCCAGGAGACGGCTCGTACAAATTTGACACGAAGCGGGGGCTCTGGGTCGGCCGGGTGACCCTGCCCACCGGCATTGACGGCAAGCAACGCCGGCGCACCGTTACCAGCAAGGATGAAGTTCGAGGGCAGAAGAAGTTCGACGCGGCGAAGAAAGAAGCAGCCAAAGGTGGGGTGCAGCGAACAAGCAACCCGACGACAGGTGCGTACCTCATGGAGTGGCTGGGTACCGTCGCGACCCGGCCGCGAACCAAGGACTCGTACGAAGCGAACCTCCGTCTGTACATTATCCCGGCGCTCGGGAAGATCCGCATCTTGCATCTCGGGTACGGTGACGTGTTTGCGATGACTCAGGGAATGACCGCCCGCGGCCTGTCATCGACAACCGCGCGGACCGCCCACACGATCCTCAGCACCGCACTGACCGCCGCCGTCAACCGGAAGGTCATCGACTGGAACCCGGCAAAAGCAATCCTCCGCCCGCAAGCAGCTGTCGTCAAAGACAACTACTTGACTGTGGCCCAGACAGCGACGTTGCTTCGTTCTGTTCACGGCGATCGCATGGAGGCGATGTGGGCGATGTATGCGCTGACCGGATGCCGGGAAGGCGAAGGCCTCGGCCTTACGATCGATCGTGTAGACCTGACACCCGGTGCTGAAATCATTGACCTGTCCTGGCAGCTGCAACGGCTTCGCTGGGCTCACGCTGCCGGCTGTGTTGATCCAAAAACACGCAAGGCGGCCTGCTCAGGCAAGCGTGGAGCGGACTGCCCCGGCCGGCATATCATCACACCGGCCGGCTTTGAGATGAAGGTGTTGGCCGGCGCTCTTGTTCTCACTCGACCAAAGACGGCGTCGTCCAACCGCATGGTCCCATTGGTGTCCCCCCTGCTGGAGCTGATCACCGCTCGTGTCGCGGCAGCTACCGCTGAACACAACCCGTTAGGCCTGTTGTTCACCGGACCAGCGCACGTTCGTAAGCTGGCCGGTAACCCCTTCTTCGAAGGGGGTGCGCCATGGAACCCGAGTGCCTGCAACCTCGCCTGGCATCGCGCTCTGGCTGACGCCGGCCTTGAGGAGGACCGCAAGCCGGTCTACTCGCTGCACTCCACCCGGCATTCCGCGGTGACAGTCCTCGCATCTATGGGAGTACCGATATCTGTCCGCATGCAGATCACGGGGCATGCATCGACCAAAGCACACGCCGGGTACAACCATAACGCGGAGCTTGCCGAAGCTCGAGAAGCTCTAAAAGCAATGGGGAAGCTGTTCTCCTAAACCGGGATCAGCGAGCACTCTATATAGAGGAGCGAATCATACCGCCCGAAGGTACGCGTAAACCGTTTCTCGGCTGACCCCAAATTGACGGGCCAGCTCTGCTTTCGATACTCCCGCTGCTGCTTTCTCGCGAAGTTCGACGGCTCGAGCCGCGTCCAGTGAAGGCGCCCGCCCACGGTAGATGCCGCGCTTTTTTGCCAGGGCGATCCCCTCGCGTTGACGTTCACGGATGAGCGAGCGCTCGAACTCGGCGAACGCGCCCATGACGCTGAGGAGTAAATTTGCCATGGCGTTGTCATCGCCGGTGAAGGTGAGCTGCTCCTTAACGAATTCGACCCTCACCTTTTTCGCGGTGAGTCGACGCACGATCGCCCGGAGGTCGTCGAGGTTTCGAGCCAATCTGTCCATCGAATGTACGAGAACGGTGTCTCCGTCGCGCACGAACTTGATCATCTCGTCGAGTTCAGGCCTGTTCTGGTCCTTGCCCGATGCTTTGTCCTCGAACGTGCGGTCGACGGCGACGCCGGCAAGCTGCCGTACGGTGCTCTGATCGAGCTTGCTCACGCGCACATATGCCACTCGCTGACCTGCCATGTGGATCCCCCATCGTTTCTGTCAAATTAGAGTCTAAGACCCTGGTGCTAGGTGTGTCAAGTAATCCAAAACTGACCCTATCCTGACGCTTTCACATATCAGTGCTTGACGTCCAGCTGAGGTGTACCCCATGTGGACACCGCCCAGGCTTGCCTAGTAGGTCACAAATTCGACTTCATAGCCTTCTGGAAATACCCCACCGAGTATCCATGCGCTAAATGCGGCCTGAGCGTCAGCCACCAGCAAAACCTGATGCTCACGCAATTCGACGTCGTGTTCGGTGCCGGTGAGACTCACGTAACCTCGGCCACCACCCACCCGGCCGACGACACCAATGACGTTGCTGCCAGCCTCCATACCGCCGAGCTCCACTAAGAGCCCGGCCGCAGAACCCCACGCCTGCATCCACCTGGCGCTCCGAGCATCACCGATAATCACGAAAGGAAATCCGCTCGGCTCGTCGATGCACGCGAAAAGATCCATCGCAAACGCCACCGAAAACACAGGCAGCCGCGGCTGAGTCTCCCAACCCTCCCACCACAGTTCCGGCTCGCACGGCATGACGGAAATCTGCTCGTGGAGCTCTAGCTCAAATTCGAGGTGTAGAAGTGGATCATACGTCGGAGTGAGGGTCATACCGATCTCATGCGCGGCGCCAGCACAGCCGACCGCTCCTAGCTGGTCCGATATTCGGCGTCGTAACCGTCGGGGTACACGCCGCCCAGGATCCAAGAAGAAAATGCGACCCGAGCATCTTCCAGAGTGAGCACCTGAGAGGCTCGGACCGTGACCGGGCTGTGCCCGCCAACGATCTGCACCTGCTCACCGCCACCACCCGGACGGCCGAGTATCCCCATGGTGGTCGTGTCATCAGCATCGGGAGCCGAAAGCTCCACGGAGTATCCGATACCTGCCGGACGCAAACACCATCATCCAGCGATTGCTTGCCACATGCCCGAGCACGGCGTACAAAAAGCCGGCAGTCGCATCAACACAGCCGAGCAAGTCCAGGGCGAACGCTGTGCTCCAGCAAGGAATGCGGTCGTTCGTGTGCTCCGCTTCCCACCAAATATCAGTCTCGGCCGGCATTTGATCGAAGGCCGTCACCAGCTCGGGATCAAAGCTGTCAAGGTGCGCGATGGAAGCTGGTGTGGTCATGGGTGATTCATGCGCGGCAGCGCTGCCGCGCATGAGATAGATATGAAACCGCAACCTGCCGTCAGCTACAGCTACGCGGTCCGAACATCTTCCGAAGTCATTTTCTACGCGCTGCACGCCGACGGGTCAGCTTCCGCTTCTATCCACGCCGGCGCACCCTGGCGGTCGTGTACAGGATCTTTCTTTGAAGTCGGATCCCCGGCGATCGTAACTTTTGGCGTCGAGTGGTTTGTTGGTGGCACCGTCATGGAGGACGCGATCGGGCTGCTCGGGCCGCTACCGCAGCCCGCACCATGATTTCAGAGACGGTCATCTGGGGTGGGTCACAAGTTGGCGAGTACATCGTGCAAGCTGACCGCCAGTTTCGCGTCCAGATCATGCCTGGCCGGATGATCCGCGCCTGGCCGGAACCTCAGGTACACCCACTTCCTGCCTGGGCTGGACAGTGGATCGGCGGAATACGGCGCGTCGTCGTCGATGAGCGGTGGGATCTCGTCGCTGAGGTTGGCAATACTCAGGTCGCCGTCGACCTCGGCATCGTCACGAACATCGAGGCGGTAGAGCTCTGCATCGACGGTCCAGTCACGGCTTCCAGCCCTCCAGGCAGGTATGAGATTAGAACGGACTCAGAACTTGTTGTTGTTCTGATCGGCGAAACCAGCTGCCGAGCCGCCCACGGTCGGCTGATCAACGGGCTCGGTTCCGGGTATGAGGGCGACGGACGGATGCATGAGGCCGAAGATTTCATTTTTGTTCGCGGTTATCGGGGCGCGCTCGCGTGGTCTGAGGATGCCCAAGCTGAGGAGTGGCACGGATTTTCCACCTCAGAGGTTTACCGTATCGACTGGCAGGCACCCCCGACGACGACAAGCCAAATAGCTCCCGGGTCGGTGTTCTAGCCGAACATCGGGATGCACAAAAGCCCGGCCAGAAGGCAGTCCGATTCGACCGGCACGCCGAATGCCGCGCATGATCGTGGTGAAGGGTAGGTGTGAGCGTGGATGAGGACTCTGACCGCGGTGCGCTGTCCGGTATTGAGCTCGAAAAGCGGATGGTTGAGATTGCAAAAGGCCATGAGCTCGCGGGTTACCACCCAGACGGCGACGCCCTCGATCGGGCCAAGCGGATCCTCACTGGTGAACTTTCAGAAGCAGACGCCTGGGCCGAGATCGACGCGAAATGGGACGATGGTGGGCCGGACGCAGAAAAACCGGCCCGTTGACCGGGCCGGCTGTCTGTTCGTTTAGGTGGTTTAGAGGGCGGTGACGCCGTAGATGCTATAGCTCAAAGAGCCTCCATCGTCGATCGTCGCATGAGAGACGTATCGGCTGTCGAACGTGTCACAGAGCAGCGTGTACAGCGCGCGCTCCACCTGCTCGGTGTGATAACTAGGTGGGCACGTTGGGCCACTGATCGCGCGGGTGGGAAACGCGGGCAGCGCCACCGCGCCGATGCGTACAATCACCACGGAGTCTGGGCCTGAGTAGAACCCGCCGTCACCGTCGGCTTGAAAATCTTGGAACTCCGCAACGATCTCCGCTGGCACACCAAGCGCGATCTGGACGAGCACCGCCGCCTGAAACTCTGCCGAGATGGTCGGGGCGTCCGTACCCTCGTCGTCGTACTCCACGCATTCGGGGTATATGCCACATACTGAGCAGCGCAGCTCCCCGGTGCCCCACCCGTTTGTCAGCGTGTGAACTGGTTCGATGTAGAAATGTAGGTTGCCCGGCTCATCGACGCCGACGTTCGTGATCGTCATCTGATCGCGAAGCAGGGCCTCATGCACCCGCTCCTCAATGATGCTGGCGGCGACATCCCCGGCGCATGGCCCGAAGCTGGTGTCACCGATGAACGGGCCGACAGCCCCGCCGTCCTGTGAAATGGTGGTGTTGGGTTGGGTGGCGCTGAGAACGTCGAGGCTGAATGTGCTGTCCGGTCCAGGGAAGGTGCCGTACTCGGAGACTTCCAGGTTCTCGAAGCGCACGATCAGCTCCGGCTGTACATACCAGTCGATCTGGTCGTTGAGCGCGGTGATCAGCTGATCGCTCAGCTTAAAAGTTGTAGTGATCATCAGTTCAAGCTCCCGTCCCAGTTGATGTCGCCGTATGCGAGTGCGGCTTGGCCGATCTCGGCTGGGTCTGTGCTGGTGCCGTATCCGGAGATGCAGGCGTCGATGCCTACAGCTGCGACCATGGTTGCTCCGAGCTTGGCGGTGTGTGATTCGAATGTGATTGTCATTTTCTTGCTGCTTTCAGTTGAGTTGAGTTGGTCGGAGTTCTGATCGATTCGTGCTTTAGTGCTGTTGTAGTTCTCCGTGCCGGTCATGAAGCACCTTCTTCAACGCAGTCCGGCGTTGCGCCGCACGTTGAACAGCTGAACTCACCCGGACGACCGCCTGGTGTGATCGGGTGTTCAGGATCCCCTGCGGCCACCGGCCGGTACCAGCCGACGCCGGCGAGCTGCGGAGCATACTGCCGCTCTCCAGGACCGCCCAAGGCTGCACTAGCCCGGTAAGCGACGCCAACCTCCCAGCCGTCGTGAAGCTCGACGATCCGAGTTTCGGTGAGGCCGACAGGTTCGTGATCGGATGTGATGCGCAGCGGGGGCGGGTTCCACGACATGTCGTTCCAACCGAGTTACGGCGTTCGCCGGCAGTGAGCTCAGATTCGAACAGCATGTCTTCCAGCTCGATGTGGCCCTGCCCCCTATCAGTGGACACCTCACAAGAGAGAATGTTCACATGGGAAAGACACGCCGGGAGTTCACTCCTGAGTACAAAGACGAGGCCGTGAAGCTGGTAATCAACACCGGCAGGGCCATCGCGACAGTGGCCCGCGAGCTCGGGATCAACGAGGCCTCGCTGGGTCGTTGGGTCATCGCTTTCAAGGCCCGAAACGACACCGGGGAGACCGCGGTTACTGAGTCTGAACGGGCCGAGTTGCTCCGGCTGCGCAAAGAGAACGCGGACCTGAAACTGGATCGGGCGTTTCTAAAAAAAGCATCCATCTTCTTCGCCCAGGAAGCGTCGGATACGAGCGCAAAGCGTTCGAACTGATGCTGGCGGAGAAGACCAATTTCACCATCACCCGCATGGTCCGCCTGCTCGAGGTGTCCCGCTCAGGATATTACGTCTGGCTCGACCGGAAGCCGTCGGACCGCATGATTCGACGGGAGGGCATCGATCAGAAAGTGGCGTGGTTCCACGGTGACTCCGACGAGGTTTATGGGTCGCCGAGAATCCTCGCCGACCTCCGCGCCGACGGGGAGACCATCTCGCGCAAAACCGTCGCCAAGACCATGCAACGCCTCGGACTGGTGGGCATCTGCCCCAAAAAGTGGAGGACCACCACGATCATCGACCACGCCGACGCTTACCCCGTCGACGCCGTCAAACGGCAATGGGATACCGGGGCCCTGAACCAGGTCTGGGTCGGTGACATCACTTATCTGAGGACTTGGGAGGGGTGGGTCTACTTGGCGACCGTGATCGACGCACACAGCCGCCGGGTCATCGGCTGGGCCATCGCCGCCCACATGCGGACCGATCTGATCGAGAATGCCCTCGGGATGGCCATGACGCTGCGCGGAGACAGGCCGGCGCAGGTCATCTTTCACAGCGACCGCGGCACCCAGTACGCCTCCGCACAAATCACCAAGTTCGCGATCAAGAACGGCATCACCCGCTCGATGGGCTTTACCGGTATCTGCTGGGACAACGCCATGGCCGAAAGCTTCTTCGCGACGCTGAAAACCGAGTTCTACTACCGCCGAGTTTGGCCCACCCGCGACCGCGCCACCCGCGAAGTCGGGGCCTGGATCGAAGACCGCTACAACCGTCGGCGCCGGCACTCCTCGATCGGAGATGTCACTCCGGTCGCCTTCGAACTGCAATACTCGCTACAGACTGCGGAAGTTCAACTCGCCGCTTAACCCGTGTCCACTAACCGGGGGCAAGGCCAATGTCAGTCATCAGTTGCAGCTCCCGTCGAGGTTGATGTCGCCGTAGGCGAGAGCTGCCTGACCGATGGCCGCTACGCTGGCGGTCCCATATGCCTCGGTGCAGTGATCCAGGCCAATTGAGGCGATCATGATCTTGCCGAGCACTGTGCTGGGGTTATCAACGGCCACCGGGATCTCGGCTGCCGGTGCCACCCAGTCGGCGCCGACAACCTTGAACTCGTCGGTGCTCGAGAAGTGCAGCTCAGTGTTGTAGCCTTCAAGCCGGACCATCGTCACTGGGCGCTTGGCAGCGTCTCCCCCGCCCCGGCCCGTGGGGATCTGTCGAGCGTCAGCGAGTACCCCCGCGCGCAGCCCGACGTTGAGGATGACGATCCGAGATCCGATATCAGATGCCGTCATAGTAGCTAGCGTGCGATTTGCCATGTGAACTTCCTGTGGTTGTGGGGCTTCGTTGTGAGGCTGCTGATTACCTCCTCTATATGGAGGGGGATACTCACACCCCACAAAACTGTCTTCTCATGCAGCAACGCGGCCAAAACGAGCGGTTGCCGTGCGAACGTTCTTCACCGACTCGAACGGAACTCCCTCAATCTCGGCTGCGATAAGCCCGAGGCCACCGGTGAGGCTGCCGAAAAGCAAAGCCACCAAGCTCTTCCAATCCTCAAAAGGAAAATCGAGGGCATCAGCAAGCCCGCGCTCACGACGGAGGGCGTCGATGGCGCTTCGTACCGAACCCAGCTCACGACCGCGACGGAGCATCGTCTCCAGAACGGCGTCGGCTAGTTTTTCCGAGTGACCATGACTGATGATCAGTGCGCGGGCAGTTTTCAAGGCGACGGTACGGAAGCCGGTGGTCTCCAGTACCTCATCGACGGCCGCAACAAAATCTGAGTCGAGCAGCGGCGAGTAACCGGAGAATTCTGCCGCACCGATACGGTGGAGTCCTTTGCGCGACGTCTGCTTGCGCTGAGCTTGGTGCTCTTCAACCAAGCTGCCGTTGACTTCCTTGGCGGTGAAAGCCCAAGCATCGCGGGCGCCGATAATTGCGGGGTTCAAACGGAACGGTGCCGGCTTTCCGTCAGCGGTCTTGGCAAAGGGTTGCGCCCAAGCTTCCCAGAGAGCCATGTGCAGGTCGCCAGCCTCAAGGTTGTTCTTGTGGGCGATGCCGGTGAAGCGTTTGACGCCGAGGGTGAAAAGGGCGCGGCCGCGGCGGCTGTTCCAGCGATCTTCGTCCGCTTGGATGGCTTCAAGCTCAGTCACCAGGTACCCACCCATATTCTGAAGTTCTGCCTCCGTAGAGACGCCCTCAGCAACCGCTGACCCGTAAGCTGCTAGGGCTGCGGCCCGAGGGGCGATACGAGCCGCGGCGACCTCTGCTCGCTCCTGGGCGATGCGCAGGTCACGAGCGAGCTTCTTTGCAGCTTTTTCGATGGTTTTCGACACGGTATTTCCTTCTGAACCGGGGGTTTTTCGGTTCAGAAGGAAGACATGCGGCCAAAAGCGGGGAGAAACGGAGAAAAACGGAGAAAATCAAGAAAGAAACACCAACCACCCTCAAACTGGGGGTAAGCGTCCGGGTGCTGCTCTGATTGCGTTCTGCGTGCTCAGAAGCCGCCCCACCCCTCAGCCAGGCGACGAAAACAACATCGGCCCGAACACCGGGGAGGTATTCGGGCCGTTCGTTGGAGTGGCTGGTGATCAGTACGTGGGCATAGCTTTCTCTACTGCCGAGCTGGTGCTCCGCAGACCAACGCCATACCAAGTCGGATACCCCTTGATCCGCTTCTCGAAATCGGCGTCGATACGCGGGAGCACACCTCGCTCCTGCAAACCCTCACGGATCGCTGCGAGCGTCCAGCTGGTTCGGCGGCCCTGCTCAAACACGTAGGCGTCGAAAGCTGCCTTCAGATCGGCACGGCGGCAATGAACGCGATCCGCCGGCTCCCCCACAATCAGGCACTCGGTGATGAACCCGCCGAGGAAGTCCTGACTAGCGCGGTATGAACTGGTGGCCTCGGCAACGACAGCGCAGGTGCCGAGACCTTCGTTGCCGAACGCGAGAGCACCGTCGACCAACCAGCGAAGGATGCCAGCTGCTTCCGCTGCGAGTTTCATGGCCAGGTCTGCGTCCTTCTGCTCCTCCGTCACGATGTTGTTGAAGGGCATGATGCGCACTCGGCGCCACGTGCCGGCATCCTGTGCCCGGATCGAAGGTCGGTGGTTGGTGAGTAGAGCCATTGTCGCGCTCGGTTCAAACGTGACGCGGGACTTGTAGAGGCCGCGACCGCTGATCGTGTCGCTGCTGGTCATAATTTTCAGAGCCTTCTCATCGAGGGCATTGCCCGCACCGGTCTCAGCAGCCAGCACCAACCTGGCGCCTTGCAGTTCCAAAAGCATCTCGTCAGTCAAGTCACCAGTGAAGGCCTTTGCTGGCATCGTGCCGGCATACGAGCCGATCGTCGAGGTGATGGCCTTGGTCATGGTTGATTTTCCGTTCTGGCCGCCACCCGTGATCATTCCCATGACCTCCTCGACGGTTTTCCCGATCAGAGCCATGCCAAAGAAGCGTTGGATGAAACCGACGTACTCGACATCACCACCCGCGGACTGCAAGACGAAACGATCCCAGACCGGCGACACTGCTTCCGGGTCATAGCCCACTCCGGTCACCTTGCGCATCGCGTAGGCGGGGCCATGCGGCAGCAGTTCACCGGTCAGGAGATCGACGACGCCTGAGGGAGTATTGAGAAGGTAAGCGTCAACGTCACATTCATCGGAGCGGAGCTGAACGGACGGATCGGAGCTGGCGATGATCCCGGCGTTCTTGATAGCAGGAGCGGAGCGGGAGTTGCGATACCGGACGGGGTCGGCGACATCACGCTCGGTCAGAATCTTGGTGACATGGGCCACATTGGCGCCACGGCCTTCGGCAGTCCAAATACCATTGGCCGCGTCGTAGCTGTTCCAGGAGTCGGTGGTCGGGTCAAAGGTGTGGCTCCGCTTTTCAAGCAGTTCATCGACCAGGCGTTCGGAGCGCCCGCTGTCGTCGTCTGAGTAGACGCGTGCGACATTCTCGGCGCTCGAGATGGTTACGAGGTGGGTGGCGAGCAGATCAGCTAGCGGGGTTACAGATCCTTTCTGGAGCATGGCCTGCAAGTAGTCGTCTACGCCGCCCTTGCGGTCTTTGGTGACGCCCGGGGTGTCAACGATGTAGACGGTGGCGCCGGCAGCTTCGAGCAGCTGGCCGAACACGACCATAGCGCCGCCGACGTTTTTGTTGGTGCGCCAGTCGGCGTCCCAGAAGAGCAGCTCGGTGCGGCCGACGTGATCAATGAGGCCGACCGTTTCGGCTGTGAGCACCGGGGTCGGCGCCAACCCTGACTCCGCATCGCCAGCCTTGTACCCCATGGTCACCCCAGTGAGAGCGACAGGGACGATGGAGAGACCTTCCCGCAAAGCAGCTGACAGAATCGCGTCGGCCTTAGCCACCCCCTCAGTCCAAGCGATGATCGCAGCCGGGTTGGCATCGAGCATGCGCTGGCCGTACGGGTGGACGTCGGCCGGTAGCTGGCCTACTTCTGAGCCGCGGACGGCGCCGGCCGGGGCCTCAAATTTGACGGAGCGGGATTTCGGTTTTTTGTCGCGGCCGAGGACCGGGATTGGTTCCCCTTTCTTGTCGAGCTTGTTTGCACCGGTCTCATCCTTTTCAAACTCGACGATGACGCGCGGCAGGTCGGGGCGTACCTGGAAGAGCACCGGGTGCGCTGGGCCGTGCGCGAGCGAGTAGAGGGGGATGACCAGGCAGTCGTTGTCTTCGACCGTCATGTTCTTGAGGGCATCACCGCCAAAGCCCTCAATCTCAATTTTCTGATCACGACGGACCGCGCTGTGGATGCCACGGCCGCGAGCAACATACTCGGAATTTGCGCGCCACTGCAGGTAGTGGAGGTGCGCCGGTGTTGCCGTGCGGAAGCTCTCCGCTGAATCGTCCGGCCACTTGTGAGTAGTGAAGTCATCGGTGGGGATGTTTCGTATGTTCCAGTCGCCTGGTCCCGCTACGTCGCGGGCGTTGGCTGCGAGCCAGGCGTTACGTTCTGCGCGTTCTGCATTCGGTGTCATGAAGGCTAGTGCCTCCGGGCTGCTCACCGCAGCCTGCTGTGTCGAGATGGTTTCGGTGTTCATGGTTTCGCGTCCTTCGCGCCGGTGGCTGCCCGGATGGGCTTGCCTCATGAACGGAGGGGGACAGTGAAACCCCACGAAACTGGGATCTGAAGTTCTGAGCGCCCCCAAGACGCCCCCTGCGCCACCCGAATCGGAAACGTGAGTGGGCGCCGGACGCCGAAATTTGGGCAGAAAACGTGAATAGGGGGCGCTGGGGGTGACGAAGGGGTGGTCATCCACCCCCTCAATTTGAGGTTTTATTTAGACCTCTGGAAAATAAAAACCCCGTAAATACAGGGTTCTTTGAGATCAAATTAGGTCTAGGGGGTGTGGGGGGCGCCGGGGGCGCTGCTCAGAAGAGTTTGCATAGAAAAACTGTTTCGAACCGGTTTGGCATGCTTGAGGCTGTTTTGGATCCTCAGTGGAAAAGGTTCCTGACCGGGCGCCCCCGCGCCCCCCGCGCCCCCTCGGCACTGTATCTGACCAAATTTGGGCCGTTGCGGATCACTCGTGGGCACTATTTTCATACTGCTCATGTACGCGCTCTGGCGAAGCGCTCGTTTCGGGGTTCTGTGGGGTTTCAATACCCCCCTCCGTATAGAGGGCAGCCCGTCCGAGGTCGCCCCGTCACTTGAGGGATCACCACGATGGAAATGCCAGCAACACTTCAGACCTACACAGTTCCACCGGCACCATACGGTGTCCGTCTCGAATCCGATGTTCACGCACGTCTGATCCTGCGAATCGTCCACGGACGGCGACCGACCGCAACCGAGGACGAGCGCAAGCAGGGCACCGCCGCTCGCAGCGATCTCCTCACGGCATACCTGCCATGGATCAAAGCACGGGCAACCGCCACTTCTTCTTCTGCACTAGCGTCCGAAGATCGGGCTGCGGAGGCGTACCTGCTCTGCGTCGAAGCCCTGGCCAAATACGATCCCTGCAAGGGGGTGCCGCTCGGTGCCTACCTGATCTCGCAGCGAGCGACTTCCGGTGAACGGGTCACTCTCGCCGGAATGCCGCTCGACCAGTTCACTCGCAAGCAGCGTCGGTCTGCGGTGCAGAATGGCCAGCCCATCTCCCGGCCGGCGTCGCTTGGTGCACCGGTCGGTGGCGTGGACGGCTTGAGCATCGAAGACCGCGCGCCGAGCCAGGCCGACGGGCCGCAAGAACTGGCTGAGCGTTCCGAGCTCAGCGCGGCGATAGCCGAAGCCCTGGGCGAGCTGACCGAGCGTCAAAGGGATCTGGTGATCAGCCGTTTTGGCTTGGATGGTGGAGCGCCAATGGAGCTGAAGGAGATTGGCTTACTGATGGGTATGAATGTTCCGAGCGTGTCAAAAGCTGTGAACCGAGTTCTGGCACAAATCAGCAAGGCCAGCCCGCAGCTGAAGGCTCACCTTGACGCATTCGGCGCCACCGAAACGGCGACTGTCTGATGCCGTACACGATCGAAACACACCGCGCTCAGCCGAACCACAGAGTCGGGCCTGGCGGCCCTCCACAACGCCGTGGAAGCACGTGCTGGCAGCCGCGGGCCGGAAAGCCTGGCTGATCCCCCAGGTGCGCGAGGCGAGCAGCAACAACCTCGGCAGCGAAGGCGAGGCGAAGCGGGCGAAGCCAAGCACCTGCGGAGGCCGATTGATGTTGGCGCGGCGGACCTCTGTTCGCACAACATCGTGAGTGCCGGGCGCGCGGCGCTCTCAGTGATGACCGGCGAACCGCAGCCTTGCACGGCCACACCCGAAGTCGCACTCACCAAGTGGTTCATCTTTGTAGCCGCAGCCGCCCACGCAGGCACCGTCACGGAGACCGAGCTGTCGGCCATGACGAGTAACTTGGACGTCCCCATCGTCTTTGGGCAGATCCGGCATACGCCGGTGCGCCGCGCTGAAGTCCGGTATACGTGCCCGGCATGTCCAGCACTCCGATCCGAGCTTGGCGTTTACACGCGTCAGGCCTACTCTCCGGCGGCGTGATGACGGACGCGGGTGTGGTGAGTATGCCGAGAAATGGTCCGATACGCTCGGCTGGGCGCCGCTCGCAGAGAAAACTGGTCGCGAGCTTTTAAAGCAGGCTCCCGAGGTTCTTCAGGCTGCAGCGTCATCGCGTAAAAAGGTGAGGGAGTGCGGCCTCCGCTTACATGCCCAGCTCGGCCTTTACTCGTGCCACGCAACCCCCTACCGCTGGTACATGCGCGGCCCGAGTTTTTCACGCCAATTTAAGCGCAGTGGGAAACTTACTGTGACGTCAGCACATATAGATAGCACGCTGAATAAGTTTGCCCACGGGGCAGCCGGCGCAAACGTTCTAGGGGGACAACATGTTCGAAATAATCACCCACCGGCCATCACCGGTCGGCAAGTTTCAACGTTATATCGACGGTCTCGATGAAGAGTCACAGGCCAATCTGAGCCGCCACTTGGCAAACCCTGATGTCTCCATTTCGGCTCTACGGGATGCCCTCGCCGCCGAGGGTTTTCGTATCGGCTATACAGCCATTTGGAATCGCCGCCAGGCTGCGGCCCCTTTCATTCAGCACGCCGCCTGATCATCGTGCTCCGCGGAAATCTGCTCGCACGGCTACCACCGTCAGTATGGCGACAAGTTCGTGGCGGCTACCGCGCTCGAATGGTCAGCACCAACCTCAACGGCGCCGCGTGGACACGCGACGCCGAAGGCATTGATGCGGTTACCCAACCGATCCGACCTACATAGTCGCGATCAACCCCTCCCGACCCAGAGGCACGGTCCGGGACCTCATGGTCGCCTACCCCACCCGCACAATCCGCGGCGCGAGCCTAACCGGTGCACGCCGCAGGCGCCCTCAGGCTTCATCCCGCGTGCTCGTAATAATCGCCATGCTTTGCGAGACCGCCACACCCACAAGGCGTGGCCGCCGCATACGCCGCACCTGCCGGCCGAGCAACGGGCTCCCGGCTCTGAGAGGCTCTTGCATTGCGGTCCCCCTCCGACGTGGTGCAGGAGCTGCTCAACGTTCTATCGCACTACCGAGACAAGGATGTCTGATGTGCCGCGGAGCTTGCCGGCCAGCGGGAAGCTGAGAGAGATCGTGCACATGGCGATCACGTTCGTGGTCATGGCACCGTATCCAACCGCCAACACGAACCACGCCAGCTGCCAAACTGCCTCGACGCCCCTTGCACTGGCAAGACGCCATCAACCCACGTTGACAACTTCGGCTGGTATCGCGGCCTGCTCCAGTATTCGCAACGACGGCAAAGCGTTCACAATGGCGACCGTCTCCACACTGACCGTCACGATGCGCTTGAGAAGATTGAGAATGTATTCGGGATCGTCGTGCTCGGCCGCCCAGTCGTTCGGGTCGTTGACGATCCCGCTATCAAGGTCTGGTTTCACTCGGTAGCGCTCGATGATCCACTCGATGGCGGAGCGTGAGCCGAGTACGTATTCGTGGGCTGCATCGGGAATTCCGGTGAGGGTGATCTCATCGTTGAATCGGATCGTCGATTTGTCCCAGGATCCGGCTTTACCGGCGAAGCGCATTTTGGTCACACTCAGATCAGGCTGCCCGTTCGCCCGGCTTGTCGAAACCACCATTTCGAGTGGATAAGGCGCGACCATCTCGTAGTCCCAGTGCAGCGCCGAGAGTTTGCGTCCCGCTTCGCTAAAACTCACAAAATCGGATGCGTCTGCCAGCTTCGGGATGCGCGGCAGCATCTTCTTGAGGTCTGCCGCGTAGGTCGTTCGATAGTCGGGTGAGTGCAGCAGTCCATAGACGAAGAAGAAAACATCATCCTTCGTTACCTCGACGCCATAAAGTTTTTGATATTCAGTAAGGATTCCTTCGGTAACGTTATCGACTCGCGTGTACGGATCGCTGTCGCCGAAAATATCGAGCTCGGCATCACTGCCCCGCGGCTCGTATATGTACCGGGGAAAGTATTGTCCGCTGCCAGAGCCCCACAGGGCCAGATCCGGGATCGCCCTCGTCGCCAGAATCGAGAAAGAATGCCCGGATCCAGCCGCAGTCATATAAAATCCCTGATTATCCTGCAACGCAGCCGGAAATATTTTGGGGATACTGCCACGGCGGTGGATGAGGTCGGCGTCAAAGTAGACCTTTTGCTTTTGAAACGGTCGGTAGACGGCTTCAGCGACTTGCGTCGGATCAAAGCATAGTTCCTGGTTGCGTTGGAGGCGTGCGGTGAGAGTCGAAGTCCAGCTGATGTGTGTCGGATCTGAATCGACGAGCGCGGTATTGACCACACCACCAGCATTCGCTTCGGCCCATTTCCGACGTTCGGAGTTGTAAGCGCTAATGGTGCGCTCGACGTTTGCCTCGAGCTTTTCGCGCGAAGAGTTGTACACCCAAGCGTCGCGGCCACTCTCCAATCCTCGCGAATAGGTCGTAAACACTGCTCCCCCAGGAGAGCTTTTCTCCCCGATAGAGGTGAATCCGTTGAAGGAGTCGTGGCGCTGGTTGAGCCAGTCCCCTTCGTCGTTCGGGAGAATAGGTTCCCACGGGACTCCGTCGATACTGCCGTATTCGGTGACAAGCGACAGCTTCTGCTCGCGAGTGAGGTAATCCCCGATATCGCGATAGTACAGGATCCCGTGCTCGGTGGCATCCGGATTCTTGACCAAGACCGAAATAGCGACCGTAGCCCGACTGCCAGCACCGAAGACTTTCCCGCCCTCTCGACGAGATTGTTCTCCTGAGGTGCGCTGATTGCCACGCAGGTTGAAAATATAGAGGGAGCTGAACTCCTCAGCAAGGCTTTTGCGGAGGCCGTCTGCAGTGTTGCCGTCGAGGAATCCACCGTTGGAGACGAACGCGATGACGCCGCGGTCCTTGACCCGGTCGCTGGCCCAGCGGATGGCCCGGATGTAGGAGTCGTAGAGGCTGTTCTTGTTCTGCGCGGTTGACTTGGCGGCGTACGTCGAAGCGATCCGGGCGTCCAAGAACGGGTACTTCAGGTTCTGGTTGTTGTCGTTCGCGCTGTCCTGGCCGGAGGAATAAGGGGGGTTACCGACGATCACCCGAATGTCGAGCGCATTCTGGGCCTTGGCACGCTCGTTGTTGTCGCCGAAGATGCCGTCAGCGTCGTAGCGGTCGTCGTCTTCAGCGGACTGGAATGTGTCGGTCAGGACGATGCCCGGGAAAGGTTCGTAGCCGTCGACGCCGTAGCTTCCGGCGTGTGCCCCGCCGGTGTCTTTGACAAGGCCGTGGAAGGTTTCCTCGATGTTCACTGCCGCCACGTAGTAAGCCAGCAGCACGATCTCACTGGCGTGCAGTTCGTGCCGATACTTCCTCACCAGGTCAGCGGGCTTGATCAGTCCCGACTGCAGCAGCCGAACAATGAATGTGCCCGTACCCGTGAACGGGTCAAGAATGTGAACGCCTTCGTCTGACAGCGAGGCACCGTTGAATTCGGCGCGCAGGACGTCGTCGGCGCTTTTCAGGATGAAGTCAACGATTTCATTCGGGGTGTAGACGATGCCGAGGCGTTCGTGGGTGTCTTTGAATGCGCCGGAGAAGAACTTCTCGTACAGGCGTTTGATGGTGGTCTGCTTGCCGGCCGCGTCGGTGATCCCCGCGACACTGCGCCGCACGCTCGCGTAGAAGGATTCCAGTTCCGCGGTCTCGGTCTGCAGGTTGCTGCCCTGGAGCGCGTCGACCATGCGCTGCATGACCTGGGAGACAGGGTTGTGGGCGCTGAAGGAGTAGTCCTGGAACAAGGCGTCGAAGACCGGCTCGGTGATCAGGTGCTGGGACAGCATCTCGATCGCGTCCTCTTCCGTGATCGACGGGTTCAGGTTGTCTTGCAGTCCGCCGACGAACGCGGTGAATTCGTCACGGATGTGCTCGTTGGAGCCTTGGACGAGGCTGGCGATGCGAATCCTTTGGCGGTTGGCGATTTCGGCGACGTCGCGGGCCCAGTTCTCCCAGTAGTCGCGTTCGCCGACTTTGTCGACGATCTTGGCGTAGATGGCGGTGCGCCAGTCGGCGCCGATGGTTGACCAGTCCATGGTGGTGGATCTTGAATCCGGACCCGAGCCGGGGCCGTCGCCTCCGTCAGGGTTTCCGCCGTCGTCGTAGGGGCGCACGTCGATGACTTGGAGCTGGTCGTCGCTTCGACCATTGAGGTCAAGCTGCTCGATCTTTGCCTCAAACCGTTCGTCGTGGGCGCGAAGCGCGCGGAGTACGTCCCACACGACCTTGTACTTGCTGTTGTCATTGAGCGCCTGCTCGGGTGTGAGATCCGCGGAGACGGCAATGGGCAGGATGATGTAGCCGTAGTCTTTGCCGTCGACTTTGCGCATGACCCGGCCGACGCTCTGCACGACGTCAACCTGGCTGTCACGGGAGTTGAGGAAGATGACCGCGTCGAGCGCGGGGACGTCGACGCCTTCGCTGAGGCAGCGTACGTTGGTGAGGATGCGGCACACGTTGTCTTCGGGGTCAGTTTCCGCTTTCAACCAGTCGAGCATCTGGTTGCGGATCATGACGTTCATCGTGCCGTCGACATGCTGGGCTTCCAACCGCAGCGGCGGCCCATCCTGCGTCGGGGCGGCGGTCTCGAGTTTCTGTTCCGTTTCGTTGAGAAACGAGACGACGGCTGTTTTCGTGTAGCTGCCGTCGTAGCCGTGGAGCATGGACTGCACCTTCTGGCTGTCCTTGATCGAACGCGAGAACGCCACAGCCCGCCGCAGCGGCGCCCGATCGGCCGCATCCGTTCCGAGACCCAACACACCACGTTTCGCGAGCCCGTTGTAGATACCCACAATCCGGGCGGCATCAGGAATGTTCAGGTCACCGTCAACGGCGAAGCTTTCTTGGAAGTCAGCGCCGATGGTGCCTTCATCGACGGCGAGGACCAGAACCCTATAGTCGGTGAGGAGGTCGCGTTCCACAGCCTCGCCAAAGCCGAGGCGATGAAATTCTGGACCGAACGTGGTTTCATCATCCATGCTCACGAGCACGGCATTCTTCTCAGTGGCCTTCGAGCGGACAGAGTCGGCGTAGATCTTCGGCGTCGCCGTCATGTACAGGCGCTTCGTCGCCGTGATCGCGCCCTCATCGTGCACCCGAAGAAAGGACGACTCCACGCCCTTTTCGAGGGTGAACCCCGCTGTTCTGTGTGCTTCGTCGCAGACGACGAGGTCGAAGGCGGGTAGCCCGGCGGCCTGCGCTTTCGCGACGACATCAATGGACTGGTACGTGGAGAAGTACACAGTCATGCCATCGGGCGTTTCCGCTTTAGCAACCTCGCCCAAGAGCTGCGCGGTGCTCGTCGTCGCGGGGTAGGCGAGGTCGGAGACCGAGTAATCTTCCGCGTACTTACCGACCTTGTTGTCCGAACAGATCGCGAACGCGCGCAGCGGCAGGGTCCGCTCGGCCGCCCATTCCTTCAGCGTCTGGGACAACAACGCGATGGACGGGACCAAGAACAGGACCGATCCGCCAGCGCCGACAATGGATTCTGCGATGCGCAAGCTCGTGAACGTCTTTCCGGTTCCACACGCCATGATGAGCTTGCCGCGGGCCGCTGTTTTGAATCCCTTCGCTACATCGGCGAGAGCTTCCTCCTGATGCGGCCGCAACTGCTTGCGTGTCGGAGCGACCAGCTCGTCAGGCTTGGCCAGCGAATACTGAGACCAGTCAATATCGGACTGCGCGAGCTCGTCGACGCCCACCCGCCACGTCTTCACGTGCTGATCGACAAGAGCATCCGCCGCGTGCTTCGACCACTTGTCTGTGGTCGAGATCACCATGCGACTGGTGAACGGATGCTTGCCCGATGCCGTGAAGAACGAATCGATATCGCCCTTATCGATCGAATGAGTCGGCGCATAGAACTTGCATTGGATCGCGCAAAACCCGTCGCCATAGCGTTCCTTCGCGATCAAGTCGACGCCGGTGTCCACCTTGCCGTCACGCCCCGGCCAGTCCTGCCACAGCCACACCTCTTCAAAGCGTGCCGTCCACACGGGATCCGTCGTCAGATAGGCCCGGACGAGCCGTTCGAGGAGGAAGCCCTTCTCCCGTGTATCGCGCGCCATCTGGGCGTACTCGTCGAGAAGGTCGTGAATTGATGTCATTGAAGCTCCAGAATGCGTTCGCGAAGGCGAACCCCCCTACGGCCCTGAAAGCGGGCCCCAAATCAGACTATGGCAGTCGTTCCCTTTGACGTTACCGCAGCACAGACCCCCCTCCACTTCGGTCGGCAGGGGCACGATCCTTCGCCTGACTTGTGAACACCTCGCGCGGAGCATATTCACTCACGCACCAAACATCACTTCGTAGGTCAACGACGAGTCCACTGAACCGCTAATCGAGGCTCGGTGACCACGTCGAAGGCCGCCCAGGAACAGGTCATCGAAGAAGCAGCAGTGGGCCACGGCATCAACCTGGTGCAATCCATGTGCATGACAAACTCTCCGACCGATTCGAGCTCCTCCACAAAATCTTTCAATCTGAAACATGCCGCGCATGTACTCGAGGGAAGCACGGGACTGAAAATACGATCCACTTCCCACACCAAATTGAATCTCGAATTGGCTTCAAGGCCACGACGAAAGGCACACCATGCACGCAAAGACCATGACCGAACACGAACTAAGCGAATTTCTCACCGAATCACGCCAAGCACGACGCGACGGCCTACTGAAAGATTGGCAGATAGCGGCACTCGACAGGATTGGCATTTCTTGGGTCGACTTCAACTCCTCACCCAACGACTACCGCCGGGCTGTCGCCGACCAACTTGAAAAGCACGGCCTGGACAACGGTTCTATGCACGTCGATCGCAATCGCAAGCTCGTCGCACACCTCCAAGCACAGAGATGGGAACCTTTCGAGATTGCTGATGCTGCTGTCGCCGGTCACCTGAACTGAAACCCGCGCAGCATTGGCACCACGCCGGTTGTGTTCAGTGGAACGGGCGGGTGCGGGAACCGTACCTCTGATCCAGAACCTGAACAGACAAATCCTGCCGGGCCGCGATCCTTGCCGATGGCCCGGCAACGCAACGAGGAGGGGCACTGCACCACGAATCAGTGGTCGCAGTACGGCACCCCGGCTCGCTTACTCGCAGCTGGACTCTGCATGCGCCCTGAAGGATGCAGAGTCCAGCTGCATCATAAACGTCAATCAACCCTTACGTGAGGTTTGATTTATGCTGGAGTCTACGTCAAGTTCTACGGATCAAGACCTTAGGGAGCACGAAAACATCCAAACCCCCGACGGCGTCGATCCCTATGCATATGTTTGATGACCACACCTCAAGCCACCTCCGCCGTACAAGTCACGACTGAAATGAGCACCATGAACATGCACATCGGCCTCATCGGCCTCGGAAAAATGGGCGCCAGCATGCGCACCCGCCTCCGCGAAAACAACGTGACAGTAACCGGCTACGACCGCAACCCCGACGTCACCGACGTCGCGACCCTCCAAGACCTCGTCGATGCCCTTCCCTCGCCCAAAACCGTCTGGGTAATGGTCCCCTCCGGCGCCATCACGAAGACCGTCATCACCGAGGTCGGAGTCCTCTTGGGCACCGGTGACTTGGTCATCGACGGCGGTAATTCCCGTTTCAGCGACGATTTCGTGCACGCGGCCCTTCTCGCTGAGAAGGGAATCGACTACATCGACGCCGGCGTTTCCGGCGGAGTCTGGGGCCAGGAGAACGGTTTTGCGCTTATGGTCGGCGGCAGCGCGGCATCCGTTGACCGGCTCATGCCGGTATTCGACGCCCTGCGTCCGGCCGGCCCGCGCGAGGAAAGCTTCGTGCACGCCGGCGAGGTCGGTGCCGGTCACTACGCCAAGATGGTGCACAACGGCATCGAATACGCCCTCATGCAGGCCTACGCCGAGGGCTACGAACTGCTCGCCAAGCGGGACGACATCATCAAAAATGTTCCCGGAACGTTCAAGGCATGGCAACGCGGAACGGTCGTCCGGTCCTGGCTGCTCGAGCTCCTAGTTCAGGCACTCGAGGAGGATCCGACCCTGGCCAGTATCGAAGGATACGTCGATGACTCCGGCGAGGGCCGCTGGACCATCGAAGAAGCATTGGCTAACGCCGTGCCCGTTCCCGCCATCAGCGCGTCCATCTTCGCCCGGTTCGAATCTCGCCAAGAAGATTCCCCGGCGATGAAAGCCGTCGCCGCACTGCGCAACCAGTTCGGTGGCCACGCGGTCAAGTCCGCAGAGTAGCCGCCGTACAGGGACAGCGTCAGAACCGAGTCCGGCCCAAGGGGCTGGCCTCGGGGCGTTTGGGCAGAACGTGATCGCCCGAGGATTGGTGCCGAGCACGTCGCAAAACCCACGGCACCAGATAGGTGCGCGCCCACGCGACATCGCTGGTTCGTGCGCTCCGCCAGGACGGCATCGGCAACGGGTCGATCTGGGATGGCTGCAATGAGTTCTCGACACGGAGCGCGCTCAGAACGCTGCGTGCAATCGTGTGGTGACCCAGTGAGTTGAAGTGCAACCGATCCGGAGCCCACATACCCGCGTCCCGGATGGCCGTCAGTGACCAGAGGTCAACGACCAGGCAGCCGTGCCGTGCTGCCACAGAACGCAAGTTCTCGTTGTAGATCGCGACTTTTCCCCGCATGCCCCGAAAAAATGGTGAGAACCCGAGGTCGGGCCCGGTGAAGAGGACGATCGTGGCGCCGGACCTGGACAGACGCGAGATAACATCATCGAACCGAGCCGCGATATCATCCGGGTCGGCACCGGGACGAATCACGTCATTACCGCCAGCGGAGATGGTGATGAGATCCGGGCGCAGCTGTAGCACCGGTTCCACCTGTTCGTCGCTGATCTGGCTCAAGATCTTGCCGCGCACGGCGAGGTTCGCGTAGCTGAAGTCCGGCTGGCCGTCACTGAGTACCTCGGCGACCCGGTCGGCCCAGCCTCGATTCCCGCCCACACTCTCTGGCTCGGGGTCACCGATGCCTTCGGTAAAGGAGTCGCCGAGCGCGACGTATCGCGTCCACGGGTGGTTCAGATATGCGTTGGTCATATGCCTCATGTCTATTACCACTAACTCTACTCTTACGTTAGAGTAGAGATGTACGATTATTCCCGTACAAGACGAGGTGGCATTCATGCTTATCGGTGAGTTCGCCGAACGGACTGGGCTCTCCCAGCGCACCGTGCGGCACTACGACGAGATCCACATTTTGCAAGCGTCAGGGCGCAGCGAGTCCGGCTACCGGATCTATGCCCCGGCCGACCTCGACCGGGCACGCATCATCCGCAGCCTCCGAGCACTATCTCTCACCCATCCGGAAATCAAGGACGCCTTGGCGACACTTGATCTGGTCGACTCCGACCCGGACGCGACGGTGTCAACAATCCGGCGCGAACTCTCCATCCTGATCAGCGATATCGAAGCGCGTGAATGCTCACTGCGCGAACAGGTTCGCGTAGCCAGCGGATTCGTCGAACTGCTGCGGAGTCTGTGACTCCACCGCGCCCGCCTCGTGATCACGCTCAGACAGGAACACCGTGACGCATCAAACCACCCCCACCGTCTCTAACCTCGACATCCTCGCCCAAGCCCACAAACGGCGCACCTTTGCCGTTATTTCTCACCCGGATGCCGGCAAGTCCACCCTGACCGAAGCACTCCTGCTGCACGCGCACGCGATCGATCGGGCGGGTGCGGTACACGGCAAAGCCGGCCGGCGGGGCACCGTGTCTGACTGGATGGCCATGGAGCAGGCCCGCGGCATTTCCGTGACGTCCGCCGCTATCCAGTTTGAGTATCGCGACACCGTGATCAATCTCGTTGACACCCCCGGTCACGCCGATTTCTCCGAAGACACCTTCCGGGTCCTTTCCGCTGTTGATGCCGCTGTGATGCTCGTCGATGCCAGCAAGGGCCTCGAACCGCAAACCATGAAACTGTTTGAGGTGTGCCGACAACACGGCCTGCCCGTGATCACGGTCATCAATAAATGGGATCGACCCGGAAAGTCCGCGTTGGATCTCATGGACGAGATCCACGACCGCACCGGGCTCGTGCCCACACCGCTCACCTGGCCTGTCGGGCTCGCCGGCGAGTTTCACGGAGTTCTGGATCGACAATCCCCCGGATTTGTGCGTTTCACCCGAACTCCAGGAGGCGCGACCGCTGCCATTGAAGCTCGTACCACGGCGACGGCCGCTGCTGCGGAACTCGGTCCGGATTGGACTAATGCTGCCGAAGAATCAGCACTGCTCCATGCCGAAGGGCAAGACCACGACGAGGTACTTTTTCTTCGCGCGACGACCACGCCGGTACTTTTTTGCGCTGCCGTCCTCAATTTTGGTGTTCACCAGCTGCTGGACGCTCTCGTGGAATCCGCTCCGCCCGCACTGGCCCGGGCAGATATCACCGGTCGACAACGGCCCGTCAACGGTGACTTCTCCGGCTTTGTCTTCAAGGTTCAGTCCGGCATGAACGCCTCGCACCGTGACCACGTCGCATTCGTGCGGGTGTGTTCGGGCATGTTCCACCGCGGGATGGTTGTGACGCAGGCATCGACCGGCCGTCCGTTTGCCACGAAATATGCGCAACAGATGTTCGGACGGGAACGCACCATGGCGGAGCAGGCTTGGCCCGGCGATATCGTTGGGTTGATCAACGCAGCCTCTCTTCGGGTGGGCGATTCACTCTATGATTCCGAACCCGTCGAATACCCGCCCCTGCCGGTGTTCGCCCCCGAGTATTTTCGTGCCGTACGCCCCGCCGACACCAGCAAGCACAAGCAATTCCGTCGTGGAATCGATCAGCTCGACCATGAGGGGGTCATTCAAGTCATGCGGTCTGACCTGCGGGGCGACCAGGCTCCGGTACTCGGGGCCGTGGGTCCGATGCAGTTCGATGTCGTTGAGGAACGCATGACGCACGATTTTGGTGCTGATATCCGCATGGAGGCGTTGCCCTACCAAGTCGCGCGCCGCACCGATCGAGCAAGCGCGGGCAGACTGGGGTCGCTGCGCCAGGTGGAGGTGCTCACTCGATCCGACAACACCCTCTTGGCCCTGTTCAGCACCCCTTGGCGGTTTCAGGCTGTCGCTCGGGAGTTCCCGGATATCGTGCTGGAGAACCTCAGCCCGTCCGTCGAGATGGAGTCCGTCGAGGGCGCAGCCCGACGATAACGCCGCGGAAGGTGAGCCGCCGGCGAGCATAGCAACGGCCCGGCACACGTGATGTGCCGGGCCGATCGCGTTCGTAGCTCCCGCTAAGCGCTAGGCGTCAACGACGACCGCCGTGATCACCGGGTTGCGCCGATACTTGCGTTGCATCCATCGGGTCACGCTCTCGGAGAAGATGCGCTCGAGGGCTGCTCCGTCGAGAGCGCTGTTCCGGGTTTCTGCGGCTATGGCCTTGTCGATGATCTGTGCGGCATTGGCTGCCCAGTCGGCATCGTGATTGAAGCCGCGGGCGATGAATTCCACTGGTTCGGCCAGGCGTCCCGTCTTAGTGTTGAGAATGCCCAGAACGGTAATGGCACCGTCTTCTGCGAGGAGTCGACGATCTTCCATCGCTTCTGTTGCGTCTCCTCCGACGGTCATGCCGTCGACCAGTACGTAGTCGGCCGGTACTCGCCCTACAACGGTGGCGCGGCCATCGACCAGGTCGACCACGATGCCATCTTCGACGACGAGAACGCGGTCTTTACTGATTCCGGTGCGCACGGCCAGATCCGCGTTGGCGGTGAGGTGGCGCCATTCACCGTGCACGGGCATCACGTTGGTGGGGCGCATCACGTTGTAGCAGTAGACGAGTTCACCCGCACTGGCGTGCCCGGACACATGGACTTTGGCGTTGGCCTTGTGCACGACGTTGGCACCCCAGCGAGTGAGCCCGTTGATGACCCGGTAGATGGAGTTCTCATTTCCGGGAATGACCGAACTGGCCAGAAGAACCGTGTCGCCCTCACCGATCCGGATGGTGTGTTCACGGTTCGCCATACGGGCCAGAGCCGCCATCGGCTCTCCCTGCGAGCCGGTGCAGATAAGAACAACCTGGTCGTCCTTCATCCGCTCCAGAGCCTTGACGTCAACGAGCAATCCCTTCGGGACGTGCAGATACCCCAGTTCGGCAGCCATGCCCATGTTGCGCACCATGGATCGACCAACGAAGGCGACCTTGCGCTTGTGGCGTGCCGCCGCATCGATCACCTGCTGGATGCGATGGACGTGACTGGCGAAGCTGGAAACAATGATCCGTCGTGGCGCGGTACGAAACACGGTGTCGATGGCGGGACCGATGTCGGCTTCGGGTGTCGTGAATCCAGGCACAACGGCGTTGGTCGAGTCGATCAGCAGCAGGTCGATGCCTTCGTCGCCAAGCCGGGCGAAACCCGGCAGGTCAGTGAGCCGGTTATCGAGGGGGAACTGATCCATTTTGAAGTCGCCAGTGTGCACGACCAGCCCGGCTTCTGTGCGGATACCAATAGCGAGCCCGTCGGGGATGGAATGGTTCACGGCCAGGAATTCAAGGTCGAAGGGACCAACAGAGCGGCGTTCGCCTTCCTTGACTTCAACAACCGGGGGATGCAGGTGGTGTTCCTGAAATTTTGCCCCGACGAAAGCCAGGGTGAGCTTAGACGCGATGACCGGAATATCGCCGCGTTCCTTCAGCAGATAGGGCACGGCGCCGATGTGGTCCTCGTGGCCATGGGTGAGGACGATGGCTTCGATGTCGTCGAGCCGGTCACGCAAGATCGAAAAATCGGGCAAGATCACGTTGATGCCGGGCTGGATGTCTTTGGGGAACAGCAGCCCGCAGTCGATGACGAGCAGTTTGCCTTTGTGCTCAAACACGGTCATATTACGGCCGATTTCGCCGAGACCGCCGAGCGGGATGATGCGCAGGCCGCGCGCAGGAAGTGCGGGCGGTGCGGCAAAGGACAGTGGATGGGTACTCATGGAGCTCTCTTCTTGGGGCGCGGGCGTCAGCCCACGGAGTGGTCAGATTCGTACGGGTCCGGCAGGAAGTCGGCCACGTCGCTGGCAATGAAGTCCGGCGCCGGCACGGTGAGCCGGTCGAGAAGGTCAAAGGCGAGTTGTCGAATTGCCGGAGCGGCGATATCTGTTTCGGCGCTGAAGTCGGTGGAGAACCACCGTGTCAATGCTCGTGTGGGGTCGTTGCTGGCGACAGCATCGATGAAGTCGCCAAGAAATGTTGACTCGTCGCGATCGGGACCGGTCTCGGAGGTGTTGAATTCCGCATGGGCGCGGGTGACTGCGACGTAGTATCGCGCGACGGTGTAGATGAAAAGGAATGCGTGTCCCTGCGACGATCTTTCGCGGGACTTGTCGTCCATTGCGGTGAGTTCGAATTCCCACTCCGCATGTTCCGCATGGCGGGCCAGCAGGAGGGTGATCTTGGTCAGCATGAAATCCTGAATCAGGTGCTGGTCGGTACGAGCGAGGGGATGAATGAACATGGAGTGCTCCTCTCGGGAACCTAGAACGGGGAAAGTTGGGGCCGCGATCGGGTCAGGGACCGCATAAGTAGTTTCCTGTCAACCACTTACAGCAACTCTACCGTAACGTAAGGGAAGAGTATGAATTGACGGCAATTTCCTATCCATCATCGGTCACCTTCCTCTCACGTGAGAGTAGAGTGTAGGTGGGTTTGCGTGTCGCTCACCGTTCGAAAGCTGTTCGAACCTTCCAGATGCGCTCTTTTCCCACGTCGCAGCCAGCGCACTGCTGGCGCGCCGTCTGCCCCATTCTTGTGAAAGCTTCCGTGTCGTCTCCTACACCACATTCCCCCGCGCCGTCCGACCGCACGGCAGCGCCGCGTCCACGTCCGCGAATCTCGTGGTCTTGGCTGGCCCTCATCGGTGCCGCTGGGCTGATCTCGGTCATGACGGCCCCCGGCCAGACTGCCGGTCTCTCCGTGTTCACAGATCCCCTGATTGCCGACCTGGGACTGTCGCGAACGGATGTCTCGCTCAGTTATCTCATTGGCACGCTCGTTGGCGCGTCCGTGCAGCCGTTTGTTGGGCGGGCGTTGGATCGATGGGGAGCACGGTCCGTCACGGTCGTGATTGGCCTTAGCTTTGCCGTCATCCTTCTGGCCTTCAGCTTCGTTGGCGAGATCATCGGACTCACCGCCGGCTTCACCGGTGTTCGGATGGCCGGCCAGGGCGCGCTTACCCTGGCCGCGACCACCGCGGTTGCCCGGGCCATCCACCATCGGCGCGGGCTGGCCCTCGGCATTGCGAGTGCCATCGGTTCGGCCGGCATCTCACTAGCACCGATCTTTGTGGAGCGACTGATCGCATCCGTGGGTATTTACGATGCGTGGCGGTGGGAAGCGGTGCTTGTGGCTGTGGTGGTCATTCCGCTGGCGTTGGTCTTTCCCAAGCGCGCCCCTGCCGTCGATCCGGAATCGACCCCCTCCACGGCTCAACTCACCATTCAGAAAGAATCGTGGACACTGCCGGAGGCCATCCGATCGGGCATGTTCTGGGTCATCGCTGCAAGCCTGGCAACGTCGGGCATGTTGACAACGGCGCTGGCGTTTCACCAAATCGCCATTTTAGGCGCCCAAGGCCTGACCCCGTTAGAAGCGGCGGCGAACTTTCTACCGCAGACCGTGACCGGGATCTTAGCCACCCTGCTCACGGGCAGCCTCGTCGACCGGGTCAGCCCCAAGGTTTTCATCGTGTTTTCCATGGTGACGCTAGCCGCTGCTCTCGTTATGCTGCCGTGGGTGAGCAGCGGAGTGGCGGCCATCGTCTACGGCCTCGTTCTTGGTGCCGCCGGAGGGAGCCTGCGCGGCATGGAAGCCGCCTCATACGTGCGCTACTACGGCCTGGCACACATTGGCAATATCCGTGGAGTCGCCACGGCAATCGGCCTCGCGTCGACGGCTTTCGGTCCGGTCGCGCTCTCGCTCGGGTTCGACCTGACCGGCAGCTTCACCACGCCTGCGCTGGCGCTGGCACTTATTCCCGTAATCATCATCGGTGTCGCCCTCTTCGTGCGACCGCCGCAGCGCACCTAGCGCGACCGCCCGGCCCTACTGAGTGCGCAGAACCTCAAGAAACTCGTCGGCCATTCCCAGCTGGTCCTGGAGTTTTTGCCGACGCTCAACCGCTTGTGCAATGAAGGTGTCAAGCTCCGCGCGGACATCCGGATTGTCCGAACCAGCCACGCCGCCCTGCAGCGTGTCGATGATCTTCAACAGCGCCATCATCTCTTCGAGAGAGAACCCCAGCGGCTTCATCCGTCGAATCAAGATCAGCCGAGAATGATCTTCCTGCGTATAAAGGCGAAAACCACCCTCGGTACGACCGGAGGCCTTGAGCAGCCCGATTTCGTCATAGTGACGAATGGTGCGCAGTGAGAGGCCGGTCTTCTCGGCGAGCTCTCCAATGTGCATGGTGCCCGTGGTGGCTTGGGAAGTCATAGTTGATACCTTTTCTCGAACGGATTAGCAATCAACCCTAACGTTAGAGTAGTGTTGCAGTAGTTGGCTGACATTGTCATGTGAGCCCACTCTCCCACCATTGTCCCTGATGACTGGTGGAGGTGCGCGATGGGGCGCCCACATTCACTTCTCTATTCATTTGACACCACTCGTGTGTCCCGCTCCAGGAAGGCCCCATGGCCATCATCGAAAAAACCACGGAAAAAAATCGGTACAAAGCCGATCCCACCGTGATGAAAGCTCTGCGCACACCGCGCATCCTCACCCGGGAAGTGCTCGCCGGTCTCGTTGTGGCCATGGCCCTCATCCCCGAGGCGATTGCGTTCTCTATCATCGCCGGCGTCGATCCGCGCGTCGGCCTCTTTTCGACCTTCATCATGGCCGTGTCGATCGCATTTCTCGGTGGCCGCCCCGCCATGATCACCGGTGCGACCGCAGCCATTGCGCTCGTGATCGCCCCGGTCGCGCGGGATTACGGCATCGACTACTTCATCGCCACCGTGATCCTGGCGGGTATCTTCCAGATCATCTTCGCCTTCATCGGCGTCGCCAAAATCATGCGATTCATTCCCCGCAGTGTCATGGTCGGATTCGTCAACGCCCTCGGCATCCTGATTTTCACCTCGCAGCTGCCGCAACTGCTCGGCGTCCCGTTCATGGTCTACCCGCTCGTCGCGGTCGGCATCATCATCATGATCGTCATGCCGCGCTTCACCAAGGTGGTCCCCGCGCCGCTCGTCGCCATCGTCGTACTCACGGTACTGACCGTCGTGGTATCGATCAATGTCCCCACCATTGGGAACCAGGGCGAACTGCCCACGACGCTTCCGCAGCTATTCTTCCCCAACGTCCCGCTCAACCTAGAGACGTTGACGATCATCGCTCCCTACGCCTTCGGAATGGCGATGGTCGGAATTCTCGAGTCGCTGATGGCCGCCAAGATCGTCGACGAGAGCACCGACACCCACTCCAACAAGACCCGTGAGTCCTGGGCTCAGGGCGTTGCCAACATGCTCTCCGGCTTCTTCGGCGGCATGGGCGGCTGCGCAATGGTCGGCCAGACCATGATCAACGTCAAGGCCTCCGGTGCCCGCACACGCATCTCCACCTTCCTCGCCGGCATCTTTTTGCTCGTCCTCGTGCTCGGCCTCGGCGATGTACTGGCGGTCGTGCCCATGGCCGCCCTGGTCGCGGTGATGATCATCGTGTCCGTGCTGACCTTCGACTGGCACAGCATCCGCATCTCAACATTGAAGCGCATGCCCAAGAGCGAGACGACCGTCATGGTCGTCACCGTCGTCGCCGTCGTCGCTACACACAACCTCGCAGTCGGCGTCGTCATCGGCGTCGTCATCGCTATGGTCGCCTTTGCCCGACGCGTCGCCCACCTCGCCCAAGTTGAACGCAGCCTCACCGTCGACGAGACCGGCCCCGTCGCTTACTACACGGTCACCGGCGCCCTGTTCTTCGCCTCCAGTAACGATCTGAAGACCCAGTTCAGCTACCTCGACGATCCGGACCGCATCGTCATCGATATGACGAACTCGCACATCTGGGATGCTTCCACCGTCGCTACCCTCGACGACATCAAGTACAAGTACCAGCGCCACGACAAGGTGGTGACCATCGAGGGACTCAACGAATCCAGCAGTCTCCTGCACGCCCGCCTCGCCGGAAATATGGGCTCGGGTCACTAACCCACCCCGCTTCATAGCCGGAACAGGTCGGGCCCCGCCACGTAGCGGGGCCCGACCTATTTGTGCGCGAAGGGCGTCAAACCCTTACGTTGAGGTAAGGTTGTGATGGTTGAGTGTTTCGACGGGCCACATATTCTCCTTCGGGTCGACTCTCATCACGCCGCACCCCCAGTGGTGAGACGCGTGAATCCGGCGCCCCAATCGCCACTCCCATCCATCTGGCTTCTCCCTGAGGTCCCGTTCCTGGAGGCCACATGGCCATCGTTCAAAAATCTGCTGCAGCCAACCGATACAAAGCGGAACCCTCGGTGCTCACCGCGCTGCGCACGCCCCGCCTGCTCACCCGCGAAGTCCTCGCCGGTCTCGTTGTGGCCATGGCGCTCATTCCCGAGGCGATCGCGTTCTCGATCATCGCAGGCGTCGACCCGCGCGTCGGCCTCTTCTCCTCGTTTGTGATGGCCGTGACCATCGCCTTCGTCGGCGGGCGCCCCGCCATGATCACCGCTGCGACCGGCGCCATCGCGCTCGTTATCGCCCCCGTAGCGCGGGAATACGGCATTGACTATTTCATCGCCACCGTCATTCTCGCCGGAGTCTTCCAAATTGTGCTGAGTGTGATCGGCGTCGCCAAGATCATGCGGTTCATCCCGCGGAGCGTCATGGTCGGCTTCGTCAACGCCCTCGCCATCCTCATCTTCACCGCCCAACTGCCGCAGCTGCTCGGCGTTCCCTTTCTGGTCTATCCGCTCGTCGCCGTCGGCCTGATCATCATGGTCGTCATGCCCCGCATCACCAAGGTGGTTCCCGCGCCGCTCGTGGCGATTGTCGTCATCACCGCCGTCACCGTGCTGATGGCTATCAACGTACCGACGATCGGCGATCAGGGCGAGCTGCCCCAGAGCCTTCCTGAGCTGTTCTTCCCGAACATCCCGCTCAACTGGGAGACGTTCACCATCATCGCCCCCTACGCGCTCGGCATGGCCCTGGTCGGCATCCTCGAGTCGCTGATGACCGCGAAGTTCGTCGACGAGATCACCGACACCCACTCCAACAAGACCCGCGAGACCTGGGGTCAGGGCGTCGCCAACGTCATGTCGGGCCTGTTCGGCGGCATGGGCGGCTGCGCCATGATCGGCCAGACCATGATCAACGTCAAGGCCTCCGGCGCCCGCACCCGCATCTCCACCTTCCTGGCCGGCATCTTTCTGCTCGTGTTGGTGCTCGGCCTCGGCGACGTGCTCGCCGTCGTGCCCATGGCGGCCCTGGTCGCCGTGATGATCATCGTGTCGTATCTGACCTTCGACTGGCACAGCATCCGGTTGTCAACGCTCAAGCGGATGCCCAAGAGCGAGACCACCGTCATGATCGCCACGGTCATCGTCATCGTCCTCACCCACAACCTGGCCATCGGCGTCGTCGTCGGTGTGATCGTGGCGATGGTCGCGTTCGCGCGCCGCGTCGCCCACCTGGCCCGGGTGGAACGCACGGTTGAACTCGACCAGTCTGTGCCGTCCGCCTATTACACGGTGACCGGGGCGCTGTTCTTCGCCTCGAGCAACGACCTGATGACCCAGTTCGAGTACGCCGACGACCCCGACCGCATCGTGATCGACCTCTCGGCGTCACACATCTGGGATGCCTCGACCGTCGCCACACTCGATGCCATCACCTATAAGTACGAGCAGCACGACAAGCACGTCGTCATCGAAGGCCTCAACGAGGCCAGCCATGAGCTGCACAACCGTCTCGCTGGCAACCTCGGCGGCGGGCACTAGCCGCGGCATACGACTATCGATCGAGGCGACACCCCGACAACTGTGCAATGCCACCGGCAGGCTTTCAGCCTTCCACGTGAGCATAAAGAACATCGACCGGCTTGACTGGAAGCCGCGCGTCAAACACCTAACACTGTCGGCGAGAAGCGCCCACCGCTTCCACGTGTCATGTATACGCCGTTCCACGGGCCGAGAAGATGCCTATCCCGTAAGCCGGACCTCCAACGGGAATAGCCCCGCCGAGACTGGGTGGCGCCGCCCGCCTGAGCAAACTTGTCGCGTTTACCCCGCCCGTAAGGAAATCCCGCTCAGGTGCGTCTTACGGGACAAGAATTCGAGGCTATTGCCGTCTTTCAACCCATGGGTTGCGAGGCACTTCGGACGAGACGATGGATGGCCTGAAGCCGAGTCGGACGAATCCAATACTGTCCCTGAGGGGATCCGCTATCGCAGTCGCGTTGAGGCGGCTCAACTTCGGCGCCAGGCCGCAAGGCAATAGCCTCAGATCATTAGAGATCATCTCAACCCGGAAGCGCCTGTGATCAAATTCATCGATTTTCTGCCCGTCCCCGTTCCAGCGCGCACGAAAGTCAAGTTCAACATCAGAGCCGGCGCAGATGGCGTTCCCGCATGGGAACTTCTGCAAAGCGAAGACCAAGAGCCCTGGTTAAACATGACTAGGTACCGCGCAGAGGGGAACTCGAACAATAATTTGGACGAGGCAGACTTCGTTCTAGCATTCGCCCAATACCCGCTCTATGGGCCCAACTTCTTCATATTCGGCGGCCTCTTCGAGACACGGCTCGTCATTCCCAAGATTAACAAAGGCTCCGGTTACGTCCTCACGCCGATGCTTCAGCATTCGGAGTACATCAGGCGGTTAATTGTGAAGCTCGACATTCCGCCTGGTCAGTCATACCTGCGTTGGTATGAAACGCTACAAACGAGCCTCATCAAACCGATCATCTATGAGCTCGCACCCGACACAAAACTAGGAGCGTTCCCCGGCTACCAGAACGTGCTCCTTCGCCACAGCGAGATGCAGCGCATCATCAAGAATGCTGAGCCATCCTGGCGAAACGCACTGTCGAACATCAAAGCGGTCTACGTGATTACGGACACCAGCGACGGACTCCTCTACGTCGGGTCAGCATCCGGAGAGGCAGACGGTTTATGGCAGAGATGGACCGCCTACGCGAATGTCAACAAGCTCACCGGCGGGAACAACAAACTCGAGGCACTCCTAAAGGAGCGCGGACCGGAACACATCGTGAACCACTTCCAATACTCCATTCTCGAAATCTTCGACAAGAAGACCCGCGACGACACGATCCTGCAGCGCGAAGCATTCTGGAAGAAGGCACTCAACAGCCGCGAAAATGGACTGAACGCCAACTAGCGCCGCACGGCCGCGGGCTAATCGATATCGCTGTCCATAGCCACCAAGCTGGCACCATCGCCACCCTCGGGGAACCCCGCCCCGGCGCAGGCGAAGTCCCAAGAATCAGTGCTCTCGACCAACGACGGCAAACGGCGAAGGTCGTCAACTTCACACGTCAGATTCCGACAGTGAAACGATCCTCACCGGCGGGTAGTCGTTCAGGCGCCGGTCGAACTCCGCCATGATCTGGTTGGTGATCGTGCCTGAGACGACGATGACAGCTTGCTGTGGAATGAGCGGCATGTTTCCCCCAAAAGTGATTCTGTATCCCTAATAACACTGACGACCGCAACACCGCCGCGCATGAACCAACCATGGCCTCCATCTACTACCTGACCGGCATGCTGGCCGACGATGAACTCCGGATCTCGGATTCAACAGAAACACTGCTCGGCAGCATTATCGACGGCTACGCAGACCTACAATCCGAAACCGAGCGTTCCGTAGCCCGATACGACTACCTGGTGGGAGCTGCCGAAGCAGCTCAGCTCGGGCTGATAGAGGCGGCTGTACTCGCCGGCAGCTGGAGTTATGAAGATGCGCCGGCCTGGGAGCGAGATCGGCTCCTGGCTAGCAAACGCGGGCGAGCGCCAGGGCGTGGGTCCGTATGGGCATGCAGCATACCTCTTCTGCTGGTGCAAAAATGCGGCGGCGGAAAATCGCGATCGACACGGATCTCGGTGGCGGGAAATACGTTGGTGCTTCAGGACGGGTCAGCCACACAGACGCTCATTGCGCTGAAGCACCTGGGGATGGTGGATACCGGGCATTTGAACGGACCTGCTCAGGTACAAGAGCCGTACCTGTGAGCGTCGCTCACGTATAGCCGATTTTCGGCAGTCGGCATAGAGACCATCAAAGCGTTCGCGCGCTGAAATCGGTTCCCCTTGATCATCGTGCGGCCGATCGTCGGCGTAGTGGATAGCAGCGCTTGTGCCGAGGACCCCACGCGCAGCACTTAAGCAGAACAGCTGAACAAAAACTGCCAGTCCGCCCCTCGAGGGGCGGACTGGCAGTTTTTGTCGTAAACGAGTGTGTGAATGTCGCTCACCTCCAGCCGATTTTGGGGTCTGCGCATAGAGACCGTATGAACATCCTCGAAGAACCTCAGCCGGCCACTCTTGGTGTTACCTACATCACGGTAGCTCCTGCACCTATCGCTTACACCATGCAAGCCGCCGCCGCAGCATGCGGCCTGTCAGTGACGACATTGCGCGGTGCGGTCATCCACGGAAGCCTTCCGGCGCGGTGGGTCGGCAATAAGCCGATCATCCGTCATCAGGATTTGGCGGATTGGGTTGATGAGCTCAGCGCTGACGACCCGAAGTACGCAATCTGACCTCATAACCAAAGCCCCATCATTCTCACCGTCAGGTGGGCGTGGTGGGGCTTTTTGTCTGTTCCAGGTTAACCCGTCAAACGGGACGTTTAGGCCCACCTAAAGGCCCACCTAGGCCAAACTTCCTTGCTATGACTGCGATCCGCGAGTTAGAGCCACGGATTAGAAGGCCGGTGCTCTATCCACTGAGCTACGGGGGCGGGACTGTACAAGGTTACAGGTCGCGAGCGGGGTCGGCTCGCCGAAGCGCTCCGGTCGACGAAGCCTGCCAGGTCAGGTGGCGCGGCGCCGGACCAGGTCGGGCATCGACGGTGTCGCGCTGATCAGCTTTCGGGTGTACGGGTGCAGGGGCCGGTCGTAGACATCGCCGGTGGGGCCGCACTCGACGATACGTCCGTCGGAGATGACGGCCACGGTATCGCACAGGTGGCGGACGACGCCGAGATCGTGCGAGACGAACACGAGCGTGAGCCGGTACTGGTCGACGAGTTCGGCGAGCAGGTTCAACACCTGGGCCCGGACCGACACGTCCAGGGCGCTGACCGCTTCGTCGGCGACCAGAACCCGCGGCCTCGTGATGAGCGCTCGTGCGATGGAAATTCGTTGTCGCTGGCCTCCGGAGAATTGGTGCGGATGCCGGTCCATCACGTCGGCGTCGAGTCCGACCGCGGCCAGCTGGGCTTGAACCCGGGCTCGAGCCTCTGCCCGACCGACCTGCTGCAGGGGTTCGGCGACGATGTCGCGCACCTTCATGCGCGGATCCAGCGACCCCATCGGGTCCTGGAACACCATCTGCACCTGCCTGCGAAACTCGCGTAGTTGCCGTTCAGAGGTTCCCCCGAGCGGTTGACCGAGCACGTCGACCGTGCCGGAACTGGGCTGGTCGAGGGCGCACAGGATGCGCATCAGGGTGGACTTGCCGGACCCTGATTCGCCGATGATGCCCAGCCGTTGCCCCTCGGCCACGTCAAAGGACAGGTCGCGCAGGCCGTGCACGATCTGTTTCGGGGCGAGCAGACGGCCGCCGTTCCGCCGATACTGCCGGCTCAGGTTGCGCACCGAAATGGCGGGTTCGCCAGCCACCTCGTTGAAGATAATTGGAGGGCCTCCGGGTTCAAGGCGCTGGTGGGCGGCGCGGCGCGGCGGCTGGATCACCGGCGACGCGGCATCCGCTTCGATTCGGCTGGGTCCGGTTCGGCTGGGTGCGATTCGTGTCCGGGGCGCGGACGTGGGCGTGCGCGTGAGCGTGCGCAGGCGGCCTCGGTCGTCGACCGCGGAGAGATCGGCGGCCGCAATGAGATTCTTCGTATACGGATGCTGCGGCGCGGCCAACACCTGCCCCACCAGCCCCTCCTCGACGATCGTCCCCCGGTGCATCACGAGCACCCGCTGGCAGACCTGCGCGACCACGGCTATGTCGTGGGTGATCAGGAGCAGGGAGGACCCCCGGTCAGCCACTAAACCCCCGATGAGCCCCAGCACCTCGGCCTGCACGGTGACGTCGAGGGCCGTGGTCGGTTCATCGCAGAGCAGCAGCTGCGGGTCGTTCGCCATGGCCATGGCGAGCAAAACCCGCTGGCGCTGACCACCGGAGAGCTGATGCGGAAAGGCGAGGGCCGCCTGGGCCGGGTCGGGCAGCTTGACCTGGGCCAGCAGCAGGGCGGCACGGTCCTGGGCCTGTCGCCGACTGGGTTGGGTGCGGTGCACCGTCATGATTTCAGCGATTTGAGCTCCGACCCGCATGAGCGGATTCAGGGCGGTCATCGGCTCCTGAAAGACCATCGCCATGGTGTTGCCGCGCACCTGGTTCAGGCGGCGCTCGCCAGCCGTGAGCAGGTTGGCATCGACGCCGCCCAGGCGCACCGAACCGGTGGCCGTGAGGGTATCGGGCAGCAGCCCCATAACGGATGTCGCGGCGAGCGACTTTCCCGACCCGGATTCCCCGATCAGGCCGACCCGTTCGCCGGCGGCGATATCAAAGCTGATCCCGTGCAACAGCTCGGTGAAGGGCGAACTGACCCGCAGGTCGGTCGCGCTGAGGGCGGGCGCGGTCACCGTTTCACCTGCATGCGCGGGTCGAAGCGATCGCGCAGACCGTCACCGAGCAGGTTGAAGCCCAGCACCGCGATGGCGATAGCGATCCCCGGCCAGACGATGAGCAACGGTTCGATGAACAGGTAGCCCTGGGCATCCTGCAGCATGCGGCCCCACGAGGGCGTGGGTGGGGGCGTGCCGAGACCGAGGTAGGACAGCGCGGCCTCGGCGAGCACCGCGATGCCGAACGAGACCGAGGCCTGAACGATGAGCATGCCGCTGATATTGGGCAGAACGTGCCGCACCCCGATGAACAGGCCGTTCTTGCCCGCGGCGCGCGCGGCCAGCACGTATTCGCGGCTCATGATCTGCCGGGTTCCGCTGCGGGAGATGAGGGCGAACGCGGGTGCCGTGCCGATGCCGAGCGCGACCATCGCGGTGACCGTTCCGGCGCCGTAAATGGCACCGAAAATGATCGCAAGCAACAGGGCCGGGAAAGCCAGGGAAATATCGTTGCCGCGCATCAGGAATTGGTCCAGCCGGCCCGGATTCATGCCGGCCACGATGCCGAACGGCACGCCGAGCACGGCCGCGATTGAAACGGCGACGGTGCCCACGAGCAGGGAGATCTGAGCGCCGCGCAGGAGGGAACTGAAGACATCACGCCCGAAGCTGTCGGTGCCGAGCAGGTGTTCCGCGCCGGGCGGCAGCAGGATCGAGTCCGAGAAGACCCCTTCCGGGTCGAACGGCGTCCACCACAGAGACACGACGGCGGCCAGCACAACGAGACCGATCAGCACGAGGCCGACCCGGAGCGTTGCGTCGCCACCACGAACCGCACGACGAGAAGATTTCGCGGGCCTGATGGCGGTCATGACTCGCTCCGCAGTCGCGGATCGATCACCGTGAAGGCCAGGTCGACGAGAAAGTTCAGCACCAGCACGAACACGACGAGCACTAGCACGATGCCCTGCACTGCGGGCAGGTCGCGCAGTGCGACCTTGTCGAGCAGCAGGCTGCCCAGGCCGGGAATGCTGAACACCCGCTCGATCACCACGGCACCAATCAGCAGGGTGGCGATCTGCAGGCCAAGCACGGTCATCACCGGAACGGCCGCGTTGCGAAGCCCGTGCCGAAAGAGGGCGCGCGCTGTTCCGAGGCCCTTGGCCCTTGCCGTGCGCATAAAGTCGTCGCGCATGACGTCGAGAACCGCCGATCGCACATAACGGCTGAGCACGGCGCCCTGCACACTGCCGAGGGCGATCGCCGGCAAAATCAGGTGCTCGATGAAGCCACTGAAATCGTCCGCCGGATCAACCCAGCCGCCCGCCGGAAGCCAGCGCAGCGTCACGGCGAAGACGGTGACGAGCAGAAGCCCGGCCAGAAACCCGGGCACGGCAACACCGATCTGGCTGATGCCCGAAAAAATCGCGCCGTCCGGTCCCCGCTGCCGGATCGCGGTCAAAATTCCAAACGGAATCGCGAACAACAGCGCCAGAACGACACTGGTCAGCACAAGGATCACCGTGATGCCGAGGGCATCCGCTATGTCGGGGCCGATCGGCTGACGCGACACGGTGGAGGTACCGAAATCGCCGACGAGCACGTGCCCGATCCAGTCCAGGTAACGCACAACCGCTGGGCGGTCCAGACCCATCGCTGTGGCCTGAGCCGCAACATCCGCTTCGGTGGCTTGCACGCCCAGGGCGATGCGCGCGGCGTTTCCGGGCAGAATAGCCAGCAGCAGAAAGGTCACGATCGACGCCACGATACCCGTCGTCGCGAAGATACCGATGCGACGCAGAATCACCAGAACCATTGCAGACTTTCTCGAAAGCGCGTGAAACGGATGCGCCATCCGCTCGACATCAACCGTAGGGGTGAACGGCTTCGTCCGTTACCGGGCGATGGTCGACAGGTCCAGCGCGAGGCTCGGCGTATTCTTCGGCACACCTCTCAGATCGGCGTCGGCCAGCGAGATCGCCGGTTGCAAATACAGCCAATTCGCGGATGCCTCCTCTGCCATCGTGCGCGTCGCCTCCTTCATGAGTTCCACATAAACGGCCGGGTCGGCGGCATCCGCTTGAGCGAATTTTGCCATCACCGCGGGCGAATCATAGCCAGCGTAATAGCTGGCGGCGGCGAAGACGCTGACGTCCCGTGGCTCGCTGTGCATGATGAGCGACAGGTCGTAATCGTGGTCGGCGAACACCTCGTCGAGCCACACCGCCGGAAATTCGAGTGGGGTCACCTCGGCGGTGATGCCGACTTCGGCGAGCTGGGCCTTGACTACCTGCGCGCCAGCCACGGCGTAGGGCAGGTTCGGAATCTTGAACGCGACGGTCAGGTCGCTCATGCCTGCCTCGGCGAGAAGCGCGATGGCCCGGGCGGGATCGAAGGGGTAGAGGTCAGCGAGGCTGGCGTCGTACCAGGGGTCGGTCGGCGGGACCATCGAGCCGATCAGCAGACCGTAGCCGCTACTCACCGTGTCCATGACCGCCTGCCGGTCGATGGCGTACATGACGGCCTGCCGCACCCGAACATCGCTAAACGCATCGCTGGCATTGTTCATCGACAGGGTGACTTCACCGGTGCTGGCGCCCTCGAGCACCTGGTAGTCGGCGTCTGATTTGAACTGATCGACCAGTTGAAACTGCGAGATGCCCGAGATGAGGTTAATGTCACCGCTGAGCAGGGCGTTGGTCTGCGCGGTCGCATCGGTGAAGTAGCGCAGTGTGACATCGGTCAGGTACGGCGCCGCTCCCCAGTAGTCGGCGTTGGCGGCCAGGACCAGGCTGTCGCCGGTTTTGAAGGAGCTGACCGTGTAGGGCCCGGTTCCGACGGGGGCTGTCGCCAGGTCGGAAATGCCGGCTTCGGTGAACATGGTGCCGACCGGGCCGGTCATATTGAAGAGCCAGCCGTTGCTCGGTGTCGACAGAGTGATTCGAGCCTGGGTGTCAGTGACGGCCTCGATGCCGGCAATCGGATCGAGGTAGGCCGGCCCATTCGCGGTCCAGTTGTCTTTCACGCGTTCGAGGCTGAACTTGACGCTGTCGGCGGTGAACGGGGAGCCGTCCGAGAAGGTCACGCCCTCGTTCAGGACAAAATCATAGACCAGGCCGTCATCACTGACCGTCCACGACTCGGCGAGCAAGGGAATGACCGTGCCCTCGTTGTCGAGTTTTACGAGGCCCTCGTAGACGTTATAGAGAAGCGCCTGCGGAATGGCCGCACCGGCGGTCGTGGTGTAGTCGAGGTTGCCCGGCGTAGCGAGCAGACCGACGGTCAACGTCGTGTCCGGCCCACCGTCCGTGGACGCGGTTCCGGCGGAACACCCGACCAGGGCCAGCGACGCGATCAGCGTACCCGTGATGCTGGCGAGAATCGTGCGCCGGGTGGGGGCTCTCATCACTCAGAGGGCTTTGGCCGCGGCAACGAGAACCTGGGCCAGGGTCGGTACGCCGGCCGCACGAAAGACCTCGGCACCTTCGCCGTTGGTAATGATGACGGTCGGGGTGTTGCGAATGAGCAGGGCTTCGGCTTGCTCGGGTGCACCGGCAACATCAATCTCGCGCACGGTCGAACCGGGAACGAGTCGCTTCGCCTCGGCCAGCACGGCACGCGTCTGCATGCACGGCTCGCAGAATGAAGACGAATACAAAGTGAATTCCATCAGGAGCCTCGCAGATCAGCGCAAAAGAACAGTGTTTTCAAGTTTACAGGCCCTGTCGGGGGCCACCGGTAGACTCAAGGCATGACGAACAGCACGACGGATACAGCACCGACGCCCGCCCCGACCGCCTCCCCGACCTCGAAGAGCCCCGACCGCCTGGTCTGGATCGACTGCGAGATGACCGGGCTTGACCTGGACCGCGACGAGCTCGTCGAGATCGCCGTCGTCATCACCGACTACGACCTCAATGTGCTCGACCCCGGTCTTGACCTCGTCATCAAGCCCAACGACTCTGCCCTCGAAAACATGGGCGATTTCGTGCGCAACATGCACACCTCCTCGGGGCTGATCACCGAGATTCCGAACGGGATCAGCGCGGCCGAGGCCGAGTACCAGGTACTCGAGTATGTCTTGAAGTTCATTCCGGCCGAACAAAAGGCACCGCTGGCCGGCAACTCCATCGGCACGGACCGTGCCTTCCTCACCCGCTACATGCCGCGCCTCGACAACCAGCTGCACTACCGCAATGTCGACGTGTCGTCGATCAAAGAGCTAGCCCGACGCTGGTACCCACGCGTTTACTTCAACGCCCCAGCCAAGGACGGCGGCCACCGTGCCCTGGCCGACATTCTCGAGTCGATTCGCGAACTCGCGTACTACCGCCAGACGGTGTTTGTGGCCGACCCAGGGCCCTCGAGTGACGAAGCCAAGTCGCAGGCCGCGGAGGTTGTGCACTTATTCGCCTCCGAGGTGTAATAGGATTGCTGAGTTGCCCCGCGTTGTAGACGTGGGGACGCATGGTGGGTATAGCTCAGTTGGCAGAGCGCCTGGTTGTGGTCCAGGAGGTCGCGGGTTCAATCCCCGTTACTCACCCCAATGATTCACCGTTCACGATTTGGTCAGTGATGCTAGAGCTGGACGCGTCCGAATTCGAAGCCCTCGTTGTCGGCGAGCTCGATCTGCTGCCCGATGACATGGTCGATGGTCTCGACAATATTATTTTCGTGGTCGAGGACCGGCCCGAGAACGGCACCCTGGACACCCTCGGCCTCTACGACGGCGTGGCGCTGACCGAACGCGGCCAGTACGGCTTCGGGGAGATGCCCGATCGCATCGTGCTGTACCGGGAGCCGCTACTCGCTATCTGTACGACACTCGACGACCTGCACGACGAAGTTCACATCACACTCGTGCACGAAATCGCCCATTTTTATGGCATTGATGACGACAGGCTGCATGAGCTCGGCTGGAGCTGACCGCAAGCGGTCTAGCCTTGCAGAATGAGCTCCTTCCGTCCTGGCCGTCTGATCGGAATTCTGGTCGGAACCGTCGTGATTCTCGGCCTTGGTGTCTACGGCCCCGCGATGCTTCTCGGTCCGCTACCCGCCGTGACCGCCATTACCGTCACGCCCGCCGCCGGTGCCTCGCCCCTCACTCCCCCGGTGCTCTCCGCCAATGGCGCCAGCGCCATCGCCGTGCTCACCGCGACGACGAGTGACGTCTCCGGCACCACGTCGACCGGTACCACGTCGACCGGTACCGTTTCGCAAGCTGCGGAGCCGATCGCCGTCGCCGGAACGGCGGAAGCACTGCCGATGGCATCCATCGCCAAGGTTGTCACCGCCCTCGTCGTTCTCGATGCCAAGCCGATCGCGGACGGGGAAGCCGGCCCCGTGGTGACTTTGACTGCCGCCGACTTTCAGAGCTATCTGGACTACGACCAAGTCGGTGCCCGCTCGGTCACGGTCTTCGCCGACGAGCAGTGGACGGAGCTGGAATTATTACAGGCACTGCTGCTGGGCTCGAGCAACAACCACGCCGACAGTGTGGCGCGCTGGGCCTTCGGCTCGCTCGACGCCTACGTTGAAGCCGCCAACGCCTGGCTCGCCGACAACGGGTTGACCGGCTCCGCCGTTGTCGACGCTACCGGCCTGGGCGATGGCAGCGCTGGGACCGCTACCGATCTGGCTCGCCTCGCGGGTCTCGCCGCGACCGACCCGGTCGTGTCTTCGATCCTGGAGCGCCCGGCATCCGCTTTGGCGGACCGTCGCGGTGTCGAGAACACCACTTCGTTTCTGCCCGAGGAGGACATCACCGGTATTTCGCGCAGCTACACGGATGCCGCCGGCGTCTGTTTTCTGTTCACCGCCGAGGTCAGCGATGGCGCGTCGAGCTTCACGTTCTCGGGCGCTTTCATCGGCGAACCGACCTACGATGCACTCACCGCGGACCTCACCGCCCTAATGGAGAGCGCCCGCGCTGGAGTCGGTCCGCTGCCGGTACTGGCTGCTGGCGACGAGTACGCGACGTTCGAATCGGCCTGGGGTGACGAGGCTTCCGCCGTGGTCGGCGTCTCGCGCACCCGTTATGCCTGGCAGACCGCCACGCCGGAGGCTGCCACGGTCACACTCAAGGATTTCGCCACCGCGCGCACCGGCGCGAACGTCGGAGAGGTGCAGCTCACCGTGGCCGGGGAGGAACTCTCGGCCGCGCTGAAACTCGACCAGGCGATCAACAATCCGGGGCTGGGGTGGCGATTGCTGCACCCGATCGTGATGATCACGGCGCTGCTCGACCAGTAGTTAAATCGGTTCCACCTCGGTGTCGATCGGATCACTCTCGCCCTTGTCGAAGAAGTAGCGCACGCGGCGTTGCCCGTTGACGTCGCGTTCGTCGACCTCGTCGTACCAGAACACCGATTCCAGACCGGCGACGGCGGCGACCATGCTGATGCGGGCCGCGTGTTTACCGCGCACGAGCGCCCGGGAATCGATCTGGCCCCCGAGCGGGCCGTCGATGAACTCGGCGATATACAGGGTGGGGGCACCGGCATCGTCACGGTCGAAGGTATTCATGGCAATCAATCTAGTCCTGTGCGCCCCGGGTTACCCGGTGGGCGCGCTGGCGCGTGTCGCCCGCTCTCGTCGCCTACCGGCCCGCCCGCAGGCGCACGGTGGCACGACGTTCGGGTGCCTCCTGCGTGAGGTAGGCCGTCCATTCGTCCTGCCACTGGTCCCAGTGCGTTCGAAACGCCTCGCCGTCGCGGTCGAGCGCTCGTTGTTTGCGCAGGTCATCGTCGGCGGTGAGCCACACGCGCACGTCGCTGAGCGGCTCATGTGCGGCCGCGAGCGTTCCGCAGCCCTCAACGACCAGTGGTCGTTCTTTAGTCAGCGGATGCCACTCGGCTCGCTGATTCGCGCTCCAGTCGTAGCGCTGCCAGGCCGCCGGCCGCCCGGTGCGTCGGGGTTCGAGAAGGTACCGGCGCAGGTGGTCGATGGCCGCGTCGAGGCCGTCCCAGCCGGGGTAGATATCGTCCATCCGCACAAGCTGCGGGGTTTGGCTGCCCGGCCACTCTGCCACGAGGGCGTCGGCGAGGGTGCTCTTGCCCGCACCACTCGGCCCATCGATGAGCACCACCGGGTTCGGCCCGGCGGCGGCGACGGCCTGGAACACCGGCGCCAGCAGGGTCGTGACGCGCACAGATTTAGGCGAAGACAAAGTTCCAGTTTCCGGTTGATACCGAGATCATGACGGCCAAAACGGCGATCATCAGCCCGATCCCGATGAGTGACCATTCCCGCAGGCCGAACGTTGAACTCCGAGCCCAGGTGCGTTGGATGGGGGCGCCGAAGCCACGCGCTTCCATGGCGGTGGCGAGTTTACTGCCCCGCCGAATGGACAACACGAGGAGCGCGAAGGTCTGGTTGCCCAGGCGGCGCAGCACCGCGCCATCCGCTACCCCGCGTGCCCGGCGGGCTAGTCCCAGGGCACGCCAGTCCTCGATGAACAGCCCGACCATCCGCAGCGCCGCAAGTCCGCCGAGCACGAACCGGGCTGGCAAGTGCACGACCTGTCCCAGCCCGTCGGCGAGATCGGTGGGATCGACGGTGATGAACAGGACGACGGCAGGCAGCCCGATCGCGAGCACCCGCAGGGTCGTGGCGAGGGCCAGATCGATTGAGCCATCGGTTACCTGGATGAGTCCGAATGACCAATATTCCTGACCGGAGGCCTGGCCATACAGCAGCGTCGTGATTCCGGTGGACGGTGCAGCCAGCCAGACCAGCGCGGTTCGCCACAAGAAGACTCGAAGAGTAAGCCCCGCCCACAGAAAGAGCAGCATTTCGCAGGCCAGGGCGACGGCGGCGGAGACCCAATCAATGGTCAGCACCAGGACTGCGGCGAGCAGGAGCGCGGCAGCGAGTTTCGCGACCGGATTGATCCGGTCGATCGCTCGCACTCCCCGCGTGGGTGTCAAGACACTCATGGCAGAACCGCGCTGAGATCGTACTTGGAGCCGCGGCCCTCGACTCGAAATTCCCGATCAGCGACGGCGGCAACGAAGTCTGCGTCGTGGGAGACCGCGACGATGGCGGTGCCCGCATCCAGGAGGTCACGCAGCAGCGCAACGATCTCCTGCCAGGTGCGAAAATCCTGACCGAACGTGGGTTCGTCCAGCACCAGAAGTCGAGGTTGGGTGGCCAGCACTGTGGCGACCGACAGACGTCGTTTCTCGCCACCGGACAGGGTGAATGGGTTGGCCTCGGCGAGGTGGTCCAGGCGAAGGCGCTCCAGCAGATCGTCGACGCGCCGGTGCAGCAGTGCGTCCGACAGACCGAGGGCTCGCGGACCGACGGCCAGTTCGGCGCGCACGGTGCCAGCGACGAACTGGTGTTCCGGGTCTTGAAAGACGGTGCCCACTCGACTCAGAAGCTGGCGCGATTTCCAGCGGATCGGGTCACTGCCTGCGCCGGCGGCGAGAGCGCTGCTGGCGACGACCCGCCCGGCGGCGGGGCGCAGGAGCCCCGCCAGGGTGAGCGCGAGGGTGGACTTGCCGGCTCCGTTGGGTCCGGTGATGAGCAGAGCGCAGGCCTCCGGCACCTCAAGGTCGATATTTTCGGCAACCACACAATCCCGAGTGCGCGCAATCGCGAGAGAATTAGTCGACAAGAGCGTTGGCTGACCGGTCTCTCGCGGAGGCCTTATGGGAAGCGTGTGTGGCACACCGGGCACCCAGACGCCGGAGGCGGTCAGTGCAACTCCCTGCGCGAGGAGAACGTCGCTCGGGGATCCGTCGGCCAGGACTCCCCCGTCGGCACCCAGAACGATCACCCGGTCGACGAGGTCCTTCCAGATCTCAACCCGATGTTCAATAACGATGAACGTCGAGTCAGTGTGTGCCAGAACGCGGGCGACGGACTCGCGCACCTCCCGCACACCGACCGGATCGAGATTTGCCGTCGGCTCGTCGAGGAGCAGCAGACCCGGCTGCATGGCCAACACTCCGGCGAGAGCAAGACGCTGTTTTTGGCCGCCCGACAAGGCGGACGTCGGGTGGCCAACGGGGACGTCGAGGCCGACCATCTCGAGGGCATCCTGTACGCGCCGCCAAATTTCCCCACGCGGCACGCCGATATTTTCGCAACCGAAGGCGACATCATCGCCGACGCGAGCGAGAATTACCTGCGAGTCGGGGTCCTGGAGGACCAGGCCGACCTGACCCCTGGCGTTGCCAGGCTCGGCGCCGTTCACGCGCAGAGTACCGCGTTGCTCGCCCTCTTCGTCGCCGCCGAGCACGCCAGCCAGCGCGTGCAGCAGCGTCGATTTTCCCGAACCGGATGCACCGAGCAGGAGAATCCGCTCGCCAGGCTCGATGCGGAGGGACAGCTCGCTCACCGCCCAGCGCCGCCGACCGGAATGGCGCCAACCCCAGTCGCGGGCGTCGACGGATGCACCTCCCCGCGTCGCGCCCACCAGCATCCGCTCGCCTAGATCGCGGTTCGACCGGCGATGCGACCCGCCGCGAAGCGGTTGAGCGCGCCCGTGCGAGCCAGGCCGCGCGCAGCGAACCAGGACAGGAGCCCGGCGATAACGACGCCCGAAATAATCGCGCTCACGATATAAATCGTCGCGAATGCGCTCGCTGAACCGGGATACCACAGCACCAGGTCGTTGATGGCCATGGCAAGTCCGGCCCCAGCGCCCGCCAACAACACGACGTACAGACGATAGTTCGTGTAAAGGAACAGAGCGAAGACAAGCTCGGCGCCAAGTCCCTGCACCAGGCCTGACACCAGAGTCAGTGGTCCCCATTGGTTGCCGATCAGCGTGGAAACGACGGCGGCTAGGAGCTCCGTGTAGAGCGCGGCCCCGGGTTTGCGAATGATGAGACCACCGAGCACGCCAGCGAACAGCCAGCCTCCGCCCAGGAGAGCCGACAGGCCCGGCAGCAGCGGCGAAAGCAGACCGCTCAGGGGGTTGCTCGCCTGATTCCAGACGAGGAAGATGACACCGCTCGCGACGCCGATGACGCTGGCGACGACGATGTCGACGACGCGCCAGCGAAAGTTGCGCTTCGTGGCTCCCGCCGGAGCGGATTGCTTGAGTGAACTCGTTGTAGCGTGCACTGTTTCGTGCCCTTTCCGTAGGTGAATACAGGGCACGGGATTGAGAAGCCTCCCTGCGCTGGCATGATCCAGATCAGGTTCGACGGTCGAAGCTTGGTCAGCTTCCTCTCAGCCCGGTGTACCGGACTCCCGTGATCATAATCAAGTATAGTGCCCCGTTTAGACTGACGACATGGGGATCACGACATGAGCATCGGCATTCTGCTCGTTTTGGCGGGCCTGTACCTGCTGCTCATGCGCCGGTTCGTTCTACGGCGGCGGCGAATTGCGCAGGGTCTGCCGGTGAGCGGCCCCTGGCACTTTCCGGCCTGGCTGCGCCCAAGAGTGCCGCGCTGGGCGCGGCGACGCTTCGCGCGTCGCCCGCGCCGTCCGCGCGCCGCGCGGCGGTTGCGCCACACCCGCCCGGGCCCACCTTAGCTCCGTGGGCCCATGATCTATCATGGGCCCGGTTTCCGGGCCCGGGCCCCGTGCAGAAAGCGACTACTTCTTTAGGGCTCGAATCACCCGGGCCAAGGCGCGGCCGGTGACTATAAGGAACGGCACACCGACGGCGAGCAGGGCGATGACGTTCGGCTCGAACCGGGCTGTACCGCCCGACTTGACGTACGCGCCGATCGGCAGCGAAACGCCGCCTCCTCCCCCGCCGGACCCGGCCCCGCCCTCACCGGCATCACCGCCGCCGAAGCCGTAGTAGGCGAGCGCGACGGGCACCAGGGTGACGCCATCGATCTGTACAGGGTCACCGTACGCCGACTTCACACCGGCGGAACGGAACGTTTCTGCGAGTTTTTCCGGGAGGCTGGTCATGCCATCAGGTTAGCGTGGCTGAGACTTCAGGGGCGAGGTGTGAAGTGCGAAGCCGGGCGCACGGTTCCCGCTCCGAATCGCTCGGTCACGGTATCCACGGCCAGCTCCGCGCCCCGCCAGTCCTCGTCCGGGTCCCAGAGTCCAACCGATCCAGATGCCGTGCCGAGCTGCTCCGCACGCACCCCGATCAGACGCACCCGAATGCCGGAGGCTGCCAGCAGGTCGAACGCCGCCACCGCTTCCTCGTAGATGCGCCGGCCCACATTGCTAGGTTCGGCGAGGGTGCGCGACCGGGTCACCGTACTGAAGTCGGTGTAGCGCAGCTTGAGGGCGACCCGCCGGGCCACGAGATCACCCCGACGCAGCCGCACGGCAACGAGGTCGCACTGCCGCAGCAATTCGCTGCGCAACCGGTCGATATCCGTCACATCGTGTTCAAAAGTCACCTCGTGACCGACGCTCTTCTCCTCCCGCTCGAGCGTCACCGCGCGCGGGTCGCGACCCCAGGACAGGTCGAACAGTTTCTGACCGGATACCTCCCCCAGCGCTTTGCGCAGTACCGCCAGCGGCGTGTGCGCGATGTCGCCGATCAATTTCAGGCCGAGTCTGCTCAGCGCCTGCTCAGTGGCGGCCCCGACGCCCCACAGCGCAGCGACGGGCAGCGGATGCAGAAACTCGACCGTATCCTCGGCGGGAACGACGAGCAGTCCGTTCGGTTTGGCCAGGCCGGAGGCAAGTTTGGCGACGAACTTGGTAGAGGCCGCGCCCACCGAGCAGACCAGCCCGGTCTCGGCGAACACCCGGGCGCGAATGAGTTCGCCGATCACGGCCGGTGAGCCAAACAGGTTGGTCGCGCCGGCCACGTCGAGGAAGGCCTCGTCGATGCCGAGCCGTTCCACCAGCGGGGTCACGTCATCGAAAATGCTCATGACCCGGCTGGAAAAGTCCCGATAGAGCCCTATGTGCGGCTCGAGCACGATTGCATTCGGGCATTGCCGCAGCGCGAGCGCCATCGGCATAGCCGAGTTCACGCCGTATTTGCGGGCGATGTAGTTGGCCGCAGTGACGACCGACCGGCCGCCGCGATGGCCGACGATCACGGGCAGGTTGACGAATTCGGGGTGCGACAGCAACTCGACCGAGACGAAAAACGCGTCGAGGTCGACGTGCAGCACGGTCGCAGAACGGTCGTCGACGTCCCGCGCCGACACCTGCCGCCCACTGCCGTCCTGTCTACCCACCGAAAAACCCTAACCCGAACCCGGCCTGCGGCTCTACCTCCCGGTGACGAGCCCTCTCCTGCATAACTCCGGCAATTCCCTGCCGGCTGAGGCCGCCGCCGTGCATTCACGCGGGCGGGCGGCATCCGTTCTCACGTTCTGCAGGAGTTATGCGCGGGGGAGGGGGCGAAACGGCTAGCGCACGACCTTCTCGGCGCCGGCGATCCGCTGCGCGAAGTAGATGGGAATGATCGAGATCAGCACGAGCACCACGGCGATGACGTTGACGACCGGGGCCTGGTTGGGCCGGAATAGGTTGTCCAGAATCCACAGCGGCAGCGTCTTCACACTCGACCCGGCCGTGAACGTCGTCACGATGATCTCGTCAAAGCTCAGCGCGAAGGCGAGCAGTCCCCCGGCAAACAGCGCCGAGCGCAATTGTGGAAAGGTGACCAGCCGAAATGTGGTCCAGATGCCGGCGCCGAGGTCTGAGGATGCGTCTTCGAGGCTGGTGCCGAGGCGGCGCAGCCGGGCGATGACGTTGTTGAACACGGTCACGATGCAGAAGGTGGCGTGGGCGATGATGAGCGTCAAAATCGACAGCTGCACGCCCAACCCGGTGCGAAAGGCGTTGTTCAGGGCGATTCCGGTAACGATTCCGGGCAGTGCGATCGGCAGGATGACCAGCAGGCTGATGGCATCTCGGCCGAAGAATTCGAAGCGTTGCAGTCCGATCGAGATGAGTGTGCCGAGCACGAGGGCGATCGCCGTCGAGGCGAGCGCCACCTGCAGGCTGGTCACGACCGCGTCCAGGGCACCCTCGCTCTGAAAGGCCTTCGCCCACCATTCCAGGGTGAAGCCCGGCGGCGGCCAAGTGAGATTCTTGCTAATGCTGAACGAGTTCACGAACACCACGAGCAGCGGCAGGTAGATCAGGGCCAGTACCACGGCGGTGATGCCCGCGAGCAGTCCGCGGGCCGGTCGACTCAGACGCATGACAGGCTCCTACAGGTTGTTGAGCGCACCCGTGCGCCGCACAGCGGCCAGGTAGGCGAAGATAATCAGAATGGGAATGAGCGCGATCGCCGCAGCGAGCGGCAGGTTGTTCGCCGCGCCCACATTGGTATAGACGAGGTTGCCGAGCATCTGGTTGGCCCCGCCGACGATATTCACGGTGATGTAGTCACCGAGCGATAGCGAGAAGCTGAAGATCGACCCGGCGATGATGGCCGGCCAGATCATCGGCAGCACCACCAGGCGCAGCGTCGACCAGGTACCCCCGCCGAGATCGGCGGATGCCTCGAGCAGCGAATCCGGTACCCGCTCCAGTCCCGCATATATCGGCAGAATCACGTACGGCAGCCAGAGGTATGACAAGGTGATGATCGTCGCCGGCAGCCCGTAACCGGGGCTGTGCCCGCCGAACGGAGACACGAGCCATTCGAAGATGCCGCCCTGCGATAGAACAGAGCGCCAAGCGTAGGCCTTCACGAGGTAACTCGCCCAGAGCGGCATCAGAATGGCGATCACGAGGATGCGCTGAGCCCGGGGGCTGGCCACCTTGGCCATGTAGAACGCGATCGGCAGGGCAATCACAATGTCGATGATCGTCACCAGCAAGGCCACCCCCACCGTGCGCAGCGTCACGGTTTGGTAGAGCGAGCCGGTCAGCACCGCCACGATGTTGTCGAGCGTCCAGGTCTGCGAGATCTGCCCGGTGAACGAGTCGACCGTCCACAGAGCGGTGATCAACAGCGCGGCTAGGGCCGCGATGTAGACCAGCCCGAGCCAGAACAGGGGTGCGCTCAGCAGCAGAGACAGCCGCAGGCGCGGATGCCGACTGAGAAAGACCGAGCCCCGCCGGGCAATGGTGCCCCGCTGCTGGGGCACCACCGCCCGGCGGGGAGGCGCGGGAGCGTCAACCGTCATGATCTACCTCGATTCGGGCCGTTAGCCCTTGATCTCCTGCCAGGCCGTGGTCCAGTCGGAGTAGTCGGTGCATTCCACGTCGGTGCGCCCATCGAGGCATTCGGCGATCGGCGTTGACCAGTACCAGATCTGCGCCGCGTACTCGGCATCGCCGGCGTGGTAGCTCTTGCAGTGATCGGGGTTGACCGTGAAGTCGCACGCACCGGCGTTGGAGGGTGCCTCACCGAAGTACTCGGTGGCCTGCGCGTTGGCCTCCGGGCTCGCGATGTAGTCGAGCCAGGCATAGGCACAGTTGGGGCTCTGGGCGTTGGCGGCGATCATCCAGGTGTCCGACCAGCCTGTCGCCCCCTCGTCGGGCAGCACGACCTCGGCCGGGGTGCCCTCGGCGAGCGAGTTGCGGATCACCTGCCAGGTGGTTCCGACGACGGTGTCGCCGGTCTCAAAGGCCTGCACCTCCTTGAGGTAGTCCGACCAGTATTCGCCGATGTTCACGCGCTGATCCTTGAATAGTTGAACGGATGCCGCCAGCTGCGTCTCGTCCAGCGCGTACGGGTTCTCAATTCCCAGTTCCGGCTGGTGCGTCATGAGGTAGACGGCGGCATCCGCTATGGAAATCGGCGAATCGTAGGCGGTCACCGCTCCCTTGTAGGCGGACGACTTGTCGAATACGACGTCCCAGGACGTCGGCGCCGGGATGACGACCTCCGTGTTGTACATCAGCAGGTTGGCGCCGTAGCCGTGCGGGATGCCGTAGGAAACGCCGTCGACACTGTTCCAGGACTGCATCTTCAGAAAGTCGAAGATGCCCTCATAGTTGGGGATGAGGTCGGTGTTGACCGGGGCCACGTCACCCGCCGCGACGAGCCGCAGCGAGGCGTCACCGGAGGCGGCGACGACGTCATAATCGCCGGTCTTCATGAGGCTGAACGCTTCGTCGGAGGTGCCGTAGGTTTTGCTGGTGACGGTGCAGCCGGTCTCGTCTTCGAAGGCGCTGACCCAGTCGATCTCCGGATCGTTGCTACCGTCCTCGACGTAGCCGGGCCAGGCCAGCAGGGAGACGCTGCCCTCCAGCTCGCCGAGTTCGGTCTGAGCCTCGGTCGGTTCGGTCGTGCCGCCGCCCTGGCTGGTACCGCAGGCGGTGAGGAGCAGGGCGGTGGACAGGATCGCGACGCCGGTGAGGGCGAGCGATGTTCGGCGTGCGGGGGTGCGTTTCATGACGTTCTCCATTCGTGAATCGGTCAGGGGCGGGAAGAGAGGGCAGGTTCGGCGAGGGTGACGATGTCGGAGTCGTTCCAGCCGACGGTGACCCGGGCGCCGCGTCCATTGGTCGCCACGCGGTGCGCATCGTTCTGCTCGAGCACAACGATGCGCGTTCCGACGTCGAGGTCGACGATGATCTGGGTGCTGCTTCCGACGTAGATGACCTCCGCGAGAACACCGGCCGCCGTGCGATCGGCGTTCAGGGGCAGGTTCTCCGTGGTCACGCTGATCTTTTCCGGACGCACCGAGTGGGTGCCGTTCCGGCCGAGCAGCGCGCGCGAGATGTCATCGTCGAAGATATTGGACGTGCCCACGAAAGCGGCGACGAAGGGCGAGGAAGGGCGCTCGTAGATCTCGGCCGGGGTGCCGAGCTGCTCGATCCTGCCCTCGTTGAACACCGCGATGCGGTCACTGAGGGTGAGCGCTTCCTGCTGATCGTGGGTTACGAAGATGAATGTGATGCCGAGGTTGCGCTGCAGTTCCTTGAGCTCGACCTGCATCTGCTCGCGCAGCTTGAGGTCGAGGGCGCCGAGGGGTTCGTCCAGCAGCAAGACCTTGGGTTGCACGACGGTTGCCCGCGCCAGGGCGACCCGCTGGCGTTGTCCGCCGGAGAGCTGGCTCGGCTTGCGATCGGCGAATCCGCCGAGCCGCACGGTGTCGAGGGCCGCTCGGGCTTGCTCCTGCCTGGCTCGTTTGGCAACCCCGCGCACCCGGAGCCCGTAGGCCACGTTATCGAGCACACTCATGTGCGGAAACAGGGCGTAGTCCTGAAACACGGTGTTGACGTCGCGGTCGAACGGCGCCCGGTCGGTGACGTCCTGGCCGAGCAGCAAGATCGTTCCACTGGTGGGCTGTTCGAAGCCGGCGATCAGGCGCAGCACCGTGGTTTTGCCCGACCCGGACGGCCCGAGCATGGAGAAGAATTCCCCCTCGACGATGTTGAGATCGACCCCGTCGACGGCATTGACCGAGCCGAAATTTTTGGTCAGGCCGCTCAAGCGGATGGCGGGCTGCGCACCGGTCACATTTGCTCCCTGATCATTGAACATCTCCCTGCTCACTCACAGGGTAATCATATGGAGTTAGATGTCATGAAAGTGCGCCGTGATGTTACGGTCGTGTCACAACCTGAAATGAGCAGCCCATGCCGCAGTCCATCCGTGCCGGATCGGGAACCCGCGCGGCTATTTTCGCGCCGCTCGACGGTGCCGGCCGGGCCGAACTGGTGTTGCAGCGTCTCACCGACGCCATCGTGCTCGGGGTGCTGCACGATGGCGAGCGTCTGCCGAGCGAGGCCGAGCTGGCCAGGCAGCTCGGCGTCGCCACGGTCACCGCCCGGGAAGCACTCGAGATTCTGCGTCGGAATAAGCTCGTGCACACCAAGCGCGGCCGCGACGGCGGCAGTTTCGTCACGTTCGCCGGGCGCGGCGCGAACGATTTTCAGGACGAACGGCTGCTGGCCTGGTCGCGGGTTCAGGTGCGCGACTTCGGCGTGCACTATTCCGCGATCGCCGGTCTGGCCGCCGAACTCGCCGCCGACCGCGCCAGTGCAGCCGATATCGACAACCTCGAGCGCATTCTCGATCGCTCCGATGCCCTCACAGCGGATGCCGCGCGCCGCGGCCACGGTACGTTCCGTCTCGAGGTGGCCGCGCTGAGCCAGTCCGCCCGGCTTGTGCGCGAAGAACTGCGCTTGCAGGCCGAATTTGGCTCCCTGCTCTGGCTCAGCCTGAGCGAACCACTTCGGCGGGAACGCTGCCGAGCGGTACAACGGGAGACGGTCGCCGCCCTCGTCGCCGAGAACGGCGCTCGAGCCAGGCAGCTCACCGTGAACCAGATCACCGACTCCATCGAGTGGCTGATCGAGGCCAAGTCCATTCTGGAACAGGACCCCGTGTCACCGATGCAAGCCAGAACAACGACACCGGAGCCCGAGGACACCCGCTTATGACGTTCGAGCCGCTCGTTCACAACGAGGCGCATGGCTTCGCCAGCGTGTCCTGGATAGCGGCCGTCTTCGACCCGGTGTTCGCACGCCTCGTGGGCTGGGCCGCGCAGGTCGAAGACTGCGCCAGCCAGCCCGAGTGCGGCCGAACCACACTCGATCCCTTGATCGAGACCCTGATGCGAACGGAATTCGCCGACGCCGATGGGATGGTGATCGGGGCCGGTTTCGTCTCCGCGCCGAGCTTCCTGGGCTGGCACCTGGCCTGGTGGCTGGGCGGGCAGAACCCGGCGGGGTCTGCGCTGCCGGCCACCGGCATCCGTCATCTGGAAACGGTTGAAGACCCCCGCGACGAGAGTTTTCGCGACTACACGGCGTTGGAATGGTGGCGCGTTCCCGCCCAGACCCGGCGCCGCCACGTGACCGGGCCCTACGTGGACTATCTGTGCACCGATGAATACACCCTCACGTTGACCCTGCCGGTCTACCGCGGCGGGACCGAGCTGATCGGTGTGGTCGGAATCGACCTGTCGGTAGATCAGCTCGAGCGCCAACTCGTGCCGCGCCTCGGCGCCAGCGGTGTGCGGGTGACGCTCATCAACGCCAGCGCACGGGTCGTCGTCTCGACCGACGCCCACCTCGCCACCGGCGCGCTGCTGCGCCTGCCAGGGCTGACCGAGCGCCTGCGCGACCCGGCGTCGTCACCGGCTCTACTGGCCGATGGGGCACACGCGTTCCGGTGGTGCGGTCAGACCGGACTCGCCGTCGTTGTCGGCCCGGCCGCGGGTCAGCCGATCGAGGCGCCGAACACCCATCCGAGCAGATAGGTCACCGCGGCTGCGCCGAGGCCGATGACGAGCTGCCGCAGGGCACGCTTCAGCGGCGGCCCGCCGGAGAGCAAACCGACGACGGCGCCGGTCGCGAGCAAGGCCACGCCGACCAGGACGGTCGCCAGGATCATGGCCGGGTAGCCGGTCAGGCCGAACAGGTAGGGCAGCACGGGCAGCAGCGCTCCGGATGCGAAGAAGCAGAAGCTCGACAGGGCCGCGCCGGTGCCCGTGCCGATGGCTTCGTGCTCGTCGGGCTCGACGGCCGCGTTGGTGACCGCGGAAATCGGACCGGTCGCCGCATACGCGGTGGCCAGCACGCCACGGGCATAGGTCTCGGCCTCATCCTCGGACATACCGCGGGCCCGGTAGACCAGGGTCAGCTCGTTGGCGGCGAGGTCGAGGTGCGAGAGCACACTCTTGGCCGGTGCCGCCGGAGTGGATGCTTCGAGCAACTCCCGCTGGGACCGCACCGAGACATATTCGCCAGCGCCCATCGAGAGCGCCCCGGCCAACAACCCGGCAATCCCGGTGAACAGAATCGTTGCAGCCGGTACGCCGGTGGCGCCGATGCCGAGCACGAGGGCCAGGTTACTGACCAGGCCGTCATTGACGCCGAACACGGCGGCGCGAAAGGTACCGGACAGGCGTTTGCGACCGCGCGCGGCGAGGCCGCGCACGACCTCTTCGTGCACGGTTTCGTCGGCCGCCATCGCGTTGGTCGCGTCGGCATCCGCATCGTAGGGCGAGCGGCTCTCGGCCCGTTGGGCGAGAGCGAGCACGAACACCGAACCGAACCGGCGGGCCAGCAGCCCCAGAAACCGGGTGCGCAGGGCACCACGACGTGGCGAGCCCACGTCGCTGCCGAGCAGTTGGCGCCAGTGATCTTCGTGTCGTCCCTCGGCTTCGGCGAGGGCGAGCAGAATCTGGCGCTCCTCACCGGCCCGACGGTTGGCGAGGTCACGATAGACCGCGGCCTCAGCCCGCTCGTCGGCCAGGTATTGCCGCCACCGACGGATGTCCCGCTGCGATGGCTCACGCCCGACCGGCCCCGGAGCGGTCACGCCTCCGGCGCCGCTTCGAGGAGGCCCTGCGGAATGCGCGCCGAATCGTGCGGGCCGGAGCCATCGAGGCCAAAGAACGGTTGCTCGAACTGAACCACCCAGAACTTTTCCCGCACCACGGTCGGTGCGTACAGCCCAGACCCCTCCGACTCCCCCGCAGCCACGATCACACCGATCGGGTCGTCGATCAGGGAGTCGGGAAAGCGGGTGCGGTCGAGGTGCACGATCACCTGCACGCCCACGCCGAAAGCCTGAGTTGTCACGTGCTACTCGATCGCCTGGGCGCGTTCGAGCACGAGCTCGCGCACGCGCGCGGCATCCGCTTGGCCACGCATGGCCTTCATGACCGCGCCAATGACCGCGCCGGCGGCCTGCACCTTGCCATCGCGAATCTTGGCGAGCACGTCGGGCTGACCGCTCAGCGCGGCGTCAATGGCCGCGATGAGCGCGCCGTCGTCGGACACTACGGCCAGGCCACGGTTCTCGACGACCTCGGCAGGGGTACCCTCGCCGGCGATGACGCCTTCGAGCACCTGGCGGGCCATGCGGTCGGTGAGGGTGCCAGCCTCGACCAGCTGGATCAGCGCGGCAAGCTGCTCCGGCGTGACGAGCGAGTCGGCCGCGACCCCGGCCACGTTGGCGAGCCGGGCGATCTCGCCGGTCCACCACTTGCGCGCAGCCTGAGCGGATGCCCCGGCGGCGACGGTCGCCTCGACCGCGTCGAGCAGGTCGGAATTCACGACGTCCTGGAACTCGAGGTTCACAAAACCCCACGCCGCCTGCAGACGCTTGCGGCGGGCCGCGGGCGGCTCCGGCAGAGTGAGGCGCAACTCTTCGACCCAGGCGCGCGACGGCGCCATCGGCAGCAGGTCGGGCTCCGGAAAGTAGCGGTAGTCGTCGGCGTCGCTCTTGGGCCGACCGGCGCTCGTGATGCCGGTGTCTTCGTGCCAATGCCGGGTCTCCTGCGTGATGGTGCCGCCACCAGACAGCACGGCCGCCTGACGCTGGATCTCGTAGCGCACGGCGCGTTCGACGCTTCTCAGGGAGTTGACGTTCTTGGTTTCGGTGCGGGTGCCGAGCACGTTCGACCCGCGCGGGCGCAGGGAGACGTTGGCGTCGCACCGCACGTTGCCCTCTTCCATCCGGGCGTTGGAGACGCCGAGCGCCTTGGCGATCTCGCGAATGGCCGCGACGTAGGTCTTGCCGATCTCGGGGGCGTCGTGTTCGGCACCCTCGATCATCTGGGTGACGATTTCGACCAGCGGCACGCCGCCGCGGTTGTAGTCGACCAGCGAATAGTCGGCACCCTGGATGCGTCCGGTCGCACCACCCATGTGGGTGAGCTTGCCGGCATCGTCTTCCATGTGGGCACGTTCGATCTCGACGGTGACCTGACGTCCGCTTTCGAGTTCGATCGTGATCGATCCGTCATGGCAGATTGGGTCGTCGTACTGGCTGGTCTGAAAGTTCTTCGCCGTGTCGGGGTAGAAGTAGTTCTTGCGGGCGAACCGCGAGTGTTCCGCGATTTCACAACCCAATGCCAGCCCCAAACGGATGCTGGATTCCAGCGCCTTCTTGTTCACCTGCGGCAGCCCGCCCGGCAGACCGAGGCAGGTGGGGCAGGTGTTCGTGTTGGCGCCGGAGCCGAACTCGTTGGCGCAGCCGCAGAACATTTTGGTTTTGGTGTTGAGTTCGACGTGCACCTCGAAGCCGAGCACCGGCTCGAACAATTCGAGCGCTTTGTCGAAGTCCATCAATTCTGGCTTGGCCATTAGACGGCTCCCTCTTCGCTGGCAAACATTTCGGTCGGGGTCAGTGCTGGGGCCTGGCTGAGCATGGTGTGCCCCCAGCTCGCTTCGAGAAGCTGCTCGATCGCGGCGCCGACGGTGTAGAGGCGGGCATCCGCTTTGGCGGGGGCCATGATCTGCAAGCCGACCGGCAGGCCGTCTTCCGGCGCGAGCCCGATCGGGATGCTCATTCCGGGCACGCCGGCGAGGTTCGCCGGGATGGTGGTGACGTCGTTGATGTACATGGCCATCGGGTCGGCTAGCTTTTCACCGAATTTGAACGCGGTCGTCGGGGAGCTGGGCGACATGAGCACGTCGACCTGGCTGAACGCGGCGGCGAAGTCACGCTGAATGAGCGTGCGCACCTTCTGCGCGCTGCCATAGTAGGCGTCGTAGTAGCCAGCGCTCAGGGCGTAGGTGCCGAGGATGATGCGGCGCTTGACCTCTGCCCCGAAACCGGCCTCGCGGGTGGCGCTCATCACGTGCTCGCTGGTGAGCGAGCCGCTGGCCGGGTTGACGCGGATGCCGAACCGCACCGAGTCGAAGCGGGCCAGGTTGCTCGACGCTTCGGCCGGCAGGATCAGGTAGTAGGCCGCGACGGCGTACTCGAAGTTCGGGGCGGAAATCTCGGTGATCTCGGCGCCGGCGGCGACGAGCAGCGCGAGGGTTTCGTTGAAGCGCTGGGTGACGCCGGCTTGGAAGCCGTCGCCGGAGAGTTCCTTGATAACTCCGATGCGCACGCCCTTGAGGGCGCCGTCCTTGAGACCTGCCTGGGCGGCTGCGGCCATCGACGGCCAGCTGTCGGTCAGCGAGGTGGAGTCGAGCGGGTCGTGGCCACCGATGACGTCGTGCAGCAGGGCGGCGTCGTAGACCGTGCGAGAGACGGGGCCGACCTGGTCGAGGCTCGAGGCGAGCGCGATGGCGCCGTAGCGGGAGACTCCGCCATAGGTGGGCTTGACGCCGACCGAGCCGGTGACGGCGGCTGGCTGGCGGATGGATCCGCCGGTGTCGCTGCCGAGGGCGAGCGGTGCCTGGAACGAGGCGACAGCCGCGGCCGAGCCACCGCCGGAGCCACCGGGGATACGATCGCGGTCCCACGGGTTGCGGGTAATTCCGTAGGCGGAGTGTTCGGTGGAGGAGCCCATGGCGAACTCGTCCATGTTGGTCTTGCCGAGCGGCACGAGGCCGGCCGCACGCAGTCGGGCAACGACGGTCGCGTCGTAGGGCGGAACCCAGCCCTCGAGAATTCTTGACCCCGCGGTGGTGGGCATGTCCTGGGTGGCGAGCACGTCCTTGATCGCGATCGGCACGCCGGCGAGCGGGTTCAGCGCCTCACCGGCTGCGCGGCGGGCGTCGATCTCGGCGGCGGTCGCCAGGGCGGCGTCAGCGGCGACGTGCAGAAAAGCGTGCAGGTCGGTGTCGACGGCCGTGATGTGGTCGAGGTGGGCGCGGGTCGCCTCAACCGCGCTGACCTCCTTGCGCACCAGGAGGTCGCTGAGCGCGGCGGCGGAGAGCTTGGTGAGATAGGTCATGGTTACTCCTCGTCCAGAATGGCGGGCACGCGAAATTTGTCGCCAGCGCGGTCGGGGGCGCCGGACAGGGCCTGCTCGACCGTCAGCGACGGCACGACGACGTCCTCACGGTAGACGTTGGTCAGCGGCATCGGGTGGCTCGTGGCCGGGGTGTCAGCGGTGGCCACCTCGGAGACCTTGGCAATCGAGTCGACGATCTGGCCGAGGTCACGGGTGAGACTGGTGATCTCGAGGGGGCTGAGGTCGATCCGGGCAAGGTATGCCAAATGGGCAACCTGCTCGGCCGTGATTTCAGACATGGTGCTCCGATACGCATTGGGGTGGATAATTCAATCCTATTCGCCAGCCGCCGCGCGCCCGATTCGCCGACCGCGTTAGGTGGGCACCCGCGCCCCTGGTGAAGTCCGTATCCGCTGCCCAGGACCGGCGCCGACACCGGCACCGGTAGGCGATTCGCGTTGATCGTACAAAACCAGGCATCGCCGACGAGGAGAAAAAAGTCTCCACTGAGCCGAAATTTCGGCAGGAAGTAACCGTGAAGTAGCACACTGGCAGATATGAGAGCAATTGTTGTCGAGCAGAAGCCGGGCGGATCCGTGTTGTCGATGCGGGATCTCTCAAGCCCTGCACCGGGCCCGCATCAGGTGAAGATCCGTGTGCGGAATGCTTCGGTGAACCGTGCCGACCTGGGCCAGCGCGCGGGAACCCACCAGCCGGTCAACCCGGGCAGCGGTCCGGTCGTCGTGGGGCTCGATGCCGCGGGCGACGTTGTCACGGTGGGAAGCGAGGTGAGGGGCGTTCACGTCGGGGACCGCGTCATGGCCATCGTCAGTGGAGGTTTGAGCGAGGAAGTCGTTGTCGACGCTGCGCTGGTCATACCGATTCCGCCGGCGTGGACCTACGCGGAGGGTGCTGCTGCCATCCTCGGGTTGATGACCGAGCACAACGCGCTCCGCACTGCGGGTGAGCTTGAGCCGGGCGAAACGGTGCTCGTTCATGCGGCGGCCTCAACGGTGGGGCTTCAGTGCGTACAGCTGGCAAAATATCTCGGCGCTGGACTGATCATTGCCACCGTTCGCACGGACCGGGCAACAGATCTGCTCCGTTTTTCGGGTGCCGATCACGTGGTCGAGGTTGGCGAGGCTGGTTTTGCAAATCGGGTTTTGGAACTCACGGATGGCCGCGGGGTCGACGTCATCGTCGACCATGTCGGCGGCCCCTATCTGGCGGATAATATTCGCTGCGCCGCGCTCCGGGGACGCGTAGTCGGTGTGGGGCGCCTCGGTGGTGCCCACGGTGATCTTGATCTGGAAGCACTGGCCTTCAAACGAATAAGCATCATCGGGGTCACTTTTCGTACCCGTGACGCTGCGGAGAAAGCCGCTATCGTCACCGCGCTGCTGTCCGACGTCGATCCGGCTTTCGCAGCACTGCGCCCATCGATTGATCGGATCCTGCCCTGGACCGAAGTTCAACAAGCGCAGGATCTCATGGCCGCGAACTCGCACCTGGGCAAGATTGTTTTGAGTCTTGAAAATACGTAAGCCAGAACGTCTGGAAATGCACACTAGGTAAGGAACCACATGCGCGAAACCGACTTCTTCAACGGCGTCCAGGTGCCCGTCATCGGCCAGGGAACCTGGCATCTCGGTGAGGACGCTGCGAAGCGAAAGGCCGAGGTGTCGGCCCTCTGCGCGGGGATCGATGCCGGCCTGATCGTGATCGACACGGCCGAAATGTATGGCGATGGCGCCTCGGAAGAACTGGTCGGCGAGGCCATCCGAGGCCGACGCGATGACGTCGTGCTGGTGAGCAAGGTCTATCCACACAACGCGAGCCAGAGCGGCGTGGTGGCGGCGTGCGAGCGCAGCCTGCGCCGGCTCGGAACCGATCGGCTCGATGTCTACCTCCTGCATTGGTCTGGCGGTGTTCCATTGTCCGAGACCGTTGACGGGTTCGAACACCTCCGTGCAGCGGGCAAGATCCGGAGCTGGGGGTTATCGAATTTCGACCAAGATGACCTGGAGCGAGCACCAGACGGATGCGCCACCAATCAGGTGCTCTACAACCTCGGCAGTCGGGGCATCGAGTTTGATCTCCTGCCCTGGCAACAACGCGCAGGCATGCCGCTCATGGCGTACTCGCCACTCGGTCAGGGACCGACCCTGCTCGAGCATCCGCTACTGGCCGAAATCGGAGAGCGCCACGGAGTGACTGGTGCCCAGATCGCGCTGGCCTGGGTCATCAGGCAACCGGGCGTCATCGCGATCCCCAAAGCATCCTCGCTCGAGCACGTGCAGCAGAATGTCGGCGCGGGCGCGGTGGTTCTCGACGCCGAGGATTGCCTGTCGCTGGATAGCGCATTCCCGGCGCCCCGCAGCAAACAACCGCTCGATATTCTCTGACGCCGCCCACTTATTTCTGAAGCGCGCTCCGGCCAGGCGGAGGGCGCTGAATATGGTTACCGCGCTGCCAGCCACCCCTCCGGGAGCACAGTGGCAGGTCCCGTCGGATTGTGATAAAACTGATACATGCTCATGTTCTGCACAGTCTAGGGCTGTCGGACATTCATCCATTCAATACCTCCGAAAGTGAAGGCGGACCCTCCGTCCTACACGGTCACAAATTCAGGGAGTGAAAAAATGAAAGCAGTCGTTTACAAAGGACCCAATGAGGTCGCCGTGGAAGAAGTTCCAGATGCCAAGATCGAACGCCCCACTGACGTTCTCGTGCGCATCACAGCGACAAATATTTGCGGTTCAGACCTGCACATGTATGAGGGACGTACCGATTTCGCGGTCGGACGCACGTTTGGCCACGAAAACATGGGCGAGGTCATCGAGGTCGGTAACGGCGTCGATGCGGTCAAGGTCGGCGAGCTCGTCGTACTGCCGTTCAATATTTCTTGCGGGTTTTGCAAGAACTGCGAACGCGGTTTCACGAACTACTGCATGACCACTCAACCAGACCCCGTCGGCGCCGGCGCCGCCTACGGCTTTGCTGGCATGGGTCCGTACCCCGGCGGGCAGGCCCAAATGCTGCGTGTGCCCTACGGCGACAACAACTGCCTGCGCCTGGGTGAAGATGCCGTAGAAAAGCAAAACGATTACGTGATGCTCTCGGACATCTTCCCTACCGGCTACCACGCTACCGAGATGGCCGGCGTCATGCCCGGTGACACGGTCGTGATCTACGGCGCTGGCCCGGTCGGACTCATGGCTGCCCTGTCTGCCACGATCAAGGGCGCCAGTAAAGTCTGGGTTGTGGACCGACGCCCCGACCGGCTGGCCCTGGCCGAGCAGATCGGCGCGATCGCCGTTGATGACTCGAAGACGGACCCGGTGCAATTCGTACTGGACCAGACCAAGGGTATCGGCGCTGACCGTGGATGTGAATGCGTCGGCTATCAGGCTCACGACCCCCAGGGCACCGAGGATCCTGCCATGACTCTGAACCGGCTGATTCAGTCCGTGCGCATCACCGGGGGCATCGGCGTAGTCGGTGTCTTCCTGCCGGCGGATCCCGGCGGCTTCGACGAGAACGCCAAACAGGGCAAACTTGCTATTGACTACGGCTTGCAGTGGCTCAAAGGCCAGAGTATGGGCAGCGGCCAATGCCCGGTGAAGAAATATAATCGACAACTGCGCGACCTGATTGCCGTCGGCAAAGCCAAGCCGTCGTGGATCGTTTCGCACGAGGTCCCGCTCAGTAAAGCCGTGGATGCCTACAAGAACTTCGGTGACCGCAACGACGGGTGGACCAAAGTCATCCTCAAGCCCGAATAGGGCACCGTTGAACGAACTCGCCGCAGCGTGTTCTACCCTCGGACTTGACGAATGCGGGCGTGAACTCGAGTTCGGATAGTAATCCACACCGAAAGCGCAACCAGCACACGCTCTAATTTGGGCGCGGCGTTCGGCGGGGTGGCATTTGCGAGTGCCGCCCCGCGTTCAGCGCGGCGCCGGTGCAGCAGCCTACGTGGATGCCGGCACGGTCGCCAACCCGGCCGGCCCCTCCGTGAGCAGAGTTCGAAATTCGTCGGCGTCGAGGATTCGGATGCCGAGGGTTTCGGCCTTGCCGAGTTTCGATCCCGCGCCCGGCCCGGCTGCCACGAAGTCGGTGTTCTTGGACACGCTCGATGCGCTTTTACCGCCGGCGGCGATGATAGCTTCCTGCGCGCCCTCCCGGGTGAAGCCCTCGAGGGATCCGGTGGCCACGACGGTCAGCCCCGCGAGCACTCCCCCGGCGGCCTCGGCCGCGCCCGGACCGGGATGGCCCGGGGTGGCGAACTGCACGCCGGCCGCAGCCCACTGGGTGACGATATCGACGTGCCAGTCCACCACGAACCAGGCGAGCACTGCGTCGGCGATGATGCCGCCAACCCCGTCGACCCCGGCGAGTTCTTCGCGGGTCGCCGCACGAACGGCGTCGAGTGAGCCGAAGTGGTTGGCCAATGCCCGGGCGGCGACCGGGCCGACATGACGGATGTTCAGGCTCACCAGAATGCGCCACAGCGGCTTCGTCTTGGCCTTCTCGATCTCGGCCAGGAGCTTGAGCGCGCTGGAGGACGGCTGCAGGCCGGTCAGACCCTGCTTCTTCTCGGCCGGACTCGGATTGCGACAAAACGGCATACGAATTTTCGCAACCCCGTCGTCTTCCTTCGGCAAGCCCGTTTCGGCGTCGCGCACGATCACCTGGATTGGCAACAGGTCGGCCAGTCTCAGGGCGAACAAGCCGGCCTCGGTCGACAGCGGCGGGTCGACCGGCACGGTCGGCTGAGTGAGCGCAGAAGCCGCGACCTCGCCGAGCACCTCGATGTCGAGCCCCCCACGGCTGCCAATGTGTTCGACCCGGCCGCGTACCTGCGCGGGGCAGCTGCGCGCGTTCGGGCAGCGTAGGTCGATGTCGCCCTCTTTGGCCGGGGCCAGCGGGGTGCCGCATTCCGGGCAGTTCTGGGGCATGACGAATTCGCGTTCGGTGCCGTCGCGCAGTTCGACGACCGGGCCCAGCACCTCGGGAATGACGTCGCCGGCCTTGCGCAGCACAATCGTGTCGCCGATCAGGACCCCCTTGGCCTTGACGACGTCCTGGTTATGCAGTGTCGCCTGGCGTACCTCGCTGCCGGCCACGAGTACTTTCTGCATGACCGCGAAGGGGGTGGCGCGGCCGGTGCGGCCGACACTCACGACGATATCGAGCAGTTTCGTGTTGACCTGCTCGGGTGGGTACTTGTAGGCGATTGCCCAGCGCGGCGCCCGATTGGTCGCGCCAAGCTCGGCGTGCAGGGCGAGCTCATCGATCTTGATCACGATGCCATCGAGCTCGTGTACGACGCTGCCGCGGTGGGCTCCGTAATACTCGATGAACTCAGCCGCCTCGGCGACCGAGGGGACCACACGAAAGTAGCTGCTGGTCGGCAGCCCCCAACCTTGGAGCAGGCCGTAGACCTCGGACTGGGTGTGCACGGGCGGGTTCTCCCAGGCACCGATGCCGTGAACAAGCATGCGCAGCCGGCCCAGGCGCGCCTTCATGAGGCGCAGCGGGTCCACGTTTTTGCCGGAGGCTTTCTGCCGCAACGACCCGGCCGCAGCGTTGCGGGCGTTGGCGAACGTCCGCTCGCCGGCCGCGGACTGCGCCGAGTTCAGTTCGTCGAACGCGACCGTCGGAAAGAACACCTCTCCGCGCACCTCCATGAGTGACGGATGCCCGGTACCAGCCAGGCGACTAGGGATGCCGGGTACGAGGTCGATATTCTCGGTCACGTCTTCGCCGACGACCCCGTCGCCACGGGTCGCGGCAGAGACGAGCACTCCATTGGCGTACCTCAGGTTGATGGCGAGGCCGTCGATCTTGAGCTCGCACAGGTAGTGCACCGCGCGGCCGGAGTTCTCCGCGGCTTTGCGAGCCCAGGCCTCGAATTCTTCGAGAGAGAAAACGTTGTCGAGGCTGAGCATGCGTTCGGCGTGTGTCACCGGGTCGAACAGGGTGACTTCAGCTCGACCGCCGACCGTTTGGGTGGGGCTGTCCTGGCTCGCCAGCTCGGGATGCAATCGCTCGAGTTCGCCGAGGTGTTGAACCAGCCGGTCGTACTCGGCGTCGGAGATGATGACGGTGTCGCGCTCGTAATAGGCGTCACGGGCGGCGAGCACGCGGGTGGTGATGTCGACAGCCTCAGCGGCTGCCGCGCTCAGCGCGGCGGGTGTGGTGGCAGCGACGGACTCAGGCATTGACCGGGACGGGGCTGGCCGAAGCGGTGGAAACAGTAGCGGTGGGAACAGAAGCGGTGGAATCAGTAGCGGTGACAGCAACCGGAACGGCGCTGACGGTGCGGTCGATGGTGCATTGGCCGACTACCCGGGTTCCGACGTACACCACGGCGGTCTGCCCGGGGGCGACGCCAGCCAGCGGCTCGTTCGGAATGATGCGCAACTCGACCGAGCCGGGGACTCCGGTCACTGCGGTGGTCGAGACGACCTGGGCTACCGCAGGTACCGGATCGGCGTGGGCGCGGATCTGCACGTGACAGGGGAACGCGACATCTGGATGTTCGGGGGCAAGCCCCGCCCAGGTGTACTTGTTGCCGGCGATCTCCTTGATGGCGAGCGCCTCCTTGGGACCGACGACGACCGTGTTGGTGATCGGGCGCACCTCGAGCACGAAGCGCGGCTTGCCGTCGGCGGCCGGGGTGCCGATCGACAGCCCTTTACGCTGGCCCACGGTGAAGGCAACGGCGCCGTCGTGCTGGCCGAGCGTGTTGCCCTCCCGGTCGAGAATGTCGCCGGTGACCGGGGCGACGCGTTCGCCGAGCCAGCCCTTGGTGTCACCGTCAGGAATGAAGCAGATGTCGTAGGAGTCGGGCTTGTTCGCCACCGAAAAGCCGCGTTCGGCCGCTTCGGCGCGCACCTCGGCCTTGGTCGGCGTGGCGCCGAGCGGAAACATGGAGTGGTTGATCTGGTCGGCGGTGAGCACACCGAGCACGTAGGACTGGTCTTTCGCCCAGGCGGCCGCGCGGTGTAGTTGCTTGTTGCCATCGGCATCCGTCAGGATACTCGCATAGTGGCCGGTGCAGACGGCGTCGAAGCCGAGGGCCATGGCCTTTTCGAGCAGGGCGGCGAACTTGATCTTCTCGTTGCAGCGCATGCACGGGTTCGGCGTGCGGCCGGCGGCGTACTCGGCGATGAAGTCGTCGACGACGTCGAGTTTGAACCGTTCCGAGAAGTCCCAGACATAGTAGGGAATGCCCATGATGTTGGCGGCACGCTGGGCATCCATCGAATCTTCCACGGTGCAGCAGCCACGGCTGCCGGTGCGCAGTGTGCCCGGCATCCGGCTCAGCGCCAGATGCACGCCAACCACCTCGTGTCCAGCTTCGACCGCACGCGCGGCTGCGACGGCGGAATCAACACCGCCACTCATTGCTGCTAAAACCTTCACCCAACGAGTGTACGCGCCAGTGCTGACCCCGCAAACGTAAGGGTCAGTGCCCGGGCACTCGATCGGCCATGCCCGCGGCGAGCGCCAGGGCGTGCGCCGCGGGCAGCGCCGCCAGCAGCGCGTCGACGTCGGCGTCGGTCGACGTGTGCCCGAGCGTGATGCGCAGCGCCCCACGGGATTCGACCTCGCTGCGTCCCATCGCTCGCAGCACGTGCGAGGGCTCAGGCACGCCGGCCTGGCAGGCCGATCCGGTCGACACCGACACGCCGGCAACGTCGAGGGCGAACAGTAACGAGTCGCCCTCGCAGCCCGGAAAACTGAAATGGGCGTTACCGGGCAGCCGGTGGGTCGGGTCGCCGTTGAGCTGCGCCCCCGGCGCGACCAGGGCCACACCAGCGATGACGCGGTCGCGCAGCGCCATCAGGCGAGCGTTTTCATCGCCGTGCGCGATGAGAGCCGATGCCGCCACCGCGAACGAGACCGCCGCCGCGACATCCTGGGTGCCGCTGCGCACCTTGCGCTGCTGGCCGCCACCATGGATGAGAGGTTCGACGGTCGTGGCACGACCGAGCACGAGCGCCCCGATGCCGACCGGGCCGCGGACCTTGTGCGCCGAGACGCTCAGCGCCGACACGCCCGCGGCCGCGAGGATGCGAAAATCGACAGGTATGTAGCCGTAGGCAGCGACCGCATCGACGTGCACCGGAATTCCGTGGGCTGAGGCGAGCGCCGCCACCTCCGCGACAGGTTCGATGGTGCCGACCTCGTTGTTGGCCATGATCACGCTGACCAGGGCGATATCGAGCGGGTCACGCGCAATGGCGGCCTCGAGCGCGCCGAGGTCGATGCGGCCCCGGTCGTCGAGCGGAATCCACTCGACGATGGCGTCTTCGTGCTGAGCCAGCCACTCGACCGTGTCGAGCGTGGCGTGGTGTTCTCCGCCGGGCACCAGAATGCGCCGGCGTGGTGCGCGCGCCCAGTACAAACCCTTGATGCCGAGGTTGATCGCCTCGGTGCCGCTGCCGGTGAAAACGACCTCGATCGGGTCACAGGCGAGGCTCGTGGCCACGATTTCACGCGACTCTTCGAGCATCCGTTTCGCATTTTGACCCTGGCTGTGCACGGACGCGGGGTTACCGACGACGCTCATCGCTTCGGCGTAGGCGGCAATAGCGGCGGGAAGCATGGGCGTGGTCGCCGCATGATCCAAATAGACAACCATGCCTGCCATTTTACAGTCGAGCGGATGCCGGTGGTCGTCACCCTCCCCCACACTGATTACTCTTGAATCCATGAGTTCCGCCGATCCCCTGCGCAACCTCGGTGTGCGACTAACCAGCGCCGGCGGCGAACTCCGCGTCTGGGCCGAACATGCCGACGCCATGGACCTGTGCCTGTTCGACGAGGTCGACCCGAACTGGATCATCAAAAGCGTACCGATGACGCAGGACGCGCATGGTGTGTGGTCCGGTAAATCGCGCACGCTGTCACCGGGGCGCCGGTACGGCATCCGTGTGTCAGGTCCGGCCAGCCCACAGAATTCTTTCCACCCCGAGAAGACTCTGATCGAACCGTATTCACGTGGTCTGGTTCGGGTCGGCGCCGGACTGTGGCAGTCCTCGGTGATCGACGACGATTTCGATTGGAACGGCGCCGAGAAACCGGGCACGGCCCTCGATCACACCGTGGTCTACGAGGCGCACGTTCGCGGCCTCAGCCGGATGAACCCGCTGGTTCCGGCCGCACTGCGGGGCACCTACGCCGGTCTCGCCCACGAATCCACTATCGCTTACCTGACGGACCTCGGCGTGACCGCGGTTGAACTCTTGCCGGTGCAGGCGTTCGTGTCCGAGCAGCGCCTGATCAAACAGGGCTTGATCAACTATTGGGGGTACAACACCCTCAATTTCTTTTCCCCGCACGCCGACTACGCCACTCAGGCTGCCCAGTCCGCCGGGCCGGCAGCGGTGCTGCGCGAGTTCAAGGGCATGGTCAAGCTGCTGCACGAGGCGGGGCTCGAGGTCATCCTTGACGTCGTCTACAACCACACCGCCGAGGAGGGTCGGAACGGCCCGGTCACGAGTCTGCGCGGCATCGACAATGCAGGCTATTACCGGCAGGACGAGTCCGGTGCCTACATCGACGTGACCGGCTGTGGCAATACTGTCAACTTCAGCCACGACGTGCCGAAACGGCTCGTACTCGATTCGCTGCGCTACTGGGCCAACGATGTGCAGATCGACGGGTTCCGCTTCGATCTGGCGACGACGCTCGGCCGCGACGGCGGCGTCGTCTACGACCCGGAGCATCCGCTGCTCACCCAGATTCGCGACGACCCGGATCTGGCTGGCGTGAAGCTCATCGCGGAGCCGTGGGATGTCGGCCAGGGCGGCTGGCAGACCGGCAATTTTCCACCCGGCTGGACCGAGTGGAACGACCGCTACCGCGACCGCATGCGCGACTTCTGGCTTTCGGATATAAAGAGCCTGCGCCAAAGCGGCTCAGCCGGCAGCGGGATCGGACGGTTCGCGACCCGGGTCGCCGGTTCCTCGAACACGTTCTCCGAGAAACGCGGCCCACTCGCCTCGCTCAATTTCATCACCGCACACGACGGGTTCACGCTCGCCGACCTGACCGCGTACAACAGCAAGCACAACCTCGGCAACGGCGAGTCGAACCGTGACGGAACCGACAACAACAGCTCCTACAACCACGGCGTCGAGGGCCCGACCCGCGACGTGGCGATTCTGGCCACAAGGCGCAAGGCCATGCGTAATCTGCTCGGCACGCTGCTGTTATCGGCCGGAATTCCGATGCTCACGGCCGGCGACGAATTCGGTCGCAGCCAGCGCGGCAACAATAACGCCTACTGCCAGGACAGCGAGCTGACCTGGCTCAACTGGGACTTCGACGATTGGCAGCAGGACCTGCACCGAGTCACCCGGCGGCTGCTGCAGCTGCGCCGGGAGAACCCGGCATTACGGCCGGTACACTTCGGCCGGTTCGGCGAGACCACCCCGAGTGCCAGCCAACTGGACTGGTACAACATCGCCGGTGACGCGCTGCAGGGTGACGCCTGGAATTCCCCCACCGAACGCACCCTGCAGTACATGGCGGCGTCCACACCGGAGCACGAAGCCTTCAACCGCATCCTGCTCGTGGTGAACGCGCGCGAGCAGGATGAGACCGTCACCCTGCCCAAACACGAGGGAGTGGATGCCTACACGCTGCTCTGGGATTCCAGTCACGACGACCTGCGCGATTCGGTCATCGAGCATGCGCCGTGCGCTCGCCTGTTCGTGCCGGGGGCCTCGATGCAGCTGATGCGGGCGCACGGAGCATTCGTTCCGCGCAGCACCGCGCGTCCCTGACCGACCAGCATGAGCCGGCCAGCATGAGCCGGCCAACGTGAACCGGCCAGCGTGAGCCGGCCAACGTGAACCGGTGGGCCGGCCGCAACCGCTAGTTCGCGACGGCGACCAGACCCATCTCGGCCGGGCTAATCAGCAGCGCGTTCTTGGGCACGACCCGAACGGTGTAGCCGAAGGCTCCGGCCCGGTCGAGTTCGACCGTTCCGGTGAACAGGGTCGCTCCGCCGGCCGGTGCTTTCTTCAGCGAAGCCGGAGCGAGCGCCTGAATCGCGACATCGCGCAGTTCGTCGGTACCGAGGCTCTTGCCGTAGACGACTTCGACGATCACATCGTCGGCGGACAGCCCGTTCAGCTGCACGTGCGCCCGCAGGTGAAGGTCGTCGCCCACTTCGGGCACCGAGGAGACCCCGCCGGATTCGACGTGGGTCACGGCAACCTGGGGCCAGGCGGAGACGATCTTGCCCTTCCAGGCAGCCAGTTCGCGGGCGGCCCGGTAGTTGTTGGCCGACATCAGCGCCTCAAAATGACCGGCCGGACGGTACAGTCGCTCCACGTACTCGCTCACCATCCGATCCGCCGACAGCTGCGGTGACAGCGTCGAAAGCGTGTGCCGAATGTTGGAGACCCAGCGTTCGGGCACGTCGTCGGCGTTACGCTCGTAGAACATCGGCGCGACCTGGTGCTCGATCAGCTCGTAGAGCGCTTCGGCCTCGAGCCGGTCACGTTCAGCGGAATCACCGGCGGAATCGGCCGAGGGAATCGCCCAGCCGTTCTTGCCGTCGTAATATTCCGGCCACCAACCGTCAAGGATCGACAGGTTGAGCGCGCCGTTCAGCGCAGCCTTCATGCCGCTCGTGCCGCAGGCTTCGAGCGGGCGGAGCGGATTGTTGAGCCAGACATCCGTTCCCGGATACATCAACTGGGCCATCGCAATGTTGTAGTCCGGCAGAAATGCGATGCGGCTGCGCAGCGCCGGATCGGCGGCGAACTGCACGATCTTCTGGATCAGCCGTTTGCCTTCCTCATCGGCGGGGTGCGATTTGCCGGCAATCACGATCTGAATCGGATGCTCCGGGTGCAGTAGCAGGGCACGCAAGCGCGCGGGGTCGTGCATCATCAGGGTCAGGCGCTTGTAGGTGGGCACGCGGCGGGCGAATCCGATGGTCAGCACGTTCGGGTCGAAGACCCGGCCGATCCAGGCCGGAGCGATGCCCCCCGGGTTCTGGTCGCGCCAGGCGTTCAGCAAGCGGCGGCGGGCATCCTCGACGAACTGTAGGCGCATCTGACCGCGCACCGACCAGAGATCCTGGTCCGAGACCTCACCGGAGGCCCAGTTGGCCGTTGACGTGTCACTGGTGCCGAGTTTATTCAGCGCGAGGCTCTTGAGCGCCGGGTCGGTCCAGCTCGGGGCGTGCACGCCGTTCGTGATCGACGTGATCGGGACATCCGCTGAATCAAAACCGGGCCAGAGGCCGTTGAACATGCGGCGGCTGACCTCCCCGTGCAGGGTCGACACGCCGTTGGCGTGCTGGCCCAAGCGCAGGCCCATAATGGCCATGTTGAACACGTCGGAGGAACCGCCGGCGTAGCTTTCGGCCCCGAGAGCGAGCAGGTCCTCCACGTCGACGCCGGGCAGCAGGTCGGTGCCGAAATAGCGGCGAACCAGGGAGCGTTCAAACCGATCGATGCCGGCGGCGACCGGGGTATGGGTGGTGAAGACGGTTCCGGCGCGGGCCACCTGCAGGGCTTCCTGAAAGCTCAAGCCCTCGCCGATCAGGCTCGAAATGCGCTCCAGACCGAGAAAGCCGGCGTGGCCCTCATTGGTGTGGAACACTTCGGGTTCGGGCAAACCGTGCAGCGAGCTCCACAGTTTGACGGCGCGTGCGCCGCCGATGCCGAGCAGCAGCTCCTGCAACAGGCGGTGTTCGCCGCCGCCGCCGTAGAGCCGGTCGGTGACCAGGCGCAGGTCGTCGGCGTTTTCGGGAATGTCGGCGTCGAGCAGCAGCAGGCGCACCCGACCGACCTTGGCCTGCCAGACCCGGGCATGCAGGGTTCGGTCATCCGGCAGGGCGAGCGAGACCTGCACTGCAGAGCCGTCGGCTCGGCGCAACACGGAGAGCGGCAGCCCGTCGGGGTCGAGCAGCGGGTAGCTTTCCATCTGCCAGCCGTCCGGCGAGATGGACTGGCTGAAGTAGCCGGCGCGGTAGAACAAGCCAACGCCGACGAGTGGCAGACCGAGGTCGGAGGCGCTCTTGAGGTGGTCGCCGGCCAGAATGCCCAGGCCGCCGGAGTATTGCGGCAGCGCGGCGGCGATACCGAATTCCGGTGAGAAATACGCTATCGCGGCGGGCTTCTCGCCTTCGAGGCTCTGATACCAGCGCGGCTGCTCCAGATAGTCGCGCAGGGCGTCTCGGGCGGAGTTGACCTCGGCCACATAATCGTGGTTCTGGGCGAGATCGTCGAGACGGTGCGGGTCGACGGCGCCGAGCAGGGCGACCGGGTCGGTGCCGATCTCGCGCCAGAGCTCGGGGGCGATGCGCTCGAACAGCTGGCGGGTGGGCTCGTGCCACGACCAGCGAAGATTGCCGGCAAGCTCCTCCAGCGCCGCGAGGGGCGCGGGGAGGACGGCACGGACGGTAAATTTGCGGATCGCCTTCACGAAGTCAACCTTAGGGGTGCCAGATGGCGAACACGTAACGCCGAATGTTCGCGTCCCGCGGGCGAGGGTGGCGCGAGGCGAGCATGATTGCCACGCTTTCACGCTACGGTCATTCTGTGGCCAAGACAGCAGCAAAAAAGACGACCCTGCCGACAGCATCGAGCAGCGCCACGGCCGGTGCGTCTCCACAAGAGGCTAGCGGTGCCTCCGGCGCAGCCATTGGCCGTATCCCCGTTCTCGATCTCTCGCCTCAGCTGACCGACAACCAATGGCCGGCCCGCGCCTTCGCCGGCGAGGTCGTCCCATTTGGCGCGACCGCTTTTCGTGAGGGCCACGACCTGATCGGCGTCGACCTGCAGCTCACGGCGCCCGACGGCAGCGAAACCCGGCATCCCATGCTGCTGCAGGGCGAGGGGACCGACCGCTACGGCGTGCAGGTGCTCCTCGGCGTCGCCGGCCACTGGAGGTATCGGGTGCGTGCTTATGCCGACGAGTTCGCCACCTGGGAACACAACGCGCAGATCAAGGTTCCGGCCGGCATCGACGTGGAACTCATGTTCAGCATCGGCGGCGCGCTGCTGCAGCAGGCCGCCATCGACCAGAATCGCCCGCTCGCGGCCCGCCGCCTGTTTCAGGCCGCAGCGACCGCCCTCGCCGACACCAGCAAGCCGGCCGCTGCACGACTACTCGCGGTCGCGGATGCCGCGCTGCGGCAAGCCATCGCCGCTCACCCCCTCGCCGGGCTGGCTTCGCTCTCGGCCGAACGCACCATCATCGTCGAACGTGCCAGGGCTGGGGTGGGCTCGTGGTACGAGTTCTTCCCGCGCTCGGAGGGCGCCGTTCGGCAAAAAGATGGCAGCTGGAAGAGCGGAACGTTCCCCACCGCCGCGAAACGCCTGCCCGCCGTCGCGGCGATGGGGTTCAACGTGCTGTATCTGCCGCCGATCCACCCGATCGGGCAGGCCTTCCGCAAGGGTCCAAACAACTCACTCACAGTCGCCCCCGGTGATCCTGGCTCGCCGTGGGCGATCGGCTCGGCCGACGGCGGCCACGATGCCATCCACCCCGACCTCGGCACCGTCGCCGATTTCAAGTCCTTTCTGAAAAAAGCGGCGGACCTCGGCATTGAGATCGCCCTCGACTTTGCCCTGCAGGCCTCCCCCGACCACCCCTGGGTGCAGCAGCACCCGGAGTGGTTCACGACCCTGCCCGACGGCTCCATCGCCTACGCCGAGAACCCGCCGAAAAAATACCAGGACATCTACCCGATCAATTTCGACAACGATCCGGCCGGCATCCGGCTCGAGGCGTTGCGCCTGCTCCGCTACTGGATCAGCCTCGACGTGCGCATCTTTCGGGTCGATAACCCCCACACCAAGCCGCTGGACTTCTGGGAGTGGCTGATCGCCGAAGTCAATCAGACCGAGCCCGACGTGGTGTTCCTGGCCGAGGCGTTCACCCGCCCGGCGCTCATGCAGGCGCTCGGCAAGGTCGGCTTCCAGCAGTCGTACACCTACTTCACCTGGCGCAACACGAAGACTGAGCTCGAGGAATTCTTCGACGGCCTCGCCAACGACACGGCCGATTTTCTGCGCCCCAACCTGTTTGTGAACACGCCGGATATTCTCACCGAGTATCTGCAGTTCGGCGGCCCGGCCGCGTTCAAGATTCGCGCGGCCCTCGCCGCTACGGCAGCGCCTAGCTGGGGCGTCTACGCGGGTTTCGACCTGTTCGAAAACGTCGCCCGGCCCGGCGCCGAAGAGAGCATCGACAACGAGAAGTACGAGTATCGGCCGCGCGACTGGAGCAAGGCCGAGGAACTCGGCAAGTCCCTCGCGCCCTACCTCACCCTGCTCAACCGCATTCGGGCCGAGCATCCGGCGCTGGCGCAACTGCGCAACCTCGACATCCACGCCAGTGACGACGACTCGATTCTGGTCTACAGCAAGTACCTCGACGCCGCGTTCACCGGCACCGGCCAAGCGGATGCTCTCATCATCGTCGCCAACGTCGACCCGCACTCCGTGCGCGAAACGATCGTGCACCTCGACGTCACCCGGTTCGGCATTGTCCGCGGTGACAACTTCGACGTGCACGATCTAGTCTCCGGAGCCACCTGGACCTGGGCGGCCGACAACTTCGTGCGACTCGACGCCTTCACAGAGCCGGTGCATATTCTGCACGTCACACCGCACACTTCGGCCCCAGCATGAGCGGTCACAAAGAAAAAGACAAGAAACACAAGAAACACCAGAAGCACGAGTCCACGGATACGAAGGGTCAGGCAAAGAAAATCGACGGCAAGAAGGCACAGTCCCCGAAATCCGGACCCAGCACAGTCCAGGAGAACTCGGCCCCGATCGAACCCGCGACCATACCCGAGCACGTGCTCGAGGCCGTCGCCGCCGGCCGGTACTACAACCCGCACGAAATCCTCGGCCAGCACCTCGCCCACCAGACCGGCGTGTCCGACCCGCGCGTCTCCATCCGGGCGCTGCGTCCACTCGCCACCGAGGTGTTCGCGATTCTCGCCAACGGGTCGCACGTTGAGCTGGCCCACCTCGCGCACGGCATCTGGCAGGGCGAAAGCACCGTCGGGCTCAGCGACTATACGATCGAAGCCCGTTATGAGTCGGCGCCACCGTGGATCTGCGACGACCCCTACCGCTTCATTCCGACCCTCGGCGAACTCGACCTGCACCTGATCGGCGAGGGCCGCCACGAACGCCTATGGGACGTGCTGGGAGCACACCACCGTCAGCACCAGGGCGTCACGGCCAGTTCGACCGGTACCTCGTTTGCCGTCTGGGCGCCGCACGCGCAGGCCGCGCGGGTCATCGGTGACTTCAACGGGTGGAGCGGCTCTACCCACGCCATGCGCAACATGGGCAGCACCGGCGTGTGGGAACTGTTCATTCCGGGCCTGGCGCTCGGCACCAACTACAAGTTCCAGCTGCTCACGCAGTCCGGCGCCTGGATCGATAAGGCCGACCCGATGGCCCGCCTCGCCGAAGTTCCACCGCAGACGGCGTCGGTCGTTACCGCGTCGAACTACGAATGGGCGGATACCGAATGGCTCGCCAACCGTAGCGCCACCGATCCGCACAACCAGGCCATGAGCATCTACGAGATGCACGTGGGCTCCTGGCGACCCGGGCTCGGTTACCGGGAACTCGCCGACGAGCTGGTCGGGTACCTGAACGAACTCAGCTTCACGCACGTGGAATTCATGCCCCTGGCTGAGCATCCGTTTGGCGGATCGTGGGGCTATCAGGTCAGCGGCTATTACGCGCCGACCAGCCGGTTCGGCTCGCCAGACGACCTGCGCTACCTGATCGATCGGCTGCACCAGGCCGGCATCGGCGTGATCATGGACTGGGTGCCCGGCCACTTTCCCAAAGACGACTTCGCCCTCGCCCGCTTCGACGGTCAGGCCCTGTATGAGCACCCGGACCCGCGCCGCGGTGAACAGCTGGACTGGGGAACGTACATCTTCGACTTCGGTCAGATGCAGGTGCGCAATTTCCTCGTCGCCAATGCCCTGTACTGGCTCGAGGAATTCCATATTGATGCCCTGCGCGTCGACGCGGTCGCCTCGATGCTCTACCTCGACTATTCGCGCGAAGACGGCCAGTGGGAGCCGAACCAGTATGGCGGCAACGAGAACCTCGAGGCGATCAGCCTGCTGCAGGAGATCACCGCGACCGCTTACAAACGCAACCCCGGCACCATCATGATCGCTGAGGAATCCACCAACTGGGGCGGGGTCACGGCGCCGACCAGCGGCGGCGGGCTCGGCTTCGGGTTCAAGTGGAACATGGGCTGGATGCACGACTCGCTCGAGTATATGCAGGTCGACCCGATGTACCGCTCGTACCACCACAACGACATCACGTTCTCGTTCATCTACGCGTTCAGCGAGAATTTTCTGCTGCCGATCAGCCATGACGAGGTCGTGCACGGCAAGGGCGCCCTGGTGTCGAAGATGCCCGGCGACTCCTGGCAGCAGCTTGCCAACGTGCGCGCCTACCTCTCATTCATGTGGGCGCACCCGGGCAAGCAGCTGTTGTTCATGGGCAGCGAGTTCGGACAACGTTCGGAGTGGAGCGAGGAGCGCGGCCTGGACTGGTGGATGCTCGACCAGCCGGCGCACCGCGGCCTGTTCAACCTGGTCGGTCAGCTCAACCGGGTCTACCGCGACAACGCGAGTCTGTGGAGCCGCGACAACGACCCGGGTGGTTTTGAGCTGCTCGACGGCGGTGCCGCGAGCCAAAACATCGTGTCGTTCCTGCGCTGGGACAACCACGGCGTTCCGGTCGCGTGCTTCTTCAACTTCGCCGGGCAGCCGCACACGGACTACCGGGTGGGGCTGCCATTCGCCGGAGCGTGGGAGGAGATTCTCAACACGGATGCCGGAGACTTCGGTGGTTCCGGGGTGGGTAACCAGGGCAGCGTCGAGGCCTACAACGAGCCCTGGGCCGGTCGCCCCGCCTCCGCAACCCTGACCCTGCCACCCCTGGCCGGTCTTTGGCTGCGCCTCCGCCGCTAACTCCCCGACCTTCCATTGCGGGGGGGGGG
>NZ_PJJT01000090.1:0-339 GCF_002929615.1 Cryobacterium sp. M91 | reverse complement strand
CCCCGCCCTCCCATGGGGGGGGGGGGGGGGGCTGCGCCCAACGACAGCAATCTGACGACGCAGCATTCATTGAGAATCGGTGGTGTTCACCCTGTCCGTCGACCCTAGAACGGTGGGGGCTCGGTGGGGTCGGTGTCCCGCGGGGTGTTCCAGCTGGTGTTCCAGTCGCTATTCCACGGATCGCTGATCGGTTCGGCTGGCGGCAGCGGTGCGGGCGGGGCTGGCGGTGGTGCTTGTTGTCGCGGTGGGTTGATGCGGGTGGCGGGGTCGGTGGCGTAGTGCTTGCCGGCGGGGCTGGTCCAGTGGACGGTGCCGTCGGGATCCGCGACGGCTTTCCAA
>NZ_PJJT01000029.1:0-3358 GCF_002929615.1 Cryobacterium sp. M91 | reverse complement strand
CGGTGGACTCGACCGTGAACCGGGCGCATCAACACGGCACGAACCTCGGCCGGGCCACGGGGGGAACTGTCAAATTACACGGATCTGCTTGTCGAGCCACCTGATCATGCAATTGGCCGGTCACGGGGTGGTTTGACCACGAAGATCCACGCGCTGTGCGACGCGAATATGCGTCCTCTCGTCCTTCTTCTGGGTACNACCACGAAGATCCACGCGCTGTGCGACGCGAATATGCGTCCTCTCGTCCTTCTTCTGGGTACGGGCAGGGCGGTGACTCGCCCATGTTTCCGCACGTAATGTCGAGCTTGAGAGTGCCACGCCGCGGCACGGGGCGTCCTCGGACCAAGCCTGATCGCGCCATGGCCGATAAAGCTTATGCGTCACAGGCGAACAGAAAGCTTCTGTGCGACCGCGGCATCCAAGCCGTGATTCCGGAGAAATCCGACCACATCGCCAACCGCAAACGGCGGGGAGGGAAAGGCGGCCGGCCTCCAGGATTCGACAAGGAGGCCTACAAACGCCGCAACGTGATCGAGCGATGCTTTCAGGCGTTCAAACAATGGCGCGGCATCGCGACCCGATACGACAAGCTCGCCGTCAACTACCGCGGCGGAGTCATCCTGCGGGCCATCACAATCTGGCTGAAGCCGTTAGGAGACACGCCCTAGTTCGAGCCCGTCGTTCTCAGTCGGTTTGTCGGCCGGTTTGTTGATCCATGCCGTCGCGGGAATGGTCAGGTTCTTTGGTGCGTGGCTGGTGCTGAATCGCTCGGGGAAGCGTGCCCTGGCCGCGTCCAGCGTCGCTGCCTGTTCGACGGCCTTCGCCTCGGCGAGGCCGTAATGAACGTCTGCTGGCGTATTGAGGCCGATCCCGGAATGGCGATGTTCGTGGTTGTAGCCGTCGACGAACGAGGCCATGAAGGTCTTCGCGTCGGTGAGGGAGCCGAAGCGTTCGGGGAACGTCGGAGCGAATTTGAGGGTCTTGAACCACGCCTCGCTGTAGGGATTATCGTTGCTCACGCGCGGCCTCGAATGCGACTTGGTGACCTCCAGATCAGATAACAATGCGGCGACGGTCTTGGACGTCATTGATGTGCCGCGGTCAGCGTGCACGACCTGAGGGACGCCGTGAATGCCGAAGATTTCCTTCATCATCTCTACTGCCAGCTCGCCCGATTCCGACGAGTGGACATACGCGCCGACGATGTAGCGGGAGTAAATATCGATCATCACGTAGGCATCGAAGTACTTCCCCTTGACCGGTCCAGCGAGTTTCGTAATATCCCAGCTGAGCACCTGGCCGGGTCCCGTGGCGATCAATTCCGGGATCGCCCGGGCCGGATGGCGTGCCTGGCGGCGGCGGTCCTGGACCTGCTGGTTCTCGTTCAACACCCGATACATCGTTGATATTGAGCACAAGTACGTGCCCGCATCCAGCAGCTGCGCGTAAATCTGAATCGGCGGCAGATCCACGAACGACTCCGAATTGACGACAGCGAGAATCTGCCGGCGGCCGGCATCATCGATCTTGTTCGCCGGTATCGGCGACGGCCCAGCCATCGGGATGCGTGGTTTCCTGGTGGCGGTCGCTCGAGGTATCCCGACCAAGTCGGCCGCGACGCGAGTCGAGATCCCTCGGCTAGCCAGTTCGCGGTAAGCGATCATTACGGCTTCGTATGCGGTGTTTCGTCCCGCGAGCTCTTCGAAAGACTTTCGAGTAGCTCGTGCATTTTTGACATGACCTCCAACGCCACCCCCGTCGTCTCGAGGCGCTGCTCGGTCCTGCTCAGCTGGCGGCGCAACCGGGCTATTTCCGCTTGCTCCGGCGTCAACCGGCCAATCTTCTCACCGGCCTTCTTCCCCGCAAGGACACCGGCGTCACGAAGCTTGCGCCACTCCGTGATCTGCGAGGAGTGCAACCCCTCGGTGTGCAGATACGCGCCGCCCTCGTGGTCCTTGATCGCCGCGTCATACGCAGCCAAATGGGCAAGCTTCTGCGCTGGACTGAACGACCTTCTCGAGGTCGGACCACCAGCTCGGGGTCCGGTACTACTCATATGACTATCGTCGCGCACGGCGATCACAGACGGGCTGGACGTGGTGGTGATTCCTGATTCTCGCCCTACGTCACACGGCGGACTTGCTATTAGCTACTGGCCTCACCCAACCCTGACGGTAATGATGAGAAGAGTCTTGAGGCTGCGTGACCCTAACCCTGACTGACGTCCCAAAGGATTGTCTTTTACGTGATCTGTCCGCGGCCTCAAGGCTGCTCACGGTGCGCTGACCAGGCGGACATGACTTTATAGGAGCCTGAAGCGAATTCCCATTACCGTCTTGTCTGCCCACCTGGCCAACGTGCCCATCTTTCACCCAGATGGACGCAATGGAAAGGCAATTTCATCATGGCAACAGAGATACCGAATATCATCGTCGGCGTCGACACCCACTCCGATACTCTCTACGTCGCCATCATCGACGACCACGGCAAACACCTCGCTGCTGAAGAATTCCTGGCGGCCGGGTCCGGTTACCGGAACGTCCTCGCCGTCATCACCCACTTCGGTCTGGTCATCGGCGTGGGCGTCGAAGGAACCGGCAGCTACGGAGCGGAACTCAGTCGAGTTCTGCGAACAGCAGGACTCCCCGTCCACGAGGTCAACCGACCCAACCGCCAAGCACGGCGCTTACGCGGAAAATCGGATCCTTTGGACGCCTACCAAGCAGCGGAATCGGTCTTGGCGGAACGAGGCATCTCGACGCCGAAAACCAAAGACGGCCCCGTCGAATGCCTCCGCGTCCTCCGCGCCGCTCGCAGCTCAGCGATGAAGGCGCGCACCATCTCCATCAACCAGATCAAGGGAATCCTCGTCTCCGCTCCCGAGCATGTGCGGAGCAGGTTTCGCGCCCTGAGGAGCGCACAACTCATCCTGGCGTTGGAACGCTCCCGTCCAGTAGGAAACCTCACAGATCCTGGCACGGCAACGGCCCTCACTTTGAAGAAGCTCGCCGCCCGATACCAATTTCTCGAGCGGGAGATTCTTGACACCGATAAGGCGCTGGCAGAGATCCTCCGGGACAGCGCACCGCTGTTGCGGGACGTCCCCGGCGTTGGCATCGAAGTAGCCAGCCAGCTCCTCGTCACCGTGGGCGACAACCCCGAACGCATCGCCACTGAAGCGCAGTTCGCGGCCCTTGTCGGCGTCGCCCCCATTCCAGCGTCATCCGGCAAGACGAGCCGGCATCGCCTCAGCCGCGGCGGCGACAGAGTGAGTATTAGCCCTGCTGGGGGCCATCGATATTGACCTCGGGGGCCACGGAGTGATGCGGTCAGTAGTGCGTTTCGGGGCCGCCGAATA
>NZ_PJJT01000025.1:0-2900 GCF_002929615.1 Cryobacterium sp. M91 | reverse complement strand
CCCGCCGCTGATACGACATAGTAGAAAACACAGATAGTGGTCCTGTTTTCAAACGGCACTATTGGCCCTGTTTTGGCCCGGCGTTAACATCGCCGGTGGCGCCGCACCGGTCCGTGCCTTCCCTGATGTCCTGAGCGGCTACAATCGCAGCTGGGTCGCGGAAGGTGGGCGGTTGAATTTGGTCTAGATTCAATTGCCGTCGGTACAAGTTTCCTGTTTGGCACCACCCGTACGGTGCGAAGTTTTTTGTCGTCAACGAATGCAGCCCAGTATTGAACCAGGAACACAGAAACCGCGACCGGATTCTGGGAAGGGTTAAGACCATGCCGGTTTGGCTGCAGGCTCTGTTTTGGGGAACGCTTGCCGGCGCGGCACTGGTTCTTGGTTCTGCGTTGGCGTGGTGGTGGAGCATCCCCGCTAAATTCGTTTCCCTGATCATGTCTTTTGGTGCGGGTGTGCTGGTTTCGGCGCTAGCCTTCGATTTGGTTGACGAAGCTGCCCGCGCCGGGGGCCTGTGGCCGACCGCGGCCGGTTTCCTGGCGGGTGCGGTGGTCTTCGTCGCAGCGAACGCACTTCTCGCACGGCGGGGAGCCAAACACCGGAAACGCTCCGGAGAGAAACAGCCCTCTGAAAAGGAGAGTCCGGGCAGCGGGACCGCAATCGCAGTTGGCGCCCTCCTCGACGGTATCCCCGAATCCGTCGTCCTCGGGCTGGGACTCGTTGCGGGGGGTGCGGTCAGCCCGGCAATCCTGGCAGCAATCTTTATTTCTAACGTGCCGGAAGGTCTTTCCAGTACGGCGGGAATGAAGAAGGCCGGCCGGAGCGCCGGTTACGTGTTTGGCGTCTGGGGGGGGATTGCCCTGGTCTCCGGGATCGCCTCTCTTATTGGGTATGTCAGTTTGCAAAGCGCCTCGGTCGGACTTGTCGCGTTCATCACCGCGACGGCCGCGGGGGCCATCCTGGCGATGCTTGCCGACACCATGATCCCCGAAGCCTTCGAAGAACATCACATGCTTACGGGGCTTTTCGTCGCTGTGGGATTTTTGACCGCTTTCACTATCAGTCAGGCAGGCTCTTAGGCGCGCGAGCCGCGTCACTGTGATCACAAGCCGCGACAGCGCGGTGGCCGCTCCAAACGGTCACGTCCCGCCGCAAACCGATAGCAATAAGTCATATTTCGGAAGGGCTTCCGAAGCGCAATCTGTCTCATAACCTATGTGTCGTCCAACCCATGGGTTGAGAGACGGCTCTAGACTTCCTCCTCTCAAAGTGATAACTTTAGTTATCGGAGGTATGAAGATGAGCACTATGGAGAAGCCAGCCGCGCTAGCGGAATTGGTGCGGGTCAAGGCGCGGCGTGACACCGTTGATTTGGATTATTTGCGTGCTGCGCGTGCGGCTGCGGAGAATGCGAGCCAGCGTGAGATTGCGCGTATCTTGGCCTTGTCGCAGCCGGCGGTTAATAAGATTCTTGCGCGAGCCAGGGGCATCGCTGATCTGCGTCCGACGTTCCATGGGGCTACTCCGTTTGAAATTGCTCAGCGCTATTCCGGGGGTTTCATCGATCGCGCCCAGGTGATTGATGAGTTGGCGCGGTGGCCGTATTTGCCGAAGCCCAAGGCGGACGAGTTCAACGACGTTTGGGAGCCTGGTGAGGGCACGTGGTATGACGTCGAGGAGGCGCTGCAGCAGGGCCTGATCGACGGTGAGATTTACGAGGCCGCGCAGTTGCGCCGCCATGCTGGGAAGCAATGACGCCCGATTTGATTGAGCGCCATGAGAGCCACCTGAGCGAGTTTTCCCGCTCAGGTGGTTCTTTGCGTGCCGACGCACCGAATGCCACGATCAACAATCCGGCGTGGTTCATCGACGGTGACCTGACTTTTGAACGACAGCAGTTTCATGCGCGCGTGCGGGCGGAGTTTCGTGAGGAACAGCCGAATGTTTTGACTGATCGCAAGGCGATTGTGTTGGCGGGTCCTCCGGGCGCGGGTAAGTCGACAGTGCTTGGCCAGGTGATCGCGGCGGCCGGAGGCAGCGCTGATCAGTGGCGGGTGATTGATGCGGATCATTTCAAGGATGTTTTGCTGCGCGAGGCGATCGCGGATGGAAGCTACGAGGGCTGGGTCGTTCCGGATGATGTGCGGGTGCTCCATGACGGGGGAGAGCGGTTCTATCCTCGAGAGCTCGCTTCTTTGGTGCACGATGAATCTTCGCAGCTGTCGAAAGGGGCTCGCGCGGATGCGATTCGATCAGGCGATCGGATAGTTCTTGACACGGTCCTGTCGAACCCTGAATCGGCTGTGAAGATGGGGCGGATGCTCGAGCGGGCCGGGTACGAAGGGGACTGCCCCGAGTTCAGTTGACTCTGGGGGTTAGTGGTTTTAGGCGGCGTTGAGGGCCATGTTTATTGTCTCAAACTCGATCGGGGTGAGTTTGCCGAGGCGGCGTTGTCGTCGCCGGCGGTGGTAGGTCCGTTCAATCCACACCACCATCGCCAGGCGGAGCTCGTCCCGGGTAGCCCAGCGTTGCCGGTCGAGGACGTTCTTCTGCAGCAACGCGAAGAACGACTCCATCGCGGCGTTGTCGCCACACGCGCCGACGCGGCCCATCGATCCAGTGATGCCGTTGTTCTTTAGCACCCGGACGAAGGCGTTAGACCGGAATTGCGACCCGCGGTCGGAGTGCAGGATCGTCCCCTCGATGGTCCGCTGCCCGATCGCGTTCCGGGCGACGGCGACGGCCAGCGACGCTTTCATTCGGGAGTCGATGGAGTAGCCGACGATCTTGTTCGAGTAGACGTACTTGAAGGCGCAAAGGTAGATCTTGCCCTCGTCGGTGCGGTGCTCGGTGATGTCGGTCAGCCAGAGCTGGCTCTTGCGCGTCGCGGTGAACTTCCG
>NZ_PJJT01000064.1:0-26352 GCF_002929615.1 Cryobacterium sp. M91 | reverse complement strand
ATGAACTCAGTGCGAGTATTCGGCGGAAACAACTTGACCATAAAACGCTCCAATCACTAGAGCGTTGCTACGACCATATGACTTTGCCGTCATTTTCGGGTCAGAACTCACGGCTCGGCAACCAAGTTCCGACGGATGCTGCAGCAGGCATCCGTTTCACCCAGCGCGGGAGTTTCGCCGCTGCGCGGGAGGCCGAACTCCCGCGCACTGGCGCAGGTTCCGCGCACTGGCGCAGGTTCCGCGCACTGGCGCAAGTCCTGCGCAGCGCAGCTAGGTGCGGGTGGCGGGGGCCAGCTGGCGCGGCGCGGCGGGGATGATGCCGAGCGGCGTGACGAAAGTGTCGCGCTCGTTCTGGTCGATCGCATAACACTGCCAGCCGAATCCGCCGGGTCCGGTCAGGTCGAAGCGGGCATCGAAGTCGACGGCGAAGGGATAGTACTGGGCCACCGCGGCCACGCAGGCGTTGGCCGCGGTGTCGGAGGCGACCCGCATGGTCGTGAGCACGCCCGGCACCACCAGGGCAATGAGCCCGAGCACGACAGCGACCCGCAAAATTGCGGTGAAGTGCTTGCCGCGCAGCGGACGGTAGTTGTCGTTCGGCTCGTAACCGGAGAGCTCGGGGTGGTTGTCAGTCATGGGGAGTCCAAGTATTCCAGACGTGGGTGTGAAGCGACCCGGGTAGACAAAACGGCCGGCAGCATCCGTTATATAAGTGGATGCTGCCGGCCGGCAGAACTGCGGGCCTAGTGAGTCGACGCTTCCGTGGCGATCTCGCTGCGGTCGCCCGACCACAGCGTGTGGAAGGTGCCGGGCATGTCTACGCGGTGGTAGGTGTGCGCGCCGAAGAAGTCGCGCTGTCCCTGCACGAGCGCGGCCGGAAGGCGTTCGCTCGCGAGCGAGTCGAAGTAGCTCAGGCTCGAACCGAAACCGGGAACCGGGATGCCCGACAGTGCGGCGGTCGAGACGACGCGGCGCCACGCGGCTTCACCGGAGGCAATGGCCTCGGCGAAGTACGGGTCGACGAGCAGGCTCGGGATCGACGGGTCGTTGTTGTAGGCATCCACGATGCGGTTGAGGAACTGGGCACGAATGATGCAACCGCCGCGCCAGATGGTGGCGATGGCGCCTTTGTCGATGTTCCAGCCGTACTTCTTGGCTCCGGCGATGATCGCGTCGAAACCCTGCGCGTAGGCAACAATCTTCGAGGCGTAGAGCGCCTGGCGTACGTCTTCCTGGAAGGTGTGACCGACCACGGCGATCTCGGGGCGAGCCGTGAGGGTGGCGCGCACGGGGCCGCGCTGTTCCGGGTGGCTGGACACGGCGCGAGCGAAGACGGCTTCGGCGATTCCGCCGACGGGAACGCCGAGGTCGAGCGAGTTCTGCACGGTCCAGACGCCGGTTCCCTTCGAACCGGCCTCGTCGAGAACGACGTCGATGAACGGGGCTCCGGTCTTGGCGTCAACCTGACGCAGAATCTCGGCGGTGATTTCGATGAGGTAGCTGTTGAGCTCCCCGTCGTTCCAATCGGTGAAGACGTCGGCGATGGCTTCGGGGGAGTGCCCGCCGACCTTGCGGAGCAGGTCGTAAGCCTCGGCGATGAGCTGCATGTCGGCATATTCGATGCCGTTGTGGATCATCTTGACGAAGTGACCGGCACCGTCGGTGCCGATGTGGGTGACGCAGGGCACACCGTCGACGACGGCGGCAATGGATTCGAGGATCGGGCCGAGGGTTTTGTACGCCTCGACCGAACCGCCGGGCATAATGCTCGGGCCGTTGAGAGCGCCCTCTTCGCCACCGGAGATGCCGGCGCCGACGAAGTTGATGCCCTTGGCGCTCTGCTCCTTCTCGCGACGGATGGTGTCGGTGAATTCGGCGTTGCCGCCGTCGACGATGATGTCGCCGGGTTCGAACAGCTCGGAGAGCTGGGTAATGACGGCGTCGGTTCCCTTACCGGCCTGCACCATGATGATTGCGGTGCGCGGCTTGGTGAGCGAGGCGACGAAGTCGGCGATGTTCTCGGAGGCGACGAAGTTCGCTTCCGGGTGTTCGGTCGTGAGTAGGCGGGTTCGCTCAGGGGAGCGGTTGTACACGGCGACCGTGTTTCCCTCGCGACCGGCGAGGTTACGGGCGAGGTTCGAGCCCATCACCGCCAGTCCGACGACACCAATATTTGCCTGCGCTGCACGGGACTCTGACACGTTTTCTCCTTTGGGACTGTATTCAACAGACCATCTTCAACTTTAGTGCACGGGCCTGAGGGCCATGTCTGGCCCGGAAGCTGAATTTGATCGGGAACAGTGTGGTGTTAGCGTTGATGATTGAAATCAGATTTATTGCGATGAAACCGCGAATTAATCCGATGTAATGAAGCAACGGCCGAGCATGCGGAGCACAATGTCAAAGACGAACAGCGCAGATACCAGCCAGACCGCCCCCGGGCTGCCCATCGTCGTCATGGGTGTGCAGGGGTGCGGCAAGTCCACCGTCGGCCGCGGTATCGCCGATGCCCTCGGCATCCGCTTTGCAGACGGCGACGACCTGCACAGCGCTGCAGCCCGCGCGAAAATGGCGGCGGGGCATCCGCTGATCGACGAGGACCGCTTGCCGTGGCTGACCCACATCGCCCAGACCATGGCGGCGGCCCTCGAGGGCGGTGAAGCGCTCACCGTGGCGTGTTCGGCGCTCAAGCGCAGCTACCGCGACCTGATGCGTGACCTCGTACCGTCCCTGGTCTTCGTCGAGCTCTACGGCGATCAGGCCCTGATCGCCGAACGGCTGACGCACCGCAATCACGAATATATGCCGGCCACGTTGCTCGATTCGCAGTTCGCCGCCCTCGAACCGCTCGCGGCCGACGAGGCCGGAATGCGGATCGAACTCACCAGAACTCCCGACGACATCGTCGGACTCGTACAGAACATGATTACAAAAATGAACCAGGAAGAACTCGCTCACTGATGACCGAACTTGACATGAACTGGGTATTGTCCACCCCCGCGCTGCTCGGTGTTGCTGCCGGCTCCATTGCGCTGCTCCTCGTACTGATTATGAAGTTCAAGGTGCACGCCTTCCTCTCCCTGATTATCGTGAGCCTCCTGACAGCCGTCGCCACCGGAATTCCGACCGATCGGCTGGTGTCGACCCTGCTCAATGGATTCGGCGGAACCCTCGCCGGCGTCGCCCTGCTCGTCGGTCTCGGTGCGATGCTCGGCCGCATGCTCGAAACCAGCGGCGGCGCGCAGGTGCTGACGGATGCCCTGATCAAGAGATTCGGCGAGAAACGCGCGCCGTTGGCCCTCGGTGTCGCGTCCCTGATGCTGGGCTTCCCGATCTTCTTCGATGCCGGCCTGGTCGTCATGCTACCGATCATCTTCGCGGTCGCCCGTCGCTTGGGCGGATCGTTCCTCGCCTACGGCTTTCCCTCGGCCGTGGCGTTCTCGGTCATGCACATTTTCGTTCCGCCGCACCCGGGGCCCGTCGCGGCGACCGGCCTGCTCGGCGCGGATGTCGGCCTGGTGCTGATCTTCGGCCTGGTCGTGGCGCTCCCCACCTGGTTCGTCGTTGGGCGCTTGTTCGGCGGGTACGTTGGCCGCCAGTACAACATTCCCGTGCCGTCTATTCTCAGCAGCAAGACCGACAACTTCAAGGAATTCGAGTCGGCCCCCAAGGTCGGCACCGTTCTGTCCCTGTTGTTGCTGCCGATCGGCCTGATCTTTCTCAATACCGGATTGAACATGGCAGCGACAGCCGGTCTGGTGTCGCTCGATGACGCCTGGGTGCAGGTACTGCGCGCCTTCGGCGAGACCCCGGTCGCCCTGCTCATCACCGTTCTCCTCGGCATGATCTTGCTCGGCTGGAAGAAGCGCAAGTCGTCGGGTCTGATCGAGGCCGTCGTGGACAGCGCGCTCGGCCCGGTTGCCGCCGTCATTTTGATCACGGGTGCTGGTGGAATGTTCGGTGGGGTGTTGCAGGCCAGTGGTATCGGCACTGCCATCGCCGAATCGCTCGACAGCATTGGGCTGCCGGTGATCGTCGCCGGTTTCGTTATCGCCGCCGTGGTACGGATCGCGCAGGGATCGGCCACCGTTGCACTGACCACCTCCGCCGCCCTGCTGCAGCCGGTCGTCATGAGCAATTCGACTTATAACCCGGTCGAGCTGGCCGCGATCGTGCTGGCACTGGCCGCCGGGTCGGTTTTCGCCGGCCACGTGAACGACTCAGGATTCTGGCTGATCAGCCGGTTCTTCGAGATGGACACCAAGACTACTCTGAAGACCTGGACCGTCGGTCAGGCCCTGGTTGGTGTGGTCGGATTCACCATCGCCCTGGCGATCTACCTCGTCGCCAGCCTGTTCTGACCCAACTATTCCGCGGCTGGGAAGAACAGCCGAGGGGTATCGGCCCAGGAGTCTTCCACCTCAGCGATGGTGCGCCGCATAATGAGCTCCATCGACTCCCGGGCCTGCACGGGGTGCCCGCCCTGCACGGCATCGGCCACGTCCACGTGCCACTGCAGCGCGGTCTCGTGCGGCTTCTCGGGCATCAGGCCGAGGCCGGTGCGCCCCGACAGTACAGCGGCGATCACCTCGTCGAGCTTGGCAAACATTTCATTGCCGGAGCCGTGCAGGACCAGCCGGTGAAAATGGATGTCCAGGGTCAGAAATCGCTCCAGGTCGCCGGCGCGCCCCACCGTGCGCATCTGCGCGGCCACGGTCATCAACTCGCCCGACATCGCCTGCGGGCAGTGTGCGGCAGCCAGCTCCGCCGCCATCGGCTCAACGGATGCTCGCAGCTCGGTCAGCGAGCGCAACTGTGCGCCACGCTCCGGCCCGGCCAATCGCCACCGAATAAGCGTCGGATCGAAAGCATTCCACCCCGATTGCGGACGCACGCGGATGCCGACCCGTTTGATCGATTCGACCAATCCCATCGCGGCGAGCACGCGCACGGCCTCGCGCACAACCGATCGGCTGACGCCCTGGTCGAGGGCGATGTGATCGGCGAGCATGACCGTCCCGGCCGGCATCCGGCCGTCCACGATGGGGGTGCCAACCGCATCGACGACGCGGTTGTGCAGGCTGGAGGGCATGCTCCGACCCTAACGGCTGGGGCGGCACGGCTACAGCGGGCGACACGCCCGGACTGCGGGAGCGGCGCAAACTGTGTAAGATTGAGAATCGAACTTCGGCGAGGGATATCGTCACCCGGGCAACCGGGCTGACGGCATCCGTGATCGACGCGGCGGACGAGACCTTGGGCTTTTCCTCACGCTGACATGCGTTCGAGTTGAATCAGTATCCCCATCTTCGGGCCTCGGCCCGAAGACCACGATCTGGGTCTTATACCCGCTAGGAGTAACACCATGGCTAAAAAAGAAGTAAATGCCGTCGTCGCTGAACTGCGCGAAAACTTTGGCAAGGGTGCGGCCCGCAAGCTGCGCGTGCTCGGCCTGATCCCGGCCGTCATCTACGGCCACGGCACCGAGCCGGTGCACGTGTCGCTGCCCTCGCACCGCATCGGTCTGCTGCTGCGTCGCAAGAACATGATTCTTGAGCTCGATCTCGCTGGCGAGAAGCAGCTTGTGCTGGTCAAGGACGTGCAGAAGGACCCGGTCAAGGCCATCATTGAGCACATTGACCTCATCGTCGTCCGCAAGGGTGAAAAGGTCCAGGTTGAGGTCCCCGTACACACCACCGGCGAATCGTTCCCCGGCACCATGGCCGACTTCGACACCAAGTCGCTCCTGCTTGAGGTTGAAGCCACCGACATCCCCGAGAACCTCCAGTTGTCGATCGAGGGCCTCGAAGACGGCGCGCAGCTGCACGCCAAGGACGTCACGCTGCCCGCTGGCGCCGTGCTCGTGTCCGACCCCGAGACCCTGGTCATCTACGTCCACACGCCGCGTGGCGAGGACGAGTCCGAGGAGACCGAGGTCATCACTGCTGGCACCCCGGCCGCCACGCCGCCCGCCGCGTAACAATTATCTTCACTCGGTTCTCGCGGGGTTTTCCAACACTTAGGCGGAGGATTCCCCTGGATACGAACCTGTGGCTCGTAGTCGGGCTCGGTAACCCCGGGCCCGACTACGCTGGCAACCGCCACAACGTCGGGCAGATGGTCACAGGGCAACTCGCCAATCGTCTGCCCGCGAATTTCAAGCGTCACAAAACCGCCGCCCTGGTCGCCGAGGGGCGACTGGCTCCCGGCGCACCCAAGCTGGTGCTGGCCAAGCCAACCACGTTTATGAACGTCTCCGGCAGCCCGGTCGCCGCGCTGCTGAGCTTCTACTCGCTGCCCATTTCCCGCCTCATCGTCGTGCACGATGACCTGGACCTGCCCTTCGACACCCTCAAGATCAAGGTTGGCGGCGGTCACGGCGGCCACAACGGCCTGCGCGACATTATTGCGGCCACCGGAAGCAACGAGTTCATTCGCATCCGCATGGGCATCGGCCGGCCGCCGGGCCGCCAGAACGCGGCCGACTTCGTGTTGCACGACTTCGCAGCCGCCGAGCGCAGCATTCTGCCCGTTTTAATAGCGGATGCCGCCGACGCGATCGAATTGATCGCCACCGACGGCGTCGTGGCGGCCCAACAGAAGTTCCACTCGCCCGCGTAGATAGACTCGTTCAGTGATCCTTCAGGGCTTAATCGCAGCGCTCGCGCGCGCCTCCACGTTCGACAACGCCCTCGCCTATGCCAGCCGGGATGCTGATTTCAGTCTGACCGAGGGCATACGTGCCCCGCTGCTCGCCGCGCTGCTCGACCTGCGCCGCGATGATGCTCAGGCGCTGTTCGTCATCACCGCGACCGGCCGCGAGTCCGAGGCGCTGCGCGAGAACCTCGGCTGCTTCGCCACGAGCGCGGAGATCATCGACTTTCCAGCCTGGGAAACCCTCCCGCACGAACGCCTGAGCCCGAGCGCCGAGATCGTCGGCAAGCGCCTGCACGCCCTGCGGCGGATGCGCGAGTGGCAGGAGCAGGACGCGCGCGAGCGGCATCCGCTTATCGTCGTCGCCTCGGTGCGAGCCGCCCTGCAGCCGGTCGCCGACAACCTCACCGACTACGAACCGATCGAACTGACGGTCGGAGCCCGCGGGCACGACCTCTCGGCGATCGTGCTGCAGCTGGTCAATGTGGCCTACGCCCGCGTCGACATGGTCACCCGGCGCGGCGAGTTCGCCGTGCGCGGCGGTATTCTCGACGTCTTTCCGCCGGTCGCCTCGCACCCCTACCGGGTGGAATTCTTCGGCGACGAGGTCGAGCAGATTCGCCTGTTCAGCGTCGCCGACCAACGGTCCTTGCCCGAACCGGTCGCATCCGTCAGCCTGCCGCCGAGCCGGGAACTCCTGCTCAGCCCTGCCGTGCGGCAGCGCGCCCAGGAAATGCAGCACGAATTTCCGAGCCTGTCCGGTCTGCTCGCCAAGATCGCCGAGGGCATCCCGGTCGAGGGCATGGAAAGCCTCGCCCCCGCCCTGGTCGACCGGCTGGTGCCGGTCACGCACTACCTGCCGAGCAACGCTGCCGTCGCCGTGATCTCGCCGGAGCGCGTCGCAAGCCGCGCGATCAGCCTCGCCGAGACCAACCGGGAGTTTCTCGGTGCCGCCTGGAGCGCTGCCACGGCCGGTGCCGACGCGCCGATCGACCTCGAATCCGGTGACTTTCTCACTCTCGGCCGCCTGCGCGACAGCGTCAAATATTCGGCTCCCGGTGCACCGGCGTCCGGCCACCACTGGTGGACCCTGAGCACGTTCCAGGCGGCGCCGACCGACGAGGCGGTTCTGCCCGAACACCTCGAAATGGACGAACTGCTCACCATCCGCATCGAAGCGGATGCCGTCCCCACCTTCGCCGGCAGCGTCGACGGGGCCGTGGGTCATGTCGCCTCCCGGCTGCACGACGGCTGGGTCGTCGGTATCGTCGCCCAGGGGGCGGGGCTGGTCGAGCGGGCCGCGCAGGTTCTGGCCGAGCGCGAACTTCCGGTGCGCGTCGTAGACGTGTGGCCGTTGGAACCGGAGGCCGGTATCGCTTACCTGTTGAAGGCATCCGTCGATCACGGTTTTGAGCTCCCGACCAGCAAACTCACCCTGATCAGCGAGAGCGAATTTTACGGGCGCACCGTCGGCTACTCGGCCAGGCAGATCAAGAAGCTCGCGAGCCGCCGCAAGAATGTCGTCGACCCGTTGCAGCTGGTCGCCGGTGACCACGTCGTGCACCAGACGCACGGCATCGGTCGTTTTCTCGAACTGACCCAGCGCGAGGTATCGAGCGGCGGGCGCAACCCGGTCAAGACCACCCGCGAATATCTGGTGCTGGAATATGCGGCGTCCAAGCGCGGCCACGCCGGCGACCGGCTGTATGTGCCGACCGACCAGCTCGACCTGGTCACCCGGTATGTCGGCGGGGAGGCGCCGACCCTGAGCAAGATGGGCGGCAGCGACTGGTCGAGCGCAAAGACCAAGGCGCGCAAGGCGGTGCGCGACATTGCCGTCGAGCTGGTCAAGCTGTATTCGGCGCGGATGGCGAGCAAGGGTCACGCCTTCGGGCCGGACACCCCCTGGCAGCGCGAGCTCGAAGAAGCCTTCCCATTCGTGGAGACCCCCGACCAGCTGACGACGATCGATGAGGTCAAAGCCGATATGGAACGGCCGATTCCGATGGACCGGCTGCTCAGTGGCGACGTCGGTTTCGGCAAAACCGAGGTGGCCATTCGTGCCGCATTCAAGGCCGTGCAGGACGGCAAGCAGGTGGCCATGCTGGTTCCGACCACGCTGCTGGTCAGCCAGCACATGGAAACGTTCAAGGAGCGCTTCGCCGGGTTCCCGATTCACCTGCGCGCCCTGTCCCGATTCCAGACCGACAAGGAGTCGCGCGAGACGATCGCCGGAATGCTCGAGGGCACGGTCGACGTCGTCATCGGCACGCACCGGCTACTGTCGCCGTCGATCATCTTCAAGGATCTCGGCCTGGTCATTATCGACGAGGAACAGCGCTTTGGTGTCGAGCACAAGGACGCCCTGAAGAAGCTCAAGACCAACGTGGATATTCTCGCGATGAGCGCGACCCCCATTCCGCGGTCGCTGGAGATGGCGGTAACCGGAATTCGCGAAATGTCGACCCTGGCCACCCCGCCCGAGGACCGGCACCCCATCCTGACCTTTGTCGGACCGTACTCGCAACGGCAGGTGGCTGCGGCCATCCGTCGGGAACTGCTGCGCGAAGGTCAGATCTTCTTCGTGCACAACCGGGTCACGAGCATCAACCGCATCGCCTCGGAGCTCGCCGAACTGGTGCCGGAGGCGCGCATCGCGATCGCGCACGGGCAGCTGCCCGAGGCTCAGCTCGAGCAGGTGGTCGGCGACTTCTGGGAGCGCAAGTTCGACATTCTGGTCTGCACCACGATCATCGAAACCGGCCTCGACATCAACAACGCGAACACGATCATCATCGACCGGGCCGACAAGTTCGGCTTGAGCCAGCTGCACCAGCTGCGCGGCCGGGTCGGTCGTGGGCGTGAGCGGGCCTACGCCTACTTCCTCTACGACGAGAACAAGCCGCTGTCGGAGACCGCGCACGATCGGCTCGCCACGATCGCGGCGAACAACGAACTCGGTGCCGGTATGCAGGTGGCCCTGAAGGACCTGGAGATTCGCGGTGCCGGAAACCTGCTCGGCGGCGAACAGGCCGGGCACATCGCGGGCGTCGGCTTCGACCTGTACCTGCGCATGATCGGCGAGGCCGTGTCGACGTTCCGCGGCGATGTCGCCGAGGGGCAGACCGAGCTGCGGCTCGAGCTGCCGGTGGACGCGCACATTCCGCACGACTTCGTCGACAGTGAGCGGCTGCGTCTCGAGGCGTACCAGAAGCTGTCCAGCGCGAGCTCGCCGACGGCGGCCGACGACCAGATCGACCTCGTGGTTGAGGAACTCACCGACCGTTACGGCGAACCGCCGGGGCCGGTTCAGAACCTGGTGGCCGTGTCGCGGCTGCGCTGGCAGGCGCAGCAGGCGAACCTCAGCGAGGTCGTCGCCATGGGGTCGAACCTGCGGGTTGCTCCGGCCGATCTGGCCGACTCCATTCAAATCCGGTTGCAGCGGATGTATCCCGGCTCACGTTACGTGTCGGCCACTGGGGCGCTCAGCGTGCCGATGCCACGGCCGAACGGTGAGCCGCTGGATGACAACGCCCTGATCGAGTGGACCAAGTCGCTGCTGACCGCGATCTTCCCGCCGGCCGTTCTGTCCGCCACTTAACCGTTAACGCAGACAGCACTGTCGTTGCAGGAACGACGGTGCTGTCTGAGTCAGCGGATGCTTAGCCCTTCGACGGCTGTTCCGTCTGGTACACATCCGGGATGCCGTCGCTGTCGCTGTCGATGGATTCCTTATCGGCAATGCGACCGTAGTGACGGTTGCGGGAGCGCAGGATCGCGGTGGCCAGCAGGGCGGCGAGCAGCGAACCGACCAGGATGGCGACCTTGGCGTGATCGTCGTGCGGGCTGCCCTGGCCGAAGGCGAGCTCGCTGATCAGCAGGGACACGGTGAAGCCGACGCCGGCCAGCAGGGACACGCCGATGACGTCGATCCAGGCCAGGTCGGGGTCGAGGGTTGCCTTGGTGGTTTTGGTCACGATGAAGGTGGCCAGCAACACCCCGATCGGCTTGCCGACCACGAGAGCGACGACGATGCCGACAGCTACCGGGTCGGTGATGGCCTGGTACAGACCCTCGGCGCCGCCGAGGGTGACGCCGGCGGAGAAGAACGCGAACACCGGAATCGCGAAACCGCTCGAGAGCGGGCGAATGCGGTGCTCGAGCACCTCGGCCAGACCGGGCCCGGCGTCGGGGCCGCCGCTGCGCTTGCTGCGCAAGACCGGCACCGCGAAGCCGAGGAGCACACCGGCGACGGTGGCGTGCACACCGGAGCCGTGCACGAGCGCCCAAGCGATGAAACCGAGCGGCAGCAAAATGACCCAGGCTGCCCACGCCTTGTTCTTGAAGAAGTAGGAGAACCGGTGGGTGATTACCCAGAACAGGGCGAGGGGCACGATGGCGAGCAGCAGCAGCGGAACATTCATGTCCGTCGTGTAGAAGAAAGCGATGATGGCGATGGCGAGCAGGTCGTCAACGACAGCGAGGGTCAGCAGAAAGATGCGCAGCGCGGCCGGCAGCTTCGACCCGATCACGGCGAGCACGGCGAGGGCGAAGGCGATGTCGGTCGCGGTGGGAATCGCCCAGCCGCGCAGCGTCTCAGCCCCGGTTTCGAGGTTGATCAGCACATAGATGAGCGCGGGAATGATCACTCCGCCGACGGCGGCCGCCACCGGCACGATGGCCCGGCTCACGCTCCGCAGGTCCCCAGCGACAAATTCGCGTTTGAGTTCGAGTCCGGCGAGGAAGAAGAAGATGGCGAGAAACCCGTCGGCCGCCCAGGCGCCGAGGCTCAGCTCGAGGTGCCAGGGGGCGTAGCCGATCTTGTAGTCGCGAAAGGCGTAGTAGGCGTCGGAGAAGCCGGAGTTGGCCATGATCAGCGCGGCCACGGTCGCGGCGAGCAGAATGGCGCCTCCGACGGTTTCCTTCCGCAGAATGCGCGAGATCCGCACGAATTCGTTGTGGCTGCCGCGGCGAAGCACGGTGGCGGTCGACGGGGTGGCCTTCGAAGCTGGCAGGTTGGATGGTTCGGTCATTAAAATTCCTCTGGTCTTTCGGGCGCGAACATACATGTGCCGACCAGACTTCCCGGCTCACCGTCGACCAGAATACACGACGTACCTGAGCGATCATCGGTGGCCCGCCTACGATGGAGGGACGATGGAACCGATCCAGGAGTGCCGACCATGACCAACCCCGTGTTTTCCTCCGGCTCCGTGTCCGGCGCTGTGTCCGGTGCCAACGCTACCCGACCGACTCCGCCGGCCGACGAAAATGACCGGGATACGGCATCCGCTCGGCAGACAACGATGCAACCCAGCCCTCTCGACACCCTGATCGTCACCGTCGCGCGGCTGCGCGGGCCCGGCGGCTGCGCGTGGGACGCCGACCAGACCCACGTCTCGCTGGTGCGGCACCTGGTCGAAGAGACGCACGAGCTGATCGAGGCGATCGAGGACGGCAGCCGCGACGACCTGCTCGAGGAACTCGGCGATGTGCTCTATCAGGTGCTGTTCCACGCCGACCTGGCCGCGCACACGCCGGAGGAGAACTTCGACATTCAGGATGTCGCTGCCCGCCTGACCGAGAAAATGGTCGGGCGACACCCGCACGTGTTCGGCGATGTCACCCTCGACACCGCGGCGGAGGTCTCGGCTGCCTGGGACGGTTTTAAAGCCGAGGAGAAGCCGGGCCGCACCAGCGTGCTCGACGGAATTCCGGGTGGTATGCCGGCCCTCGCCCTCGCCGACAAGGTGCTGGGTCGGGCCGAAAAGATCGGCCTGATCGAAGCGGATGCCGGCTTCCCGCTTCCGATCGAATCCGAAGCCGATCTGGGCCCGCTGCTGCTGGCGATCGTGGCATCCGCTCGGGCGCAGGGCCTTGACGCCGAGCGCGCGCTGCGCGCCGCAGTGCGCGACCTGCAGGGCGAAATTCGCGGAGCCGAGGGAGTCCAGGCGCCCGGCGCTCCGCTGGACGAATCCTTCGACGCCGGAATAATCGCCCTCCCCTCCTAACGCGGATCAGTACGGAGGGTTAGGCGATGCGGCTGCCGGCGGGGAGATGGGTCGCGGGGGTGCGCGTGCGGCGCCACGCCCAGAGCAGGGCGCCCGCGCCGAGCAGCAGGTGTATGGCGAGGCCGATGAACCAGCTCGGCACCGCGCCGTCGTAGGTCTGCTGTGCGGTCGGCCCCCGGTCGAAGGCCTCACCGGAAAAGGCGCCACTGTCGCTGAAGCTGCTCTGGGCGGCCTCGTCGCAGCCGTTGAACTCCGTGTACAACTCCGGCGGCGACTGGGCGCTGCGCACGCCGACGGCGATCTGGCCGAACAGGTCGGTCGGGTAGCCGGCGTCGTTGAAGCTGCCGGGGGCGGCATCCGCGACCACCACGTAGGGGTTCGCGGCGAGAATCCACCAGAAGTAGTCGAAGCGCGGCACGTTTTGGGTCGTCGTCTCGGCCGTGGAACAGACGATGTCCGACTGCTCGCCGGTGGCCTCGTCGAACGTCGACGAAACCACGTAGTAGTTCACATTCGTCGCCTGCTGTTGGGTGGCGGTGCCGAGCAGCGCGAACGCGATGAGGGTGCCGAGGCTGAGTGCCGCGACGACCAGATAGGTCAGCACGATCGAAAACAGCGGCCGGGTCAGAATGCCGGAGAGTCCGACTCCGACGGCGGCAATGACGCCGAGCTCGGCCGCGAGCACGAGCACCGACACGGCGATGGTGCCGAACGAGACTTCGCCGAGCACGACTGCGAAGATGAGAAACGGCAGCGCCGCCGCGAGAAAGGCGAGGGCCGTGATCCAGGCGGCAAGAAACTTGCCGAGCACGAGTTGCCCGGTGCTGATCAGCGTGACCTGCGTCGTGGCGAGGGTGCAGGCATCCCGATCGCCGTTGATGGCATTGCCCGACAGCGCCGGAGAGACCAGCGTGCCGAGCAGCAGCACGAAGAAGATGATGGTGGAGAACACGCCGCCGCCGCCGGACAGCCAGGCCGAGGTCGCCAGCCAGAGCAGAAATGTGACCACGCCGACGAGCAGCATGAAGACGCCGAGCAATACGTACCACGAGGCTCCACGCACGCGCTGACGCAGTTCGAGGGTGACGATGAGCCAGAGCCCGGAGAAGAACACCCGTGAGTGGATCATTTCGTCGCCTCCTCCCCGGTCGACCGGGTGAGGTCCTGAAAGGTGTGTTCGAGGTTGCTGACGGCCGGTCCGAAATCGCAGACCGGAACCCCGCTCAGCACCAGATTGTGCAGCAGAGCGGCCGCCGAGGCCTCGTTCTCCACCTGCACCAAAGTGCCGAGCTGGTCGACGCCGCGCACCGTGACGAGCGCGCCGACCACTCCGGGAGTGGCGAGGGCGCGTTCCAGGGCCGCCTTATCCAGGGAACGGATGCGCCAGGATCTGGCACTCGCGCCCGCCGCGGCCACCTGCTCCGGGCTCGCCGTGCGTCCGGCGGCGAGGTACACCGCGGCATCCGCCATCTCGTCGAGTTCGGCGAGGACGTGACTCGACACCAAAATGGCGGTGCCGTCGCCGGCCAGGCGACGCAGCAGCTGGCGTAGTGACGCGCGCGCGGCCGGGTCGAGGCCGGACGCCGGTTCGTCGAGCAGCAGCACGCCCGGGGAGTGCACGAGCGCCCGCGCCAGGCTCAGGCGTTGTTTCTGACCGCGGGACAGTACCCGCGAGGGTCGATCGGCAAAATCACCGAGGTCGGTCAGCGCGATCAGTTCGTCGGCGCGCACGGCGGCCTGCTCGCGGGTCATTCGGTACATGCGCCCGGTGGTCTGCAGGGCGGCACGGGCGGAGAGGCTCGGCCAGGAACCCAGGGCGTCCGGCACCCAGCCCGTGACGGCGCGCACCCGTTCGGGTTCGGTGACCGGGTCGTGCCCGTTGATGCGGATGCTGCCCGTCGACGGTGTGAGCAACGTGGCGAGCATGAGCAGCAGGGTCGTCTTGCCCGCGCCGTTCGGTCCGATCAACGCCGTCACCGACCCGGCCGGCACAACGAGCGACGCATCCACCACCGCCAGCACACTGCCAAATGACCGACTGACCCCGGTCACCGCGACGCCGCTCGACGTCACGTCCGTCTCGCCGGAAAAAGTCGCGACCGACATTCACACCCCCACTTGTTCCCCCGAGTCTAGGGCGCGGCCAATTTCAGGAGCGGACGGTGAATCGCATCCACGGCATGCTGAGAGAATTACCCCATGGCTATTGCAGTGACCCCGCCGCGCGGCATGCGCGATTTTCTCCCCGCCGACAAGGCCCTCCGCGAACGCTCGCTCGGCATTATTCGCGAGAGTTTTCGTGCGCACGGCTTCGACGAGATCGAAACCCCGGTCATGGAAGACTCCGCCCGCCTGCACTCCGGGCTCGGCGGCGACAACGAGAAACTCGCCTTCGCGGTGCTCAAGCGCGGGCTCAGCCCAGCGGATGTTGCGGTGGCGGCCGAGCAGGATGACCTTCTGTCGCTGGCCGACCTGGGCCTGCGGTTCGACCTGACGGTGCCGCTCGCCCGGTTTTACGCCACTCACCGTGCGAGCTTGCCGACCGTGTTCCGGTCGATTCAGATCGCACCGGTCTGGCGCGCCGAACGGCCGCAGAAGGGCCGCTACCGCCAGTTCATGCAGTGCGACATCGACATCATCGGTGAGGCCGGCGCGCTCGCCGAGATCGAACTGATCACCGCCACGGCCGCGACGCTCGATCTGCTCGGCCTCGAGGGCTGCTCCATTCGCATCAACGACCGCCGCATCCTCAGCGCCCTGCTCGCCCACTGGGGCGCCGCCGCCGAGCTGACCGAGCGGGCGCTGATCGTGATCGACAAGCTCGACAAGATCGGCGTCGACGGTGTCGCGGCCGAACTCGGTGCCCTCGGCATCGATGCGCCGGGCCTCGCCGCGCTGCTCACCGAGCTTGGCACCGGCGGCTGGGCCCTGGGCGACGGCTTGTTCGACGGCGCTGCGCCGGCTTGGCTCGACCCGAAAGCCTTCGCCGACCTCGCCGCCCTGCGCGCCGCCCTCCCCGGCGTCGACCTGGTCTTCGACCCCACCCTGGTGCGCGGCATGGGCTATTACACCGGCACCATCTTCGAGATCTCGCACCCCTCCCTCGGCTATTCCCTCGGCGGCGGCGGCCGCTATGACGGCATGATCGGCCGGTTCCTCGGCACCGACGTGCCCGCCTGCGGATTCTCGATCGGCTTTGAACGCATCGTCGACCTGCTTGAAGCGGATACCGCATCCGCTGATCTGGCGGTCGTGCTCGTGCACGACAAAGAGGCCGATCCGGCCCGACTGGTCGCTCTCAAGCGCGACCTGGTCGCCGACGGCCTGCGTGTCCGCCTCGAACGCCGCACCAAGAACCTCAAGGCGCTGCTCGACCGGGCCGGCGAGGCCGGCTACGGGAGGTTCGCGTTCGTGACCGCCGAAACGCAGACGGCCGGCGACCTCGACTTCAAACCGCTCGGCGCCTGACCAGGCCACCCGCGCCCGACCAGGCAGCTCTGCGGTTCGGCGAACGGCCGACGGGTTTGGTTAGACTGAATTCGCCTGGGCTGAGTTCATTAAAAGCGTCCGGCACACCCCTACCTTTATTCCGACCAGTACCCCGGCGCCCGACCAGGCGTCAATCCCGACAAAACAGGAGACAGTTGTGGCCCTAATTGAGGCAGTAGACGCACGCGAAATTCTCGACTCGCGAGGCAACCCGACCATCGAAGTCGAGGTTTTGCTCGGCGATGGAACGGTCAGTCGTGCCGCGGTGCCGTCCGGCGCGTCCACCGGCGTTTTCGAGGCTTACGAGCTGCGCGACGGCGACAAGGCCCGTTACCAGGGCAAGGGCGTGCTCAAGGCCGTCGAAGCCGTCATCGACGACCTCGGCCCCGCGGTCGAAGACATCGACGCGACCGACCAGCGCATCGTCGACCTCGTTCTGATCGAAGCCGACGGTACCGACAACAAGGAGCGCCTCGGCGCCAACGCCATCCTCGGCGTCAGCCTCGCCGTGGCCAAGGCCGCCGCAAGCTCGGCCGGACTGCCGTTGTTCCGCTACCTCGGCGGCCCGAACGCGCACACCCTCCCGGTGCCACTCATGAACATCATCAACGGTGGATCGCACGCCGACAACGATGTGGACATCCAGGAATTCATGATCGTTCCGCTCGGTGCTGAGTCGTTCAGCGAGGCCCTGCGCTGGGGCGTCGAGACCTACCACTCGCTCAAGGCCCTGCTGCAGTCCAAGGGCCTCTCCACCGGCCTCGGCGACGAGGGCGGTTTCGCCCCCAACCTGCCCAGCAACCGGGCAGCGCTCGACCTCATCGTCGAAGCGATCGAAAACGCCGGTTACGTTCCCGGCAAGGACATCGCCCTCGCCCTCGACGTCGCTGCGAGCGAATTCTTCAAGGACGGCAGCTACAACTTCGAGGGCAAGAAGCTTTCGGCCGAAGAGATGAGCGCCTACTACGCTGAGCTCGTCACCGACTACCCGCTCGTTTCGCTCGAAGACCCGCTCGAAGAAGACGATTGGGACGGCTACGTGCACCTCACGGCTGCGCTCGGCGACAAGGTGCAGATCGTCGGAGACGACTTGTTCGTGACCAACCCGGTGCGCCTGGCCAAGGGCCTTTCCCTCGCGGCTGCGAACTCTATTCTGGTCAAGGTCAACCAGATCGGCACCCTGACCGAGACAATGGATGCCGTCTCCCTCGCCCAGCGCGCCGGTTACACCGCGATCATCTCGCACCGCTCCGGCGAGACCGAGGACACCTTCATCGCCGACCTCGCCGTCGCAACGGATGCCGGCCAGATCAAGACCGGCGCCCCCGCCCGCAGCGAACGTGTCGCGAAGTACAACCAGCTGCTGCGCATCGAAGAGGAACTCGGCGAGGCCGCGGTCTACGCCGGTCGCACCGCGTTCCCCCGCTTCACCGCGTAGTAGGCACTCAGCAGCAATAGCATCATCGGGCCCTCGACCACCGATATTTCGGTTGGTCGGGGGCCCACAGCTTTCCCTTGGTACCATTTTTTACTGACAGACACGACCGACCAGCGAAAGGAGTTGTGATGGCGCCGAAGCGACCTCAGCAGACGCCGTCCCAGCCCCAGCCGGCGCAGTCCAAGCCGGGCAAGCGCCCGCAGGCCCAGCGGCAAACAGCCCACCGTCAACCAGTACAGCGTGAACCAGCCCAGCGGCCACCCATGGTCTCGGAGACGGAAACGCCCGCCGGCGGCTGGCTGCGCGGCATCCGCTTTTCGGGATTCTCGTTGGTGATGATGGTGATTCTGGTGCTCGCCGTGGTGATTCTCGCGCCGAGCCTGCGTACCTACGCCGAGCAGCGGCAGCAGATCAGCCAGTTGAGCAGGGCCGTCGCCGATCAACAGAACGAGGTCGACCGTCTCACCAGCCAGCGTGAACGCTGGAACGACCGCACCTACGTCACAACGCAGGCGCGCGAGCGGTTGTTCTACGTACTGCCCGGCGACATCAGCTTTCTCGTCATTAACGATTTACCGGTCGTCGCCCCGCTTGAAGCGGATGCCGCGCCGGTGAGTACCAATATCCAAAGCACCAAGATTGATTGGCTGGGTTCCTTGTTCGCCTCCACCATGACCGCCGGCCTCGCCCCGCAAGCCGGAGCACCCGCGACATTAACACCCGCGACACCGGAAACGGTGGCGCCGTGACCCGGCCGCCGTTCGACCCGTTCACCGCGGCCGACATCGACCTCGTCTCGGCCCAGCTCGGACGACCGGCCCGCAACGTCGTCGGCATCGCCGCCCGCTGCGTCTGCGGCGCGCCGACCGTCGTGGCGACCGCACCGCGGCTCGCCGACGGAACCCCGTTCCCCACGCTGTATTACCTCTGCCACCCCGCGGCCACCGCAGCGATCTCCGCCCTCGAAGCCACCCAGGTCATGAACGAGTACAACGACCTGCTCGCCGACGGTGCGGACGTGCGCGCGGCCTACCAAGCGGCGCACGAGAGTTTTCTGTTCGACCGCGACCAGCTCGGAAGCGTGCCGGAAATCGCTGGCATCTCCTCCGGCGGCATGCCGAACCGGGTGAAATGCCTGCACGCCCTGGCCGCCCACTCGCTGGCGGCCGGACCCGGCGTCAATCCGGTCGGCGACCTCGCGCTGGAACGCGCCACCTGGTCGCCCACGGTCTGCGAGTGTCTGGACTACTCCGCGGCGCCGATCGACGAATCCGGGGCGGCCCTGGCGTGACCGCGACTACGCACCGGGTCAGCGCTCGTCGGGTCAGCGCGGGCGTCGGGCTCGCGTTGGCCACGGCGCTGTTCGGCGGTACCGTGGTCGGTTCCGTCGTGCTCGACGCGCCCGCCGCGCACGCCGATCAGATTCGCGACCTGCAGTATTGGCTCGCCGATTATGGCTTCACCGAAGCGTGGAACACCACGCGCGGGGCCGGTGTCACGGTCGCGGTCATCGACTCTGGAGTCAACGGCAACGTGGCAGAGCTGACCGGCGCGGTCATCGGGGGAACGGATGTCTCCGGGCTCGGCTCCGCAAACGGTCAAACTCCGGTCGCCGGCGACGATGATGAGGGCGAGCATGGCACCCTGGTCGCCTCGCTTCTGGCCGGACGCGGCACTGGCGACGGTACCGGACTGATCGGCGTGGCGCCTGAGGCATCCATTTTGGCGGTGTCGGTCGGATTTGGCAGCAGTCGTTCTGCAGTGAGCAACGACGATCAGATCGCGCAGGGCATCCGTTGGGCCGTCGACAATGGGGCGGACGTCATCAATATGTCCCTCACCCGCAATACGTTGTACTGGCCGGAGAGCTGGGATGACGCATTTCTCTATGCCTTCGAAAATGATGTCGTCGTCGTGGCCGCCGCCGGCAACCGGGGGAGCGGAACCACCGAAGTCGGGGCTCCCGCGACGATTCCCGGCGTGCTGACGGTTGCCGGCGTTGACCGCGAAAAATCGGCGAGCTTCGATGCCTCCTCGCAAGGCATCACCATTGCCGTCGCTGCGCCGAGCGAGAAGCTCGTCGGGGTGACGCCCGATTCGACCTATGTACAGTGGGACGGCACGAGTGCCGCGACGCCGATCGTGTCCGGGCTCGTTGCTTTGGTGCGGGCGGCCTATCCGACGCTCGACGCTGCGGGAGTCATGAACCGGGTCATCGCGACCGCGAACGCCAACGGGCGGAGCGTGCCGAGCCCCATCTATGGCAACGGCCTGATCGATGCCGCTGCCGCCGTCACCCGCTATGTCGCTCCGGCGACAGAGGCCACTCCGAGCGAGTTGCTCACGGAGTGGATCACGCTGCACCGGCGGGCTCAGATTGACGTGGTTCCGACCGAGACTCCCGTTGCGGAGGCTCCGGCTGCGGTCGATGAAGACCCGGCGCTGCCGGTGCAAAATGTGCTCACGGCGTGGCTCCCGAACCAGCTGACACTGACCTATATTAGTCTGCCGCTCGCTGTACTCGTAGGGTTTGGTATCCTAGTAACGCTGGTGGGCATTGGGGCCACTCGGTACATCAAGCGAATTCGGCGCAACCCCAAAGATTTCGCACAATCATAATCCTGTAGGAGGCCTTCTCATCGTGCCCAAAATTCTCATTGTTGGTGGCGGCTACGCCGGTTTTTACACGGCGTGGAAGCTCGAGAAGTGGCTACGATCCGGTGAAGCCGAGGTCACCATGGTCGACCCGCTGCCCTACATGACGTACCAGCCCTTCCTGCCGGAGGTCGCTGCAGGATCCATCGAACCGCGTCACGCGGTCGTGTCGCACCGTCGCCACCTCAAGAAGACCAACGTCATCTCCGCCAAGGTCACGCACGTGAACCACGCCGAGAAGACCGCCACGATCACCCCGCCGACCGGCGAGCCGTACGAGTTCAAGTACGACATCATCGTGGTCACCGCCGGTGCGGTGTCGCGCACGTTCCCGATTCCGGGCGTCGCCGACCAGGCCATCGGACTCAAGACCATCGAAGAAGCCGTCGCCATTCGCGACCGCGTTTTGACCAACTTCGACAAGGCGGCAGCCCTTCCGGCCGGCCCCGAGCGTGAGCGCCTGCTCACGTTCGTTGTGGTCGGTGGCGGCTTCGCCGGCATCGAGGTGTTTGCCGAGCTGCGCTCGTTCGCGACCTCGCTGCTCACCCTGTACCCCGAGATCAGCTTCGAGGACACCAACTTTCACCTCATCGAAGCCATGGGCCGCATCATGCCCGAGGTCTCGCTCAAGACAAGCCTCTGGGTCATCGACAACCTCGCCGGTCGCGGCGCTCAGATTCACCTCGACACCCAGCTGACCAGCGCGGTGGACGGAAAGATCGAGCTCTCCACCGGAGAGACCTTCGAAACCGACCTCATCGTCTGGACTGCAGGCGTCATGGCGAACCCGACGATCGTGCGCCACACCGACCTTCCCATCGAAGAGCGCGGTCGCCTGCAGGTTCGTGCCGACCTGCGCGTCGGAACCGAAGACGACATCATCGCCGATGCCTGGGGCGCCGGCGATGTGAGCTGTGTCCCCGACCTGAGTGGTGGCGGCGTCGGCGGCAACTGCGTGCCGAACGCCCAGCACGCTGTGCGCCAGGGCAAGCTGCTCGCCAAGAACATCGTTGCCGTGCTGCGCGACGAAGCACCGGTGCAGTACTTCCACAAGAACATGGGCGCCGTTGCCGGCCTTGGCGTTGGAGTCGGTGTCTTCCAGAGCGGCAACCTGGCCATCACGGGCATGCCGGCCTGGTTCGCCCACCGTGGCTACCACGGCCTGGCCATGCCGAGCTGGGAGCGCAAGCTGCGCGTCGTCTGGGGCTGGGTCAACAACGTTTTCCTCGGCCGCGACGTGGTGTCGTTGAGCGCCACCGAGAACCCGCGTGCCGTGTTCGAAGAGTTCGTTTCGCGCCCCAAGCCGCCGGCACCTGCTGCTGCGCCAGCTGCAGCCCCCGCGGCCAAGGCTCCGGCGGCCCCGCGTGCGCCCCGTGCGCCGCGCAAGCCCACGGTCAAGGCTGCTGCAGCCGAGGCTGCTTCGGCCACCACGGCACCCGCTGCGCAGAAGGCGGCCGCCGAGGCATCCGCTTCAAAGTAGCTGTTTCGATAGTTGCTGCCGGGCGATCGCATCGCTCGGCAGCACCTATGCTGGAACCGCCCGTTACCGGGCACGCCCCTATAGCCCAATTGGCAGAGGCAGACGACTTAAAATCGTCACAGTCTGGGTTCAAGTCCCAGTGGGGGCACCACGAATATATCTACGCTCATCTGGGTTTTAACTTGGTGTCGGGTGCCTCAGATGCCCCGTTTGCCCACACTTGAAATCATCCGGGCTTGATTGAGGGCCACTGCGACGCTGTCCAGATCGTCGTCGAAGAGGTCCGCGTACACGTCGAGGGTTATCGCGGCCGAGGCGGGGCCGAGCATCCGCTGCAGCGCTTTGACGTTCGCGCCGGCGGACACGGCCAGGCTCGCGGCGGTGAGCCGGAGGTCATGGGGCGTGACGCGAGGGAAGTTCGGATCGACCTCCCGGGCACGTTTGAGGGCGTAGACCAGCCAGCCGTCCCGAGTCGACGCTGTGCGCTGGTGCGACAGCCCGTTGCCGAACAGGATCTGGTCGGGTGTCTTGTCGGCGCAGAGCAGTGCCAATTGACCATCACGCTGGACCCGATGCCCACCCAACGCGAAACCGCCGCCGTCAGCGAGCTCTGCTCGAGTCTCACAGAAACTCAGACCCGCTATCCGGGCACCGACCTAATCCTGCGATACGTCATCAAAGAACGGCCCTGAGTTACGACAGAATAAATCGACCTAAGATGTCCTGTTAGGATCCCTGAAGTCGTGGCAGCGGTACTAGAAGATCGTGACCAACCACGGCTACCGCCTCGTGCACGAAAACGTCGACCGGGTCGCGTACTGCTGCACTTCCGACGCCCATCGCGCCATCACCCGCGAAGCGGACAGACGGCTCGTCCGCACCGAACACCCACGGTTGGTCTCGTACCCCTGCCTCGACGCCCGCGGCATCTGGATCGGCCCCAACCTTGACCCTGGCGACCACGCCGTCCAGCGCGTTGCAGCGACGCAGCTCGACGGTCCCCAAGCCCCGGGCAAGGAATTAGCAGCGATATTTCTGCCCCGGTTAGCCTCCCTCCACCGGGCATTTTCTCGGGCGGGGGTTACGGGAATGAAGGTCCTAGCCTTCATATGGCCCTCCGTGGAACACAACCGCGGGTTATGCCGTCCTGGTCGAGGTCCGGCTTGCGGGCACTTCGGCAAGAGGGCGCGCTATTTCGTCGGCAGTCGGGAGATTAACCGTCACTCTGACAAACTGTGCTGGTGACCGGGGATATACAGATAGTCCAATTCAACGATCCGCGAGTGCAGCATCTAACGGAGGCTGGGTACGTCGTTGTCGGCGAATCGTGGGGTGCCCGCCTGCGCCTCAGCGATCCACCCGACCTGTCAGCACTGAACGCGGCCATCGTCGCGGCGAAGGAGCAAGGCTTCCTAATTCAGGAACTCGACGCCAGCTGGGCCCGTCAGGTCACTGCACTGGAAGCCCTGAACCACTCCGATTATCCATACACGCCAGCGACAGAAGTGCCACACCGCGACGAGTCCGACGTGCTCGAACTCTGGAGACGCGGCTGCCGCCTCTTTGGCGCCATCGATGACGGACAACTCGTGGCATCCAGCGTCATCAGCCTGACCACCGCGCGCGGAGAAACCGAATTCACGTCCGTCCACCCTTCGTACCGCCGCAGGGGGCTTGCCGTTGCGGTTAAGGCGGCGTCGATTATGGCGTTGGTCGACGACGGCGTCAGGATCTTCGGCACGGGTGGCGCTCAGGTCAACACCGGAAGCATCCGCATGAACGAACATCTCGGCTACGCCATCGAGGAACGATGGCTCAGCCTCACGATGCCGCAATAGTACGGAATCAGAGTACCCGGTAGGGGTTCGGCTTATGGGACGGCAGGAAGTACCGTTTTCGGTATGGACGAGTTGTGCGGGCGAGTGTGGAAAAAAGCAGAAGTCGCTGGTGGAGCGGAATCTGAGTTTTGGGCGTGACTCCAGGCCAAATTCTGTGAGTCCGTCGCTTGCGGGCGGACCTCAACTGTAACGAGGACGTGAGTGGTGCTGACTGTGCTGTCGTCCACAAGCGCACGCTCGTTCTAACCGTTCGGGATGGTGCCCGAGGCTATTGGACGCACCGCACAAACCTCCCGCTTAGTCGACGAGATTTCAGGCATGATCAAGGATGCGCATTTGTCGCCGGAAGAGGGGTGCCGTTGCCCAATACCGACGACCGTCGCCAGGCAACATTTGAACGTCGTACACTCAACCAGTTGCATGGCAAAGTTCCCTCACAGAAAAAGTGATCGAGAGACATGACTGAAGAAATTTTCGCGATGCCGGCAAGTGTTCAGGGACCAGTGGTGCATAGCAAGCCTTCGAGTGCGGTAAGCCGATGGATGCTGCGTGACACTGTGCAACCGGTGGGCCCGGAAAGTGGTGAAACCCGTGCTTCTGCGCACCCCTGGTGGAAGGTGATGTGCCTCACGGGTGTGGACTACTTTTCCACGCTGTCGTACCTTCCTGCGATCGCCGCACTTGCCGCCGGTGCATTGTCGCCTTTGGCAACCTTGTTGATTGTCGCTTTGACGCTCTTGGGAATGTTGCCGATGTACCACCGGGTAGCAAAAGAAAGTCCTAACGGCCAAGGCTCCGTCGCGATGCTTGAACGGTTGCTTCCCTTTTGGTGGGGCAAGCTGTTCGTGCTCGTTCTGCTCGGATTCGTAGCGACCTCCTGGATCATCACCATCACCCTCTCGTCGGCGGACGCTACCGTGCACTTACTGGAAAATCCCTACGTCCCCGAAGCGTTCCGAGGCCTGGCCGTGCCCGTCACGGTACTGTTCCTGCTCATCCTCGGCGGAGTCTTCCTCTTGGGCTTCACCGAGGCAGTTACGATAGCTATCCCCCTCGTAGCTGCTTTCCTGGCATTGAATGCTGTCATTCTCGGCGTTGGCCTCGTGAACTTCGTGACTGATCCGGCTACGGTCACCGACTGGCTCGCCCTCTTGACCGCCACTGGAGGAGGGCTCGGCGGGATCCTCGTGCCGGCTCTTCTAGCCTTTCCTTTATTGGTGCTCGGCCTGTCTGGTTTCGAGACCGGGGTGAGTATGATGCCGTTGATCGCCGCAACCGGCAAAACCCCCGAGGAACGGTTGAAATCTCGAATTCGGAACACTCGAAAACTGCTGACGGCCGCTGCGGTGATTATGAGTGTCTATCTTCTATTGAGTAGCTTCGTGACTACTCTGCTTATCCCGGCAGAAAAATTCCAGCAAGGTGGAGAAGCAAATGGTCGCGCACTCGCCTACCTAGCCCACGAGCTGATCGGCAACGGTTTCGGCACCGTTTATGACATCAGCAGTATCCTGATCCTCTGGTTCGCCGGGGCGTCCGCAATGGCGGGCCTGATCAACATCGTGCCCCGCTACCTGCCCGCTTACGGCATGGCACCGGAATGGAGCCGCGCTGTTCGCCCCGTCGTCCTTGTGTACACCGCCATCAGCATCATCATCACGATTGGCTTCGGCGCTGACGTCAACTCCCAGGCAGGTGCTTACGCAACGGGCATCCTGGCGATGATGGTCTCTGGCGCCTTCGCTGTCACGATCTCGTGCATCCGACGTAAACGCCGCATCGCCCGCATTGGATTTGCCCTCCTCACCGCTATTTTGCTTTACGCGCTGGTCGAGAACATTCGGGAAAAACCAGACGGTATCGCAATTTCTGCATTGTTCATCCTCGGCATCGTTGTCGTCTCCCTGATCTCCCGAGTCACCCGTACGACAGAGCTGCGCGCGGATCGCATCGAATTCGACGACGAAGCACGCCGCTTCATCAACGATTCACTCCAACACGACAACAAACTCAACATCGTCGCCCACCGCCGGCAAACGGGCCACACGGCCGAATACGCCGAAAAAGAAGAAGAGCAACGGTGGATCAATCCGATCCCTGGCACCGCAGACATCCTCTTCCTCGAGATCGACGTCGTGGACCCCTCCGAATTTCGCGAAGTTCTACGGATAGAAGGCGTCGAAATTGATGGGTACCGCGTTCTTCGCACCAGCAGCCCCGCCGCCCCAAATGCAATCGCTGCAATATTGATAGCCCTCCGCGATACAACAGGCGTCCGCCCACACGCATATTTTGAATGGTCCGAAGGCAACCCGCTGGTCCACATGTTCCGATACTTACTGCTGGGTCGAGGCGACACCGCACCAGTAGTGCGAGAGATCATAAGAGAAAGCGAAACAAACCCACGCAAACGCCCCGTCATCCATGTTGGAGGCTGAACACGACTGGCCCTGCCCCCGTTGACTGGACACCTCANCTGGCCCTGCCCCCGTTGAGTGGACACCTCACAAGAGAGAATGTTCACATGGGAAAGACACGCAGGGAGTTCACTCCTGAGTACAAAGACGAGGCCGTGAAGCTGGTGATCAACACCGGCAGGGCGATTGCGACCGTGGCTCGGGAGCTCGGCATCAACGAGGCTTCGCTGGGCCGGTGGGTCATCGCGTTCAAGGCCCGCAATGACACCGGCGAGACCGGAGTCACCGAGTCTGAACGGGCTGAGTTGCTCCGGCTGCGCAAAGAAAACGCGGACCTGAAACTGGATCGGGCGTTTCTAAAAAAAGCGTC
>NZ_PJJT01000068.1:0-37997 GCF_002929615.1 Cryobacterium sp. M91 | reverse complement strand
GCCCTCGCCGTGCTGCGGCTGAGCCGCCGATACTCCAGCGAGAGGGTGGAAAAAGCATGTCAGATCGCGCTCGACGGTCGCGTCCGCTCGCCCCGATATGCGCACCTGCAGCCGATCCTGGAGACCGGGCAAGACAAGAAGAGCACCCGCAGGATGCCGCAGTTCGAACCCACCGAACCCGAAACTGGCGGCTATGTTCGCGGCGCCGACTACTACGCCGGAGGCGGTGCACGATGAGCCGGATCGATATCGAGACCAAACGCAAACTCCGCGAGATGGGGGTCACCACATTGTTGGACGCGTTCGACGCCCAGGACGACACCCTGACGCTGGGTTTGGCGTTTGAGGAGAAGATCAAGCTGGCCGTCGACGACGCCCATTCCGTCTTCACCCAAACGAAGGTCGAGGGGCTGATCCGCCGGGCGAACCTGCGCTATCCCAACGCTGATCTGCGCCGTCTGGACCTCGTCGAGGAACGTGGACTTGACCGGTCAACAATCGCGGGACTTGGCACGNCGAGGAACGTGGACTTGACCGGTCAACAATCGCGGGACTTGGCACGTGCTCATTCATCGACCGGCAGCAGAACGTCGTGTTTCAGGGCTTCACCGGGTCGGGGAAATCGTATCTGGGGTGCGCACTGGCGAAAGCCGCCTGCCTGCACCGGGTGCGGGCGCATTACATTCGGATGCCAGAGCTTGAAGAGGCCTGGCAGCTGGCCCAAGATAAACCCTCCGGGACCACGAAGTTCTTGAACAAGTACGCCGCGTTCTCACTGTTGGTGATTGATGAATGGCTCCTGGACGAGCCCGACGAGAGCACCAGAAGCATGCTGCTGGAACTCCTCGAGCGACGCTACGACCAAGCATCGACGGTGTTTTGCACCCAATACGCAAAAAGGGATTGGCACCAGCGCCTCGGCTCCGGTGTTCACGCCGACGCGATCATGGACCGCATCGTCCACAACACCATCTGGGTCGAGACAGGCGGCCACAACATGAGAGAACACACCGCCGGCCAGGTCAAGGCATAAAGACTCGCGTGGTCGGGTGCCGTTGGCCCCCGGCCACGCGACGGCCCGGCACTCAAAGACAATACCGGTGGCCCCCGCAGGCAATATTCGGTGGCCCCTAAACCCTCAAATACTCAGTCAGCCTTGCCTTTTTGAAAGTCGAGGTCTGCAATCGCAACATCGAAGCCATCTTGTGCTAAGCGAAGCGCAATCCCCCGGCCTATTCCCTGACCTGCGCCAGTAACGAGAGCGACCTTGTTTTGAACTGTCATGGATTTTTCCTTTGTTTGCAGCCGCAACGTGAACTACGTCTGTGGTAGCCGCCCGACGAGACGGCGCAACTATTGCGTCACGGGGTCTTGATAAACGTATGCCTGTCACATGAATTCCACCCGAGTACGAACGAATCGGGTCACGTCCCGGGACTTCTAAGTGACTGGAGAAACGCTCCTGGAGCATGAGCCCAAGCGAATAAATATCGCTCACCGGTCCGACTTCCTCTTTGCGGATTTGCTCCGGGCTGAGTTAGGCAGCGGTACCGCCCGTCGAGGTTTCCGACGCTTCGTGGGCACGCACAGATGCAACACCGAAATCGAAGAGTTTCGCTCTCGACCGGTCATCGCCTCCCGGGTAGACCGCCATAAGGACGTTCGGCGGCATCATGTCACGATGGACTACGCCTTTCTCGTGACTATATTCATTCCTCTNTGGCAGCTGGCCCGCGACAAACCCGCCGGCACCACGAAGTTCTTGAACAAGTACGCCGCGTTCACCCTGTTGGTGATCGATGAATGGCTCCTGGACGAGCCCGACGAGAGCACCAGAAGCATGCTGCTGGAACTCCTCGAGCGACGCTACGACCAAGCATCAACGGTGTTTTGCACCCAGTACGCAAAGAGAGATTGGCACCAGCGCCTCGGCTCCGGGGTTCACGCCGACGCGATCATGGACCGCATCGTGCACAACACCATCTGGGTCGAGACCGGCGGCCACAACATGAGAGAACACACCGCCGGCCAGGTCAAAGCATAAAGACTCGCGTGGTCGGGTGCCGATGGCCCCCGACCACGCGACAGCCCGGCACTCAAAGACAATACCGGTGGCCCCCGCAGGCAATATTCGGTGGCCCCTAAACCCTCAAATACTCACTCAGAGCGGGCGCCGCGTGGCATCGGCGAGAACTGTGTCAATGTCAGCGTCGCCGAGATCCACGAGGATACCCGGGTCACCGGCCTGCTCTACCAGGCCTCCCTCGCGGCAACGACCCTCGACCAGGTGACGGTCAGCGTCAACGTGTCGGCCCGTCAGTTCGCCCGCGACGATTTTGCTGCCACGGTGCGGCAAGCCCTGCAGGTATCGGGGCTTTCGCCAGCGCAACGCTGCCTGAAATTGACTGAAAGCGCACTGCTCGATGCCATTGGCCCGGCCGCCGCGACGTTTGCCGAGCTACGACAGCTCGGGGTGCGCCTCGCCGACGTGGTGCACCTCGACGTTATCGCCGAGGTGATCGAGACGGCCGGTCAACGCGACCTGCTCCGCGAGATGGGCTGCCACTACGGCCAGGGCTACTACCTCTCGCGGCCCAGCCCGCCCTGGTTTCGCACGACTGAGGGCGGCGAATTGGGGTTGGGGTAGGGAAATCCGATTATTGGGCTGTCTGCATCTCCGTGTTCGGGTCGAGGAGAACGTAGACAAGGGCGGTAATCGTGCCCGTGACTGTGCCGCTCACTACCGCGACGTCGACGGTCGGCACCGTGGAGAGGGCGTTGATCAGGACGAGCCTCCGGCCGTGCTGAATGCCCGAAACGAAATCGAGCACACTGTCGTATCGACCGGTAACGGTGATGCTGAGGGGGATGGCAATGAAATTCGCCGGAGTGAGGCGGGGGTCAACCCCTGCGGCTGGAACCGCGCCGGCAGCAGTCGCCGCCTCGGTGGCAGCGTCGGCAGCTTCGCTCGGCGCCGGACTCGGTGTTGCCTCCGAGGTGGGCGCCGACGGGGGCGCCGCTGCTGTGGGTGCCGCCACGACGAGCAACGCCGGATCAAATGCCTGCGCGTCGTTCTGCCTGAACGCGGAGATCACGACCTGGCTGCTCGCGGCGATCGCATTGAACTCGTCAATCAGCGCTGGAATCTCGGCGGAGCTGGGAACGGCCAGTTGAATTGCGGACAGGTCATCCGTGAGCTCGTCGATGTTCTCGAACTGCTTCTTGAGGGCAAGTACCTGTAGCTCATAAGCGGCATTTTGCGCCAGCGTCGTGTCACGATCGGCCTCCGCCAACCGAACCTCGCTCAGTTTGGGCGAAATCCCGAGAAGCCACCCGAGGCCCACGATAGCGCCGATCACCAGCAGGGCACCGATCACCCAGAGCCTGTTCTTGTCCATGATCACTTCCCCTCCGCAGTGGCGAAGCGTCCCGAAAACGCGCCCTCATTGACGTGCAGCACGAAGTCAACGGTGTAAAGACCGGTATCCGTCCGGGTGATCGCGGCCGGCAGGGAATCCGCATAGCCGGGCAGCGTCGACATGCGCTCCAGCCACGCCGGCACGCTCGTGGCATCGGGGCTCGTGAAAAGTATCCTGATCGTCGCCACCCGGGCGTTCAGCAGGGGAGACGCCGCCTGCTCGTAGGGAACCAGGGGCGATGCTGAGTCGATCGAGAGCGTGTCAACGGTCACGGTGCTCGGCACGAGTGCCAGCACCTGGGCGAGGTAGGCCTTCCAATCAATTTCAGTGGATGCGCCGAATTGCCGCGCGACCAGTGTTGTGTCGAGAGCGGCCTGCACCTTCTGAACCTCGGAATACTTCGATTGGCTGGCCAGCAGCTCCGTGGTGCGTTCCCGCGCAGCGGCAAGTTCGGCCTGGCTCTGCAGGGCGTGCCAGCTGGATGCGCCGACCCCCGCCCCAACGAGTACCAGCACCGCCAGCAAGACGCCTCCGAGGCGTCGCCGGGTAGCCTTGACCTTCTTGAGCAGACGAACTTCGGGCGGAAGCAGGTCCATGCGGGGTTCCGCCCCGAGAACGAGTTCATCCGTCGGCTTCTTGCTGGTCATGCTGTGCTCCCCAGTGCGAGGCCGAGTGCCACGGTGAAGGCACCATTCGTGAGCTGCAGGGCTGCGGCATCTATGCCTCTGGCGAGCGCAACCGACGCGAACGGATCTGCCGGCAGGATGGGCAATCGAGTCAGCGCACTGAGCGCCTGCGCGAATCCGTCCAGCTGGGAGCCACCTCCCAAGAGCACAATTCCAGTCACGGGGATGTGCGGCCTGGTGTGTGAAAAGTAGTTGACGGTATTGCGGAGGCTGTTGAGCAGGTCGCTCGTCGCCTCGGAAATGATGGTCGCCTCGACAGCGTGGTTCGTCGTGGATGCCTCGGCAAGTCCGTGCTCGCGTTTCACTAACTCTGCTGTGGGCGCGTCGACGGACAAGCCCAGCACCAGTGCCTGGGTGAGGTCTCCCCCGCCCGCTGGGATGAGCCGCACAAACTGCGGAACTCCGGCGAGCGTGATCACAATGCTCGTGGTTGCCTGACCGACATCGATGAGGGCAACCGCGCCGTCGAACGTTGTCCCCCGACACACGGCTCGGCTGACCGCGAAGGGGATGAGGTCGACTTCGACTGCGGTCAGGCCGGCCAGTTGCACGGCGGCGATATTGCCCTGCACCCCCTCCTTGACCGCAACGATCAACAGGCCGTTGATCTCGGGGCCGTTCTCACCCGCACTCTCGTTGATCGGGTAGAAATCGAGCAGGGCCTCCGCTACGGGTACGGGCAACATGTCTGCAACGAGGAAGGGCAGGGTTTCGCGGATGCGTTTCATACTCGTCTTGGGCACCGCGAGGTCTCGCGCGAGCGCGCGATGATTACCGATTCCGAGCACCACATTCTTGCTCTTAAAACCGCCCGCCGACCACAGGGTCTTCAGCGCGGCCGCTACGGTATTTGGCTCAGCGACCTCTCCGCGGTTCACTGCTCCCGCCGGCAGTGCAATCTGGTGGTAACGCATGAGCACGGGACGGGCCTTGTCGGCGTCGCGCACCTCCACGCCGCGCAAGCCGGACGTGCCGATATCGATTCCGACGACGCTGTCCGTCATGGCTGGGCTCCTGTGCCTATTGCTGCCGTGCCTATCGCTGCCGTGTGCATCGCTGCCGTGTTCATCAGTCGGCCACTTCCCTGTTCGACACGACCGATCCCGGTTGCGGGTTTGTGATGGTGGGTGTCGCGCTGCCGGTTTCGAGGTCCACTCCCGGCAGACCGAGCGGCACAAAGGTGAAGGTGGGGTTGTTCTTGGCCGAGCTGTAGTTTCCCGCGATCACTTGCCCGCGCCAGCTGAAGCCATTGGCACCGTCGAAGGCGCACGGCGTGTAGAGCAGCGCCTCGACCGGACTGTTGATCGAGAAACCGTTCTTCACGGTGAAGTTTCCCTGTGTCGGCGCCGTGCAGGTGGGTTGTTCGTTGGAAAGCTGATCCGGCGTGATGAACCAGATCTTGTGCACGGCACTCGTCGACGAAGAAAACTGCAGCGCGTTGACTCCGGAGAAATCGAACTTGTTCGCGAAAATCACCACATCGCTGGTGAGCGTGACGGTGGTGTTGTGGGACGCCGTCGGTCCCAGCGCACAGTCGAGCGCGTTGATGATAACCGGCTTACCCGCACTGGTTCCGCCGAGGTTTCCGTTGGGCAGGGCGCAGGCGCCCAGGGTTCTCACCTCATAGGGTGTGCCGGTGGAATCCACCCAGGCGGCGGGGGCGTACGCCACCTCTGTCCACGGCGGCACCTCGGGAATGATCGCGGAGTGAGTGTACGTGCCGCCGACGCGAGTCCCGGGCGGGTTGGGACTCACGGTGCCAGCCGTCAGGTTGTCGCTGATCCTTCCCGAGCCGAGAGTCGCCGCGCCCGACACCCAGGCAGTCCCGTTAACCGTGCATGATCCCGTGAACGTCAGGTTTCCCGTCACGAGAACACTCCCGTTGATCACGGTGTTGTTCTTCGCGCAATCAAAGTTGCCGTTTTTGACCATGAGACCGGCCCCAGGTGATTCCGTCAAATCGAAGCTCGAGTTGGACTCCACGGTGCCGCCCCGATATAGGTAGAGCGCAACGCCGCTCGGCTCGATCCCGGGCACAAGGTACTTCAGGATCGCCTCGACCTTCGTCACGTTGCCTTCCGTGGCACCGTTGACGCCCGCAGTTTGGGCCGTTCCGAGCGAGGTGATCCGCACCTCGGTTGCCGTCACGGGCGGACACCCCGCAATCCAGGTGCTGCCCCCGAAATACTCGATTTTCGCGCTGTACCGGGGAGCCACCGCAGAAGCGTAAGTTCCCGGAACGGCTTGCCCGGCGCAGTTGCCGACGACGTAGAGACCCTGGCGTGCCGCCGCAACGCCAGCATCCGCTGCCGCACCGGACTGGACCCCGGACCGAGTAGACGAACTCACTCCATAGGCGCCCACAACAGCGGCCGTGATGAGCGAGGCGAACAGCAAACCAACCGCCATCACACCCAGCACGGAGGCCAGCGCAGCCCCGCGCTCCGGACAGCCGCGCAGCGAGGCGACGCCGCGATCTAGAAACATGTCAGGCCCCCCGATGCTCCGGCCCGACTGGTTGCGGAGCTTGAGATCACGACCGACGGGTGGTCACCGGCGAGGCTCGCGAAATTCACGGTGAGCTGCTGTCCGCTGGCAGAAAAAATATTCGTCCCAGCTACGGGTGCGATCCCTTCCTGCACGAGCGTCCAATCCTGGAGTTCAATCGGCGTGGGCAGGAGAATGGCAACACTGGATCGCTTGGAATAGATACTGCCATTGCCGGCCGCCGAGTAGTACCAAGCTACGCAATGCCACGACAAGGTTGCGTCTCGATTCACGGTGCGGGCGACGAGGAATTGATCGGTACCCGCCGGGGTCGTCAAGAGAAAATCGGTGGAATTGCGAACGTTGGTCTCGATTGAATCCGCCACCACTTGCGCCGATGTGGTCGCAGCCGTCACGGTTTGCACGCGCTCGGTTGCGGTCAGACCGCTGACGAACAGTCCGGCGACGACGGCGACGACGACGATCAGCAAACTGCTGTAGACGATCAGTTCGACGAGCGTGTAGCCCCGCTCCGACTCGTGGTCTTGTTCGGGGAACATGTCATTTCACCGCCACAAAAATCAAGGTCTTGGCCGACGCCAGCACGACACCCGTATCGGTTCGCACGACCGTGACAGCCATGGGAACCGTTATCGGGTACGAAGACGCCGAGGCAGGACAGGCACCGCCGACAGTCCGAGCTATCTGAAGAGTCACGCCACGCGGATCGACCACGGAGAAGGTGGCCGCTGTCAGGGCGGTGCAGGTGGTTTGGGCCCGCGCGTTCTCTATCTCCTTGTTCAGGAGTTGGGTGGCCGCCGCGAGCGTTCCGTTGGCCGCTGACTGAGTGACGCCCTGCACCAGGAACGGCAACAGGGCCACGGCCAGTAGCCCGAGCAGGAACATGGAGACAGCAATCTCGATGAGGCCGAAACCCGCTTCCGTCGCCCGGGGAGTCTCCCGCTGGCGGTCGTTCATGGCCCCTCCTTTGGAACGACGTGTCAGAGATCGGAGGATGAAACGGTGGGGCGTCGCGTTCGCGATGCCCCACCGTTCTTGGCGCCCCCACCGTACTCGACTTCGGCCGGGGCAACAGCTCGGCGGCACTCCGTTGCACCCTAGAGGGTGCAGGCACCTGCGACGACACCACCAGCATTGGTGATGCTGAAGATCTTGGTTGAGGCGCTCGTAGCCTGGATACAGAAGTTCGTGCCGCCGACCGGGATGGAGACGCTCGCGGGAATTGTCGGGGTAAAGCCATAAGGGGTGAGCGCGCCAATGGTCGTAGTTCCGGCGGGAGTGTCGATCAACAAACTCACGTAGGCAACTTTGGCATTGCCAAGGTCTGATTTGGCGGCGGAATCCTTGGCCTGGTTCTGCTGGCTCAGAAAGATCGGAATGGCGATTGCGGCCAGAATTCCGATGATGATGACGACCACGAGGAGTTCAATGAGGGTGAACCCGTGGTCTTCTTTGTTCAGGGCTGCACGCTTGCGGGCAAGTGGTCCGGTAAGGCTTTTGATCATGGCTGGTCCTTCTCTGAGCACTGGCGAGGAAGGCCTTCGCAAGCTTGATTTGAGCCTACGTGGATTGCACTAAAAAAAGTAAACAATTTGAATTATCAATCCCCAGTTCAGGGGCGAAATATTATTTGATATATTCAAAAATTGAAAACATGGGCATGTATAGCGCCACGATCATGCCGCCGATCACAATTCCGATGAACGCGATCATCAGCGGCTCGATCAGTGCCGTCAACTGTTCGGCCGTGGACTGCACTTCCTGGTCGTAAAAGTCCGCGATCTTTCCGAGCATGGTCTGCAGGGCTCCGGCGTCTTCGCCGACCGCGATCATCTGCACGACCATGGGGGGAAAGACCGGTTCCAGCGAGAGCGGCCCCGCGATCGACATGCCCTGCCGCACGGACTCCTGAACCTTACGGAGCGCCGATTCCACCACCCAGTTCCCGGAGGTTTCCCCCACGATATTCAACGACTGCAGAATGGGCACGCCGGCGCCGATCATGGTCGAGAAGTTGCGACTGAAGCGTGCGATCGCGAGCTTGGTCATGAGCGGCCCGAAAACAGGCACCTTGAGCTTGATCGGGTCAATAATTTTGCGCACGGTCTCGGTGTTTTTGTTCTTGCGCCACCACACCGAAAAGACGATTCCCCCCACAACGAGCAGCGGCAGCAGCCACACCATGACTTGGGAGAGCACGACGAGAATCTGGGTCGGAAGGGGAAGCTGGCCACCGAACCCGGCGAACATCTTTTCGAACACCGGCACGATGAAGGTGAGCATGCCGACAACGGCCACGACCGCCATAACGAGCACGATCGTGGGGTAGGCCATCGCCGACTTAATCGTGTCGCGCAGCTTGCCCTCCGATTCAAAGTTTTCTGCTACCGAGTTGAGGGAATTTTCAAGGAATCCACCGGTCTCTCCCGCCCTGATCAGATTGATCATGATGGGCGGGAACACGTTCGCGTGTTTGATCATGGCTTCCGACAGGGAGACGCCCGTTTCCACATCATTACGAACGCTCGTGAGGATCTTTGCGAGTTCCTTGTTCTCGGTCTGCATCGACAAGATATTGAGCGTGCGCAACAGGGAAAGCCCGGCGGAGGTCATGGTGGCCATCTGGCGGCTCATCACGGCAAGGTCTTTGAGCCCCGGATGCTTGGCGAACCCGGGAATACTGATCTCTCGACTCAGTCCGGTGCCGACCACGACCTCGGCGACGGAGATCGGGGAGACTCCCATGTTGCGCAAGCGAGTCATGGCGACGCTCTCCGAAGCGGCATCGATTCGCCCCTTCACGACCTTTCCGGCAGCGTTACGCCCCTTGTAGGCATACGCGAGGGTGGTGGGCATGGCGCTACTTCTTTCGGGGTGAGAACGAGTCGCCGAAGTCGATTCCCCCGGCCGACATGGTCGTATCGAGCGAATTGCTGCCGCCACCGGAATGCGCGATGAGCTGAGCCAGGCCCTCGAAGTCTTGGGCCTTTTCTTTCGCGGACTGCCGGGTAATACTGCCGGAATTGACGAGGTCGGCCAAGTGCTGGTCCATCGTGTGCATACCGAGCGCCCGCCCCGCCTGCATGGCAGAGGAGATCTGGTAGGTCTTGCCCTCCCGAATGAGGTTTGCAATGGCTGAGGTCGCCACGAGCACTTCCGTGGCCACCACGCGACCACCACCGACCTTTTTAACGAGGGTCTGGCAGATGACTCCCTGTAGGGTGGCCGCGAGCTGGGCCCGTACCTGTCCTTGCTGATAGGGCGGGAAGACGTCGATCACCCGGTCGATGGTCTGCGCGGCGTCCTGCGTGTGCAGCGTTGCAAACACGAGGTGCCCCGTCTCAGCCGCCGTCAGGGCGACCGACACGGTTTCCAGGTCACGCAGTTCTCCGATCAGGATCACGTCTGGGTCCTGCCTCAGTACGTGCTTGAGCGCGGCGGCGAAGCTGTGCGTGTCGTGACCGACTTCGCGCTGATTCACGAGTGACTTTTGGTGCCGGTGCAGAAACTCGATCGGGTCTTCGACCGTGACGATGTGGTCGGCACGCGTGCGATTGACGAGGTCGATCAGGGCGGCGAGCGTCGTGGATTTGCCGGATCCGGTCGGTCCGGTCACGAGCACGAGTCCGCGCGGCAACTGAGCGAACTTCGCGACGGACTCGGGCACCCCAAGTTCGGACAGCTGCTTGATCTCCCGCGGAATGAGGCGGAAGGCCCCTCCCACCGAATTGCGCTGCTGGTAGTAATTCACCCGAAATCTCGCGCCGCCCGCCGTGAAGGCGAAGTCGAGTTCAAGCTCCCGTTCGAACTCTTCGCGCTGCGTTGGCGTAAGCAGGCTGAAGAGCGCGGACGTCACCTTGTCCCGCAACCACTTTGTAGAGCCTGGGACCGGGCGTAGCCCGCCGTCGACGCGAATGCACGGCTGCGCCCCTACCGTGATGTGGAGGTCGGAGGCATTGAGGTCGAGCACGGTCCAGAGCGCGTTCAGGAGATCCGGATCGGGTTCCTGCCCTGCTGCCCCGTGCCTGAGCGCGGCGGAATCACCGGCGTCAACAAAGACTCCCTCGGTGGACACGATCGGAGCGGTCAGGTAGTCCGGCTCGGCCAAGCCAGCGGGACCAGGGGTGCCAGCGGGCTGATCGGCATCCGCTCGGCTCATTGCCGTTGGACCAAAGCCGGGAGCCGCCACCGGAATCTCATAGATCGGATTATTCATGCTGCCAGTCCTTTACGTTCTAAGCCACCACTCGGAGAATTTCCTCAATCGACGTGAGGCCCAGCAAAACCTTGGCCCAACCGTCTTCTCGCAGGGTGATCATGCCCTGCTCTTTCGCCTCTCTTAAGATCTCCGCGCTCGATGCACGGCCCACCGTCAGTCGTTCGATCTCTTCGGACACCGTCATGACCTCGTGAACGGCAATGCGCCCCCGGTACCCCGTCTTGGAACAACTGGCACAGCCGACGGGCCGGAATATCACCGGTGCCGGCAAATTAGGATCGACGGCGAAGTTCAGCAACACCAGCTCTTCTACCTCGCGGTTGTCGGTCAGCTTGCAGCGGTCACACAGCCTGCGCGCGAGCCGCTGGGCGACAACACAATCCAGTGCGGAACCGACAAGGAACGGCTCAATGCCCATCTCGGTGAGCCGCGTGATCGCACTCGGCGCACTATTGGTATGCAGGGTCGATAACACGAGGTGGCCGGTGAGTGCCGCCTCGATCGCGATAAGCGCGGTCTCGTGGTCCCGGATCTCACCGATCAGAACGACGTCGGGGTCGGAGCGCAGGATGGACCGCAGCGCACTGGCGAAGGTGAGCCCGGCTTTTGGGTTCACCTGCACCTGGTTGATGCCCTCCATCCGGTATTCGACCGGGTCTTCGACGGTGATCACGTTGATTTCGGTGCGGGCGACAGAATTCAGGGTCGTGTACAGCGTGGTGGACTTGCCTGAACCGGTCGGCCCGGTCACGAGGATCATGCCGTAGGGCTTGGAGTATGCCGTCTTATAAGCGTTGAAGTTTCCCTCGAGCAAGTTAAGGTCGCGCAGGCTCAGCTTGGTGCTGGAGTTGTCGAGAATTCGCATGACGATCTTCTCGCCCCAGACTGTGGGGAGCGTGGCAACCCGCAGGTCGATCTTGCGGCCGCCATGGCTCACGGACATGCGCCCGTCCTGCGGTTTGCGGCGCTCCGAGATATCAATGTCGCTCATGATCTTGAGCCGGGAGATAACACCGTTCTGGATGCTTTTGGGTGCACGCTGCATCGCGTGCATCACTCCGTCGATGCGGTACCGCACGCCGAGGCTGTGCTCTGCGGGTTCGATGTGGATATCCGATGCCCGGTCCTGAATGGCCTGGCTGACGAGCAGGTTGACGAAACGAACAATTGGGGCGTCATCATCGAGGGAATCCGAGACACCGAACGCTGCGGACTCCGTGGGCGCGTTCTCCTCCTCGAGGGTCGTCGTCAGATTGGTGAGCTCGTCGTCGGCCCGGTGGTAACGGCCAATGGCGGCAAGCAAATCCGCACGTTCCGCGACGACCTGCTTGACCTGCATCCGTGAAGCATCACGCACATCGTCGAGGGCAAAGACGTTACCGGGGTCGACCATCGCGAGTAGGAGACGGCCCTCGATAATCGCGATTGGCAGCACGTCATGGCGTCGGCAGATCGACGGGGTGACGAGCGCAACCGCCAAGCGATCAACGGGATAATCAAGAAGTTCAACGAACGGCAGGTTGGCCTGCTCGGCCCGCGCCTTGGCGAACTGGAGCTCGGTGATGACGCCGCGCTCGACCAGCGCCCGGACCGCGCTCTCATCTGCCGGGTCCCCGGCCATGAGCGTGTCAAGCACTTCGATAGGGAGCAGCCCGTGGAGAATCAGAATTTCGGTCAAGGTTGCCACACGGACCTCCCCCGAAGTGGTTACTTCTAGTCTAGACCCTGAGTATACGTCCCCGCCCCAGAATCCCGTTACCTTGCAGGTCGCCCCCTTCTTCCCGTTCGGGGCGCGGGCCCGGAGTCACAAGGTGGACTTGGTGGTGCTGCGGCCAGTCCACGGCATCCATTTGTCTGGTCTTTCACGTTAACGACGGATGGCCCCTGCCGAAGCAGGGGCCATCCGTTGAGAGCTACCGGATACTAGTTGTACGTACCAGGAGTGAGGTCATCCGACGAGAAGCTGTCGAAGTCGACGAAGCTCAGGTCACCCTCGTTGAACGTGGCATCTTCGGTGAAGATGCGGTTCGGGTAACGCTCAGCCTTGGCTTCTTCCGTTGCCTCGACGGTGACGTCGCGGTAACGAGGAAGGCCGGTGCCGGCGGGGATCAACTTACCGATGATGACGTTCTCCTTGAGGCCCATCAGCGGGTCGCTCTTGCCTTCCATGGCCGCCTGGGTCAGAACCCGGGTGGTCTCCTGGAAGGAAGCGGCCGACAGCCAGGACTCGGTCGCGAGGGAAGCCTTGGTAATACCCATGACCTCCTGGCGAGCGGATGCCGTCTTCTTGCCCTCGGTCAGCGCGGTGCGGTTGAGGTCGTTGTACTTCAACCGGTCAACGAGCTCGCCCGGGAGCAGTCCGGTGTCGCCGTGTTCGACGACGGTCACCTTGCGAAGCATCTGACGAACGATGACCTCGATGTGCTTGTCGTGAATCGGTACACCCTGCGAACGGTAGACCTCCTGCACACCGGAGACGAGGTGCTTCTGCACCGCGCGAACACCCTTGACGCGAAGAACTTCCTTCGGGTCGACGGCACCGATGATGATCTGCTGCCCCAGCTCAACGTGCTGGCCATCCTCAACGAGGAGGGTTGAACGCTTGAGCACCGGGTAGGCGATTGCTTCGTCGCCACTGTCGGGGGTCAGGATGACCTTGCGGCCCTTGTCCGAATCCTCAATCGTGATGCGTCCGGCGGAGTCGACGATGGGCGACGCACCCTTGGGGGTACGCGCTTCGAACAGCTCCTGAACACGCGGCAGACCCTGGGTGATGTCGTCAGCGGATGCCGACCCACCCGTGTGGAAGGTACGCATGGTCAGCTGGGTGCCGGGCTCACCGATGGACTGTGCGGCGATGATACCGACGGCCTCACCGATGTCGACGAGCTGGCCCGTGGCGAGCGACCGGCCGTAACAGACAGCACAGACACCGACGGCAGACTCACAGGTCAGCACGGAACGCACCTTGATGGTTTCGACACCACCGGCGATGAGCTTCGCGATGAGCACGTCTCCGACGTCGTCTCCGGCGTCGGCAATGACCTCACCGGCAGCGTTGACCGCGGCTGCGGCCAGGCTGCGAGCGTAGACCGCGTTCTCGACGTTGAAGTCGACCAGGAGGCCGCCGTCGTCGCCCCGCAGGAGCGCACCGGTCGTGGCATCGGTTCCGGCGATCGGCAGGTCAAGGCCCTTCGTCGTTCCACAGTTGTCTTCACGGATGATGACGTCCTGCGAGACGTCCACCAGACGACGGGTGAGGTACCCCGAGTCGGCGGTACGCAGAGCCGTGTCGGCCAGACCCTTACGAGCACCGTGAGTAGCAATAAAGTACTCGGCGACGGACAGGCCCTCGCGGTAGCTCGAGATGATCGGGCGAGGGATGATCTCACCCTTCGGGTTGTTCACGAGGCCTCGCATGCCGGCGATGTTACGCACCTGCAGCCAGTTACCACGAGCACCAGACGTCACCATGCGGTTGATGGTGTTGTCGGCCGGGAAGTTCGCCTGCATCGCTGCGGCGACATCTTCCGTGGCACGAGTCCAGATCTGGATGAGCTCCTGGCGACGCTCGAGGTCGGTCGTCAGACCCTTGTCGAACTGGCCCTGAACCTTGGCAGCCTGCTTCTCGTAGCCAGCGACGATCTCCTTCTTGTTCGGAGGCGTCAGAATGTCGCTGAGCGCTACGGTCACACCGCTTCGGGTTGCCCAGTAGAAACCGGCATCCTTGATCCGGTCGAGGGTTGCAGCAACCTCAACCTTGACGTACCGCTCCGCGAGGTCGTTGACAATGGTCGACATGGTGACCTTGTTGGCAACGTCTTCGAAGTACGGGTAGTCGGCCGGAAGCGCCTCGTTGAAGATGGCGCGACCGAGGCTCGTCGTGACGAGAACGGTGCCGACAGCCTGACCGTTGACGAGCTCGACGCCTTCGGGCTGGGTGCCCTCGGTGAAGTACTTGTCGGTCAAGCGGATGCGCACCTTGGCGTTCAGGTCGAGCGTCTTCTGGTCGAACGCGAGAATCGCCTCTGACACGGTGGAGAACGCGCGGCCTTCTCCGACCACACCTTCCTTCATCGTGGTGAGGTGGTGCAGACCGATGATCATGTCCTGGGTGGGCAGGGTCACCGGGCGGCCGTCGGACGGCTTGAGGATGTTGTTCGAGGCGAGCATCAGGATGCGAGCCTCGGCCTGGGCCTCAACCGACAGCGGCAGGTGCACGGCCATCTGGTCACCGTCGAAGTCGGCGTTAAACGCCGCGCAAACGAGCGGGTGCAGCTGGATTGCCTTACCTTCAACGAGCTGAGGCTCGAAGGCCTGGATGCCGAGGCGGTGCAGGGTGGGTGCACGGTTGAGCATAACGGGGCGCTCGCGGATGATCTCCTCGAGCACGTCCCAGACCTGCGGACGCGAACGCTCGACCATGCGCTTGGCAGCCTTGATGTTCTGAGCGTGGCTCAGATCGATCAGGCGCTTGATCACGAACGGCTTGAACAGCTCGAGTGCCATCTGCTTGGGCAGACCACACTGGTGCAGCTTGAGCTGCGGGCCGACCACGATGACCGAACGGCCGGAGTAGTCCACGCGCTTGCCGAGCAGGTTCTGGCGGAAACGACCCTGCTTTCCCTTGAGCATGTCGCTCAGGGACTTCAGGGCACGGTTACCGGTTCCGGTGACCGGGCGACCACGGCGACCGTTGTCGAACAGTGCGTCGACGGCCTCCTGCAGCATCCGCTTCTCGTTGTTGACAATGATCTCGGGAGCACCGAGGTCAAGCAGACGACGCAGGCGGTTGTTGCGGTTGATCACACGACGGTAGAGGTCGTTGAGGTCGCTAGTCGCGAAGCGGCCACCGTCGAGCTGCACCATCGGGCGGAGTTCCGGCGGGAGCACCGGAACGACGTCGAGCACCATTCCGGCCGGCGAGTTGCCGGTCATGATGAACGCGTTGACCACGCGCAGACGCTTAATGGCGCGGATCTTCTTCTGACCCTTGCCCTCAGCGATCTGCAGGTGCAGGTTTTCGCTCTCGGTGACCAGGTCGAAGGCCTCAAGGCGCTTCTTGATGGCTTCGGCGCCCATGTAGGCCTCGAAGTACATGCCGAAACGGTCCTGGAGCTCGTGGAAGACGGAGTCTTCCGGCTTCAGGTCGCCGACCTTGAGGGTGCGGAAGTCTTCCCAGACGCGCTCGAGGTGAGCAACCTGCTCGTCCAGAGACTTGCGAATCTGGCCCATTTCCTTTTCAGCGGCGTCTTTGGTGCGCTTCTTCTGGTCGCTCTTGGCGCCTTCGGCCTCCAGTGCTGCGAGGTCGGTTTCAAGGCGCTGCAGGCGATCGGCGATGCGCGAGTCGCGGCTGGACTCAATGGTCTTCAGTTCGAGACGCAGCTCGTTCTCCAGGCCGGGCATGTCCTGGTGGCGACCGTCTTCGTCCACCGTGATGACCATGTAGGCGGCGAAGTAGATGACCTTTTCGAGGTCCTTCGGAGCCATGTCCAGCAGGTAACCGAGACGCGAGGGCACACCCTTGAAGTACCAGATGTGCGTGACCGGGGCAGCGAGTTCGATGTGGCCCATGCGCTCACGGCGCACCGACGACTTCGTGACCTCTACACCGCAACGCTCGCAGACGATGCCTTTGAAGCGAACACGCTTGTACTTGCCACACGAGCATTCCCAGTCCCGTGAGGGTCCGAAGATCTGCTCGCCGAACAGGCCGTCTTTTTCCGGCTTGAGCGTGCGGTAGTTGATAGTTTCGGGCTTCTTGACCTCACCGTGCGACCAACGACGGATGTCGTCTGCGGTAGCCAGGCCAATACGAAGCTCGTCAAATGTTGTTACGTCGAGCAATTTCTCTCCTTGGAAAGTTTTCGAAGTTTCTTTGGACCGGGCTTAGATGTCGTCGATGGACGACGACTCAAACCGGGTGGAAATGTTGATGCCGAGTTCTTCCGCAGCACGGAACACCTCGTCATCCGTGTCGCGCAGGCTGACTGCGGTGCCATCGGCCGAAAGTACTTCGACGTTCAAGCAGAGCGACTGCATTTCCTTGATAAGAACCTTGAAGCTCTCGGGAATGCCGGGTTCCTGGATGTTCTCACCCTTGACGATGGCCTCGTACACCTTGACGCGGCCGAGGATATCGTCGCTCTTGATGGTCAGGAGTTCCTGCAGGGCGTAAGCGGCTCCATATGCTTCGAGCGCCCACACCTCCATCTCACCGAAACGCTGTCCACCGAACTGCGCCTTACCACCCAGCGGCTGCTGCGTGATCATGGAGTACGGGCCGGTCGAGCGAGCGTGGATCTTGTCGTCGACGAGGTGGTGGAGCTTCAGGATGTACATGTATCCAACGGACACCGGCATCGGGAACGGTTCGCCGGAGCGGCCGTCGAAGAGCTGGGTCTTGCCCGAGGAACCGATGAGGCGTTCGCCGTCGCGGGTTAAGGTCGTGGAGTCTAGAAGACCCTCGATCTCGATCTCGAGCGCACCGTCGAATACCGGGGTGGCGACCTTCGTGCCGGGTGCGGCGCTGAAGGCGTGCTCCGGAAGACGAGCAGCCCACTTCGGCTTGCCCTCGACGTTCCAGCCCTGCTTCGCAATCCAGCCGAGGTGGGTTTCGAGCACTTGGCCGAAGTTCATGCGACCGGGGATACCGAGCGGGTTAAGGATGATGTCAACCGGGGTTCCGTCGGCGAGGAACGGCATGTCCTCGATCGGCAGAATGCGGGAGATAACACCCTTGTTGCCGTGACGGCCGGCGAGCTTGTCACCCTCGGTGATCTTGCGCTTCTGGGCGATGAACACGACCACGCGCTGGTTGACGCCGCTGCCAAGCTCGTCGTCGCCGTCCTGCGAGTCGAACACCTTGACACCGATGATGGTGCCGCGCTCACCGTGGGGAACCTTCAAGCTCGTGTCGCGAACTTCGCGGCTCTTCTCGTTGAAGATGGCGCGCAGCAGGCGCTCCTCGGCAGACAGCTCGGTCTCGCCCTTGGGCGTGACCTTGCCGACGAGGATATCGCCGGGGCGAACCTCGGCTCCGATGCGAATGATGCCACGCTCGTCGAGGTCGGCGAGGAAGTCCGGCGACACGTTGGGAAGGTCGCGAGTGATCTCTTCCTTACCCAGCTTGGTGTCGCGGGCATCCACTTCGTACTCTTCGATGTGAATCGAGGAGAGGGTGTCGTCCTTGACCAGGTTCTGGCTCAGGATGATCGCGTCCTCGAAGTTGTAGCCTTCCCACGGCATGAATGCCACGAGCAGGTTCTTTCCGAGGGCGAGTTCTCCCTGGTCGGTGGCGGGTCCGTCGGCGATAACCTCGCCGGCTTCGATCCGCTCACCGGCGTTGACGATCACGCGGTGGTTGAAGCTCGTGCCCTGGTTGGAGCGGCTGAACTTGCGCAGGTAGTAGTCCTGCGTGCCGCCCTCATCGAGCTGGATGGTGACGACATCAGCCGACACCTCGGAGACCACACCGGGCTTCAGCGCGGTGAGCACGTCACCGGCGTCGATGGCCGTGTAGACCTCCATGCCGGTTCCGACGAGCGGGCTGTCGCTGAGCAGCAGCGGCACAGCCTGACGCTGCATGTTGGCACCCATGAGTGCGCGGTTTGCATCGTCGTGCTCGAGGAACGGGATGAGGCTGGTCGCGACCGACACCATCTGGCGCGGCGAGACATCCATGTAGCCGATGTCTTCAGCGGGAACGAGGTCGACCTCGCCACCCTTCTTACGGGCGAGCACGCGGGCCTCGGCGAAGTGCGAGTCCTTGGTGAGCGGCGCGTTGGCCTGGGCGACGATGAAGTCGTCCTCTTCGCTCGCGGTGAGGTAGTCGATCGTCTCGGTGACCTTGTTGTTCAGCACCCGACGGTACGGCGTCTCAATGAAACCGAACGCATTGATCTGCGCGAACGAGGCGAGCGAACCGATCAGGCCGATGTTCGGGCCCTCAGGGGTCTCAATGGGGCACATGCGGCCGTAGTGCGAGGGGTGAACGTCTCGAACCTCGACGCCAGCGCGGTCACGGGACAGACCACCCGGGCCCAGCGCGGACAGGCGACGCTTGTGCGTCAGTCCGGCGAGCGGGTTGTTCTGGTCCATGAACTGCGACAACTGCGACGTACCGAAGAACTCCTTGATCGCGGCGACGACAGGGCGCACGTTGATCAGCGTCTGCGGGGTGATCGCTTCGATGTCCTGCGTGGTCATGCGCTCGCGAACAACGCGCTCCATGCGGGACAGGCCGGTGCGCACCTGGTTCTGGATGAGCTCGCCGACGGCACGGATACGACGGTTACCGAAGTGGTCGATGTCGTCGATGTCGATGTTGATGTCGGTCATCTTGCCGTCGCGCAGACCCGGAAGGGTGGTCTGGTTGTCGTGCAGGGCGACGAGGTACTTGATGGTGGCCAGGATGTCCGCCAGCGTCAGTACGGAGTCACTCAGCGGAGCTTCGAGGCCGAGCTTGCGGTTGATCTTGTAACGACCAACCTTGGCCAGGTCGTAGCGCTTGGAGTTGAAGAAGAAGTTGTCGAGGAGCGCACGCGCAGCCTCGGCGGCAACCTGCTCGCCGGGGCGCAGCTTGCGATAGATGTCCTTGAGGGCTTCTTCCTTGGTGAGGATGTTGTCCTTCTCGAGGGTGAGCTCGATGGACGCGTAGCCCTTGAACTCTTCGAGGATCTGCTCGCTGGTGAGGCCGAGGGCCTTCAGGAACACGGTCACGGACTGCTTGCGCTTGCGGTCGATGCGCACGCCAACCTGGTCGCGCTTGTCGATCTCGAATTCAAGCCAGGCACCACGGCTCGGGATGACACGGGCGGAGTAGATGTCCTTGTCAGACGTTTTCTCCTGCTCGCGGTTAAAATACACGCCCGGGGAGCGCACCAGCTGCGACACGACGACACGCTCGGTGCCGTTGATCACGAAGGTGCCCTTGGGGGTCATCAACGGGAAGTCACCCATGAACACGGTCTGAGTCTTGATCTCACCGGTGAGGTGGTTCATGAACTCAGCGTTCACGTAGAGGGGTGCGGAGTAGGTCTTACCCTTTTCCTTGCACTCGTCAATGGTGTACTTCTCCGGCTCGAGCTCCGGGTTGGTGAAGGACAGCTGCATCGTTTCGCCGAGGTCCTCGATGGGAGAGATCTCCTCGAAGATCTCATCGAGCCCGGTGCGATTCGGCAGGTCCTGGCGTCCGGCAGCCTGGGCTTCGGCGACGCGAGCCTTCCAGATGTCGTTGCCGACGAGCCAGTCGAAGCTCTCGGTCTGCAAAGCAAGCAGATCCGGAACGTTCAAGTGGTCGCTGATCTTTGCGAACGACAGACGCTCGTGCGAGCGGCCGTTCTTGGGTGAGTTGGTGGTTGCGTTGCGCGCAGCAGCCAAGGAAATAACCTCCGTGGACCCCGTCAGGTCTAGTTACTGTTATTGGTGATGACTCCGCAGACCCTCATAAGAGGTGTGCCTCAAGGTGGCTTGAACACGCAAAGCCGACCGCAATATGAAGGCATAGTTTGTCTGGGAGCGCAAGGATCAACTATATGCCCCCATTCGCGTCATGTCCACCTAATTGTTGCAAATCTGCAAACTCTCAGGTATAACACCCTCCGTCTTCTCGCGAGAGCGCAAAAAGTGCCCGTTTGACACTCTCAATCGGGCACTTTTTGCGCTTTCGCGAAGCGGATGCTGCGGCGCGGGCACGCAGACAGGGCGCAGACTAGGACGATGAGTACTGGGCGTAAGGGTGAGGTGACGGAGGGGCATCCGTCTGTCGTGTTGAAGTTGAGCGGACACACTGCGGTGATCGAACCCGACCGTTTCACCCCCGGCAGCTTTCAGCTCGTGGTCGACGGTACCCCGCAGTCACACGTGAACATCGATCACCCGGATGAGCTGTTCTTCGAGTACATCCAGCGCATCGGGCACGTCATCGACCTGCTCGGCGACCCGCACGAGCCGATCACCGCCGTCCACCTCGGGGCCGGCGCGCTCACCTTGCCGCGCTACGTCGAGGCGACCCGGCCGGGCTCGCGCCAGCAGGTGGTCGAGATCGAAAGCGATTTGATCGACCTGGTTCGGGAAGTGCTGCCGTGGGACAAACGCGCCCAGCTGCGCGTGCGCCATGGCGATGCCCGCGAGGTGCTCGGCAAGCTTCCCGACGGGCTGCAGGGCGCGGTCGACCTCGTCGTGGTCGACATTTTCTCCGGGGCGCGCACCCCGAAGCACGTCACGAGCCGCGAGTTTTTCGCGCTCGCCGCCCCGCTGCTGTCTTCACGCGGCGTACTTGCCGTCAACGTAGCGGATGGCCCCGGCCTCGCGTTCGCGCGCGGCCAGGCCGCAACCCTCTCGGCGGTGTTTCCGCACGTGATCGGATTCGCCGAGACGCAGGTGCTCAAGGGGCGCCGGTTCGGCAACATCGTGTTCATCGCAGCGCACACGCCGATCGACCTCAACTGGATTCCGCGGCTGCTGGCCAACGGTCCGCACCCGGCAAAGGTGATCGAGGGAACCGAACTCAAGCAGTTCATGGCCGGTTCGCTCGTGGCGACCGACGAGACGTCGACGCAGTCGCCGCTGCCCGGCCGCACGGTCTTCCAGATCGGGCACTAGCCGGCGACCGGATGCCCGCGGGCGGCGGTACTCTGGGGGCACCCGTCATTTCTCCGCGCGGCCGCGTCCGCCTTCGTCATTACAGGAACACACCCTGAGTTTCATCATCGGTTACGACCCCATCACCCTGCGCGAAAAAGTAGACCTTCAGGCCGCCGGTGAGCGGCTTGAAGAACTCGGCACCCTGCGCAGCCTGGCCGCGCTGAACGAAAAGGTCGCCCTGCTGCGCCTCGTCGGCCGGCTCGATGAAGCCTGGGAAGTGGCCAACGAGGCCGTGCGCCAGTCGCGCTTCACCGGCAACCGGGAGCAGGCGGTGGCCAGTCGCATCCGTCGGGCGCAGGTCCTGCAATTTCAGGGCAAGCTCGTCGAGGCCGCGAGCGAGTTGACGCATTGCATACTCGACTCCGAGGTGCACGAGTGGAGCCGCCTCGCCGCCTATGCCCGCCAGCACCGCGGCAAGGTGTACTTCGACCAGGACAACCTCGATGGCGCCCTCGCCGACTTCACTGCCGCCGTGTTTCTGCGTGAGAAAGACGGCGCCGACGCCGACGAACTCGACAGCTCGTTGCTGGCCGTTGCCGTCGTCGAGCAGCACATTGCTGCTCGCAGCGCTCAGGCCTGACCTGCAGTCCCGCCGCGAGTGAACGGGCCCGGGGCCAGCTACTGGCCGCCGCACGCGTTAAGCGGCATGCTGTGTTCACGACGAAGGCGAGGTGACCGGTGACCGATCCGACCGAGCGGCGGCGGCGTGCGGTGGGCACGGCCGTGCTCGTGATTCTCACCCTGACCGCGTGCAGCGCTGCGGATCCGCGCGCCACTCCGACCACCACGACACCGGCCCAACCGACGCCGAGCGCAACGGATGCCGGTGCTGACCCGCTCGCACCGGTGCATCCGGTCGGCGAACCGGTCGTGATCACGTCGGGGCTTCAGGCTCCGTGGTCGATTCTGCGACTGCCCGACGGCGCCACGCTCATCAGCGAACGCGACACCACCCGGCTTCGCGAACTGCTGGCCGACGGCAGTCTGCGCGACGCCGGCACCGTCGCTGCGGCGCGCCCGAGCGGTGAGGGCGGGCTGCTCGGCCTCGCCTTTCTCGCCGACCGGGCGGCCCCGGGCGGCATTGGCTGGGTGTACGCCTACTACTCAACGGCGGCCGACAACCGCATCGAACGGATGCCGTTGGCCGGCTCCCCCGGCAGCCACACCCTCGGGGCACCCACCCTCGTGCTCGATTCCATCCCCCGAGCCGGCAATCACAACGGTGGCCGCCTCGCGTTCGGCCCCGACGGACTGCTCTACGCCACGGTCGGGGACGCCGGAGACACCGTCAATTCCCAGGACTTGGACTCGCTCGGCGGCAAGATTTTGCGAATGACACCGACCGGTGCCGTGCCAGCGGACAACCCGTTCGGCACGCTGGTGTACTCATTCGGGCATCGGAATCCACAGGGCCTGGCCTGGGATTCGCGCGGCCAGCTGTGGGCGAGTGAGTTCGGGCAAAACACCTGGGACGAACTCAACCGCATCGTTCCCGGCGGCAACTACGGCTGGCCGCTGGTCGAGGGCCGGGCCGGCGACCCGGCGTATCTCGACCCGGAACGTCAGTGGTCGACGGACGTAGCGAGCCCGAGCGGCATCGCCATCGTGAACGACACCATCTTCATGGCGAGCCTGCGCGGGCAACGGTTGTGGAGCATCCCGATTCTGAGCACATCCTCCACCGACACCCCCACCGAGTGGTTTGTCAACGGATACGGCCGGTTGCGCGACGTGGTGTCGGGGCCGGCTGGCACACTGTGGTTCGTGAGTAATAACACGGATGGCCGGGGCTCCCCGGCGGCTGAAGACGACCGGCTCCTGCAAGTGGCGGTGGCGCCCTGATGTCTTTCCCGACGTCTGATCTCGCTCAGACCCCCGCTTGCCTCGGGGAAACGGCGGCGCCCTGATGGCCGATCTCGCCCAGGTGCGACGCTGGGCCGACGCGCTCATCGTGCTGCACCTCGACCCCAGCTGGACCTTCGGCTTCGACAACGCGAAAAAACGTGCCGGCCTGTGCAATTTCAGCGCGAAGCACATCACGGTGTCGCGCTACCTCGCCTCCCGCTATGCCGACGACGACGTGCACCAGATCCTGCTGCACGAATTCGCGCACGCCCTGGCCGGGCCGCCTGCCGGGCATGGTCCGCGCTGGAAGAAGGTGGCCTTCGACCTTGGCTACGACGGCAAGCGCACCCACGACGGCGAGATCGCCGACGAACTCGCCCCCTGGGTGGGCACCTGCCCCGCCGGACACACCCATTTTCGGTATCGGCAGCCCACCCGGCCGCTGGCCTGTGGACTCTGCGCCCGCCGATTCGATCAGGCCCACGCCATCAGCTGGTTACGCCGCGAAATCACGCCGGCGATCCGGCGTCGGGCCGCGGCCTCGGCCGGCCCTAGGCTCCCGCCGGTCGGCTGAGTTCAGCGCCCAGGGTCAGTGCCCAGACGTTCAGCGCCCAGACGTTCAGGGCGCACCAGGTCGGCGCGCACGCGTTCAGTGCACGTCGTAGCGGGCGAGGGCGTCGGCATCCGTGGCGTGCATCATCGCTCGACGAGCGGTATCCAGCGCGGTCACCGGGTCGGCCTCGGCCACGGCGAGCGCGAGCTGCCGTTCAGCCTCGGCCAAACGGGTGCGCGCGGCGGCCTGCACCCGACCGCGATGGGTGGACACGAAGTCGCGGGTGATCGTAATCTGGCTGCGGGCGGTGAGCAGCGCGCCGGCCAGGGCGGTGCGGGCGTTCTCGAGCCGCAACTGCCGATTGCGTGCCTCCGAACGGATGCTGTCCAGCCCGTTCATCGCCGCCTCCAGCTTCACGAGATCCGAGGATGGGTCGCTGAGTCTCCCGGGCTCCCGCAATTGCGCCTGCACGGCTGCCGCCGCGGTGATGACGAGGTTCAGGGACGCGCTCGTATCGGATTCTTCGTGACCGTCGCGCAGGGCTCGCGCCTGCGCGAGTTCCGAGCCGGCAGCATCCAGTGCCTGCTGCAAGTTCGCGAAACCACGGTGCAGCAAGTCCTCGCCGGTTTCAATCGCGTCGAGCAGTTGTGTCGCCTGAAACAGGGAGTGCTCGGCGGACTGCAGCTGCTCCCCCACCGGTTCGGACGACGCGGCCTCGAGGCGCGCAGCGCCAGCATCGGCGGCCGCCGCGGCCAGGTCGAGTGCGGTTTGCGCCCGCAAAACGTTGCCGCTGATCACAGCGAGCGCCGGCGGCGAATAACTCAAACCGAGCCGGGCGAGCGTGTTCGCTCCGCCGGCGATCCGGTCGGACACGCGATCGAGGCGTCGGCGCAGTTCGTCGAGTTGCTGCGGGGCGTTGCGTTCCACGCCGCGCCTGGCGGTGAAATTACGCGCCTGGCCGGTCAGTCGGCCCGTGGCCTCGTCGGCGAGCTGGATGATCTGCTGGTTCCAGCGGGTGCGTTCGGCAGCGGTGTCCGGCACGGCGTCGTCGAGCTTTTGCTGCAGCGCGAAAGCATCACTGAGCTGGCGTTTCGACGTGCTGAGCGCCGTGGCGAATTCCCGCGTCGAAGACTCGCCGAACTGGGCGATGGCGAAGCCGAGCTCGTCGGTCGCGTCTTGCACCAGATCGTCGGCGCGAACCAGGCTGATCGCCGCGCTGCGGGCGAGAAGAGCCGCCTCAGCGTTCACCTGCCCGATCCGAGCCCGGGTGCGCCGCCGCGAAGCTGCCACCAGCGCCCAGACTCCGGCCAACACGAGGCCGATAACGATGACCGAGGGTACCCACCAGAGATCGCCATTCATAGCCGTGAGTCTAATGAAGGTTACTGGGCGCTACCGGTCGTCGGCAGAGGGCCGCCGCATCTGCTGCCGAATCATCTCGAAGTCGTGCCGCGAAATCTCGAGCACGCCGCGGCGCAGCTGGAAGCCCCAGTCCGGGTTTCCGCGGGTGAGCTGTAGCACGGGCAGTAGCGGGCGGATGCTGGTTGGCCAGGCATCCAGATCGTAGTCGGCCCGGCGTCGCCAGGGCCGAAACTCGTTCGCGGGGTCGCCCACCTGGTAGGCATAGGCATCCGCTATTCGGCCGATGGCCGTGAATTCCTTGAGCGGATCGCCCTCGATCGCAGTTTTCGGGGAGTAGTAGACGATGCCGTCGGCCTCGCCCATCTGCGCGATCAGGTCCCCGGCGCCGCGATTGGCGCGGGCGATGCCCAAATCGACACCGCGCAGCACGTGCTCGCGGTGCACAACGCCGAGCCAGAACCGAATTGCCACATTCCTAGTTGTACCGCATGCCACGCACACACCAAACTAAGCAGATGCGAGTACTCCTGAAAGAGATTCTGGACTGCACACCGGATGCTGCCTGGCACGCCATCCACAGCCCCGCCGTCTTTCGCGAGGTGAGCAGCCCGTTCATGGCGGTCGAGTCTCTCGAACCCGACGGGTTTCCCACCCGGTGGGAACCGGGCGAACACCCCGCCGTGTTCTCCATGCTCGGCCTGGTGCCGATGGGAACCCAGATCATTCGCCTTGCCAACTCCACGCACCGGCCCGACGGCGTGCGCATTCTGCGCGATACCGGTCGCGGCGTCTCCGGCGCGCTGAGTGCGGTCACGCTCTGGGATCACCGCATGGCGATCGCGCCCGACCCGGCTGGCACCGGCAAAACCCTCTACCGGGACCAGCTCATTTTTCGCGGCCGCCCGGCCACGATCGCCCTCTGGCCGACGTTTTGGGCGTTCTGGCAATGGCGGATGCTGCGCCTCAAGTCCCTCGCCCCCACCTGGCAGCACGACGTGGGCATCGACGACCCCAACTTTGTGCCGCTGTCGCAGCGGGAGTCCGACGACGGCAACTAGCGCTTCCGCAGTTTCCCCGCGCCATCTCCTCTATGCATCGGGCCCGCCAGCGGTAGCGTAGCCACCATGAGTTCTTCCCTGGGGGCCTTGCAGATCGCGGACTGGCGTCGGCGTGTGACCGGTTTGTACGCGGGGGTGCGCCAGCTCAGCGTGAGCAGCCCGAAAAGCGGCCACGAATTGTGGCGGTCGGGGCGGGATGAACTGTTTGCGGGGCATCCGTCGTCGCCGTTATTGCCCGACGACCGTTCGGCCTTCACCGGGCTTCCCATTGCCGCGTACGACCCGGACTGGCGGTTTGAAGTCCAGGTGCACCGCTCCGAGCAGTCCCATCGCATGAACGTGGAAACTGGCACGGACGGCACCGTGCCCTTCGACCTGGTCGGCACCGTGCACCTGCCCTACCTTGGTTCGCTCGACGTGTGGCGGCTCGCAAGCTACGGCGGCGGCCTGTTCCTGCCGCTGAAAGATGCCCTGGCCGGCAAAAGCGGCGGAACTTACGGCGGCGGACGCTACCTGCTCGACACCATCAAGGGTGCAGACCTCGGCCCGGGGGTCGACGACGACACCCTCATTCTCGATTTCAACTTTGCTTACAACCCCTCCTGCGCGTACGACCCGATGTGGGCCTGCCCGCTGCCGCAGAGCGGCAATATCATCGACGTCGACGTGCCCGTCGGCGAGCTCTACCACGGCGACCACTCCTGACTCCCAGCGGTATCCGAGTGCGTAAACGCCAGTAGCTGTAACACCTCGGGTGAATCCACCAGCCCGCCGTGCAGCGATTTTCTGACGCCTATTGGGCGCGCCGACCGCACGCTGCCGCGCGCCGGTGCATCGACAGCGGCCAAATCCCGGTAGTCCTCGCGGTCAGGCCCAGTGTTGTGACCCTGGCTGTGCGACCAAGGTAAGACATATGCTGAATTTCCGCCTGTGCCGAAGGGCTTCTGAAGCTGCGAACCCATAGGTCGTAAACAACTCGAAGTCACCTACAAACGGAGGCCGCATGTTGGATGGTTTCAACGATCGACGGGGGCTGTGCCTGGCCTGCCGTGCGCTGGTGAGGGTCGTCGGGTCGCGAGGCTGCTGGTGACGACCACTCGACCGGTACACGACGAAAACTGCTTCACCGCGGACAGCGGCATCACCTACGCGTACTGCGCCGAACCCGGAACGGTGGTAGCAATCGGCTACGACGGCCCGTCGACCGTCGTCATTCCCGATTCGGTCTGGAACGGCCTCGACGAGTATCTCGTCACTGCGGTCGCTGACGAATTCTTCAGCGCGGTCACCCTCGACGCCGTCTCGATTGGCGAGAACGTGACGACCATTGGCAGTTGGGCCTTCATCAATGACAATCTGACGACTATCCTGTTCTCCAAATCGCTCACATTCATTGGGGAGGGCGCTTTTGCCGGCAACGAGTTAAGCACCGTTGAGATTCCCGCGTCGGTCACCACTCTCGGCAACGGGGCGTTCGCCAACAATCCCCTCAGATCGGTCACCTTGCACGAAGGGCTCACCGAGATCGGTGCCTATGCCTTCGAAGAGACCGAGCTGACTCGCATCGCCATTCCGGGTTCGATGACGGCCATCGGACAAGGTGCATTCTCCGGAGCACCGCTGGCCGCCGCGACGTTCGCCGGCACGGCGCCATCGATCCACAGCCGTCTCGATCGGGGCACCCCGACTTTCGACACCGAAAGCGGCTTGGTCGTCTATTACTCGTCACAGCGCAACGCCGAGGGCGGATTCACATCGCCGACCTGGCTGGGTTACGACAGCGTGGTCGACACGATCGAATTCCAGTAGTTATCCGGGGTGAGAAGCCCAGTTTTTCGCGCGCAGTCTTGAGACGGCGCGCGACCACCGGGTCTGCACGGTGCGGCGCAGCCGTGCGGCAGTGCAACGGATGCCGCGGGTGGGCCGATTTGACAGCATCCGCTAGAGTAGGAGCACTTGCGAGTGCGTAGTTGCGCTTGCTGCGTCGTAGAACGCCCTCTTCTCTATCTGGCGGCCCACCAGGGCTGACCTGATTTTTCGAATGAAACATTCTTACGGCGAACGGATGTGCCCTTCGGCACCTTCGCCATGTGAATCCTCCTGGTTTGCTTATCGCTGCGCGATAATTCGAACGGGCGGGGAGACTGATGCCCGAAAGGCACCATTTTGTCTACAGATTTGTCCACAACGTTCAGCACGCTCGGCGTGCCGGCTCCCCTGGTAAAGGTTCTCTCTTCCCAGGGAATCGACACCGCCTTCCCGATTCAGGTCGACACCCTTCCGGACACCCTGAATGGCCGCGACGTGCTCGGCCGCGGCAAGACCGGCTCGGGCAAGACCCTGGCCTTCTCCATTCCGATGGTCTCGCGCCTCGGCGGCATTCTAGCCGGCGGCAAGCGTCGCCCGGGCCGCCCGCTCGGCCTGATCCTCGCGCCGACCCGCGAGCTCGCCACGCAGATCACCAACGCCATCACCCCGCTCGCCGAGGCCTACGGCCTCAACACCACCACGATCTTCGGTGGCGTCTCGCAGGGCCGCCAGGTCACCGCGCTCAAGGCCGGCGTCGACATCGTCGTGGCCTGCCCCGGCCGCCTCGAAGACCTCATGAAGCAGGGCTTCGTGAACCTCGACTCGGTTGAGATCACTGTGCTCGACGAGGCCGACCACATGGCCGACCTCGGCTTTCTGCCCGTCGTCACCCGCATCCTCGATAAGACTCCCGGCAACGGCCAGCGCATGCTGTTCTCCGCCACCCTCGATAACGGCGTGGACAAGATCGTCAAGCGCTTCCTGCACGACCCCGTGATGCACTCCGTCGACGAGGCCAACAGCCACGTCTCGGCCATGACCCACCACGTGTTCGAGGTCGCCGGCGTCGATGCCAAGAAGGACCTCGTGCAGAAGCTGGCGAGCGGCTCAGGCCGTCGCATCCTCTTTATGCGCACCAAGCACCAGGCCAAGAAGCTCGCCAAGAGCCTCACCGACGCTGGCATCCCGTCCGTCGACCTGCACGGTAACCTCTCACAGGTGGCCCGTGACCGCAACCTCGCCGCGTTCAGCGCCGGCACGGTCAAGGTTCTCGTCGCAACGGATGTCGCCGCTCGCGGCGTGCACGTCGACGACATCGAACTCGTCATCCACGTCGACCCGCCGGCCGAGCACAAGGCGTACCTGCACCGTTCGGGCCGTACCGCCCGCGCCGGCAGCGCCGGTGACGTCGTCACCGTCGTGCTGCCCGAGCAGAAGCGCGACACCGACGCTCTGCTGCGCAAGGCCGCCATTAAGGTGACCCCGCAGCGCGTGGATGCTTCCTCCCCCGCCGTCGACGCCCTCGTCGGCGATGTTGCTGCCTATGTCAAGCCGGCTCCCCGCGTCGAAGCGCCGCAGCAGCAGCGCCAGTCGCAGGGTGGCCGTTCGCAGGGCGGACGTTCGCAGGGCGGTCGTTCACAGGGTGGCCGTTCCGAAGGCGGTCGCTCACAGGGTGGCCGTTCAGAGGGCGGCCGCGATGCCGGCGCCGGCCGCTCCGGCGCAAGCCAGGGCGGTGCCCGCACCGACCGTAACGACGGCGGCCGCAGCCGCGACTCGGCTCCCGCCGGTGGCGCTCGTCGCGAGCGCACCGGCCGTCCGGCCGGCGCTGCCTCCAGCGCTCCCCGCTCGGGTTCGGCCGCTGGCCGCTCGGGCGGCGCTCGCGTCGGCAGCCTCCAGGTCGGCGGACTCGTTCGCGGACCCGGCTCGGGCGGAGCAGGCCGCTCCGCTCCCCGCCGCTCGCAGGGATAAACGGCCAGCAGCATCCCCTTGAAACAATTGGGCCGGTCTCTTCGGAGGCCGGCCCATTCGTGTGTCCGGGACCGCCCGCAAAGACGGATAGTGTCGAATCATGAACACCACAGTTGTCGTTCGACCCGTAGAAGAAGCGGATGCCGAAAACCTGGGCCGCGTACACGCCGCCTGCTGGCATGAAACCTATGATCACCTACTCAGCCAGGCCGCGTTGTCCCACCTGCGACCGGAGCGTCTCGCCACGATGTGGCACGGCATCACCAAGCTCGGTCACGAGTACCGACAGGTCGTCGCCGTCGACGGCAGCGGCGAGATCATCGGTTTCGCTGCGAGCGCCCCGGGTCAGGAAGACGACCTGCCGGCATCCACTCGCGAATTGAAGGTCATGTACCTGCTCAATGCGCACCACGGCGTCGGCGTCGGCCGACTGCTGTTCGACGCCGTCGTCGATGCCGGCCCGTCGGTGCTCTGGGTGGCCGCCGATAACCCGCGCGCCCACGCTTTCTACGCGCGCAACGGCTACACGGCTGACGGTCGGGAGAAGACCGAAGAGGTTCTCGGCGAAATGCTGCACGAGGTGCGTCTGGTTCGCTGAGGGTCTGCTCAGGAGTGCAGAATGAGCCGATAAGGGGAGCAAACCCACCTACGGGGATCTGGGGCACACCAGACCCAATAGGGTGATCTGATGACTAATTCCACGGCGGCAATCCCCGTCATCCTCGACGTTGACACCGGCGTTGACGACGCCCTGGCCATCCTGTTCGCGGTCAAGCACCCCGGCATCAACGTGCTCGGCATCAGTTGCGTGGCCGGAAATGCCTCACTCGACCGCGTCGTCGAGAACACCCTGCGCGTGCTCGACGTCGCCGACGCGCCGTCCATTCCGGTCGCGGCCGGCGCCCGCCGCCCCCTACTGGAACCGGCCAGATCGGCCTCGCACGTGCACGGCGAGAGCGGCCTCGGCACACTGCAGTTGCCGCCGACCGACCGCACGGCCGAGTCCATCAGCTCGATCGAGCTCATGCGCCGGCTGATTTTGGACAGCCCCCGCCCGGTCACCCTGGTCGGGCTCGCTCCGCAGACAAACCTTGCCCTGCTGCTGCGCCAGTACCCCGATCTGGTCAAAAATATTGAGCGCATCGTCTTCATGGGCGGTTCCACGACGGTCGGCAACGCCACCGCGGTCGCCGAGTTCAACGTCTGGCACGACCCGGAGGCCGCGGCCATCGTGCTCGATTCCGGGGTGCCCACCTTCATGTATGGGCTCGACGTGTTCAATCAGGTCGCGATCGGCGAGCAGGTCGCTCTGTCACTCGTGCGCAGCGAGTCAAATCTCGCCCAGGTCGTCGGCCGGCTGCTCAGCAACCGGATCGCCCTCGGCTCGGGGCGCAACGCCGAATACACCGGCCTGATCGGTGATGCCGGGGCGATCTGCGCCCTCGTCGATCCGGGCGCGTTAACCACCCAGATGCTGCCGTTACGCGTGCAGCTTGCGGGTTACGGCCGCGGGCAGACCCTGGTCGACAAGCGCACGCATCCGGGGGAAGACATCATGCACGGCCTGGCCGGCGACTGGGAGGTCGCTGAGGTCGCGCTCGACGTCGATGTCGACCGCTACGCGCGCCTGTTCCTCGACACGCTCGGCCTCGGTTCGGCGCTGCCGCAGCCCGCCTAGCGGTGAGCGGATGCTGCCGCCCGGCTCAGTAGAGCAGGCCGACCGACGCCATCGCGGCGCGCAGCAGGGCGCCGCGACCGCCTTCCATCTCGGCCGACACTCCCGGTGACACGGCCTCGGTCGGCGTCATCCAGGTGAGTTCGAGGGCATCCTGTCGCGGGTCGCAGGTACCGGTGACGGGAACGACGTAGGCCAGCGAGACGGCGTGCTGGCGGTCATCCGTGTAGGCGGTAATTCCCGGCAGCGGAAAGTACTCCGCAACGGTGAACGGCACCGGGCTGACCGGAAGCTGCGGGAAGGCCATCGGGCCGAGGTCCTTCTCGAGGTGACGAAAAAGCGCATCGCGCAAGGTCTCGCCATAGAGCACCCGGCCGGAAACGAGGGTGCGGGTCATCTCGCCGGTTGAACGGGCACGGAGCAGCACACCGACCTCGACGACCTGGCCGAGACCGTCAACCCGCACGGGCACGGCCTCAATGTAGAGAATCGGCAGGCGACGACGAATCTCCGCCAGTTCAACGTCCTTCAGCCAGCCCGGATTCGTGTTCGGGGCTCCTGCGGGGGGCTTCGGCGTCCAGTCCGGGTCTGGGTCAGGGGTTCGCACGCTCATGATGCCATTCTCTCCTACGTGGGCTCCGCGCGCGCACTCGCGAGCCGCTCCGCCCGGACTGCCGTGGGCCGGCCCCCTCCCGCACCACGCGCATAACTCCTGCAATTCGCGCGGTGCTCGGCCGCCTCTCCAATGATTTGCTGCCATCGGGTCGCGCACGTCAATTTTCTGCAGGAGTTATGCCGAGCAACCGGCTGACATAGTTCGAGATGATCATCGACGCGGCACGTCTGGACGGCACGGCAATGGAAGTATGGGAGTGCGCGGCGTCCACGAGTCGCGAGCTATTTGGAGGAAGCTATGACCACCATCGATAACGCCGCCGTTCTCTGGTCGGCCACCGGCGCCGACCAGGCTGACCGCCCCTTGTTGCTCATCCTGCACGGCTACGGCTCGCACGAGGGCGACCTGTTCTCCCTCGCACCGCACCTGCCGCTTGAGCCGGTGATCGCGGCCCTGCGCGCGCCCCTGCAGGCACCGGCGCCGGTCACCGACGGCTGGGCCTGGTTTCCGATCGCGGAGCCGGGCAGCCCCGACCCGGCCCCCGTCGCGGCGGCCGTAACCGCGGTGCTCGACTGGCTCGACGCCCTGCCGCAGCAGCCGCCGTCGATCGGTCTGCTCGGGTTCTCGCAGGGGGGAGCAATGGCGCTCGAGCTGCTGCGCGCCGCGCCCGACCGCTTCAGCTTCGCGGTGAACCTCTCCGGATTCCTCGCCAGCGGACCGCAGCACAGCGACGCCGAGCTGGCCGAGCGGCCGGTCCCCGTGTTCTGGGGTCGCGGAACCGCCGACACCGTGATTCCGACCAGCGCGATCGAACGCACCCAGGCCTGGCTGCCCGGGCACAGCACCCTCACCGAGCGCATCTACGAGGGTCTGCCGCACTCGATCTCGCAGGTCGAGCTCGGCGACGTCGTCAACTTTCTGCGCACACAGTACTCCGACGCCGCGTCCAGGCCGGCCGCCTAGAAACGCTCAGCCGAGTGGATGCCGCAGCGCGGCATCCACGCTCAGTCACGACAGCAGGCGGTCACCGCCGCGCCGCGCCCGTACCGAAAGGAGCGGACGTGCCAGACGCCAGCCGATGTGGAAGCCCGGGTGAGGGATCGCAAATCGTCCTACAACCGTCCCCAACCGGACGATTTACGCCCCCGCAACGCTCAAGCGCTAGGAGCGGTCGCGCTTGGCCTGCTCCTGCGAAGCCTGGCGCTCGACGTGCGCCTTCTTAGCCGCGCGGTGGGCGTCGCGGTCTTTCACCGCGATCTGGTCGGCGCGCACGCCGGCCTGGGTGGAACGCTCCAGCACGAGCCAGGCCGGCGGCTGCTGCAGCAGGGCGGAAATCTCGGCGGTGGTCAGCGGGTCGGTGATCTCGCTGCGGGCCAGGCCGGAAATCGAGACGCCGAGCTTGGCGGCGACGACCTGGCGCGGGTGCGGACCGTTGGTGCGCAGCAGCGCCAGCCACTCCGGCGGGTTCGCCATGAGCTCGGCGAGCTCGGTGCGGCTGACAAATTCGGTCTGGAACTCGGCCGGTGCCGCGTCGAGCAGAATCCCGAGTTTCTGGGCCGCCGTGGCGGGCTTCATGGTCTGGGGCTTCTTCTCGGAACTCATTGTTCAAGCGTATAGCCTGAGGGGGCCATCATTTGGGCAAATAGCCCCTCAACTACTACTAGAAAGGATGCCGGTGAGCTTTTCCATCGCCTTCGTCGCCGGTGTCACCCCCACCAAATGGACCCGGATCTGGGGCGACCGCCGCCCCGACGTGCCCCTCACCGTGTTTCGCACCGAAACTGACGAGCAAATTTCGGTGCTGCACGACGGTCGGGCCGAGGTCAGCCTGGTGCGCCTGCCGATCGATGAAACCAATCTGAGCGTCATCAACCTGTACAACGAGATCCCGGTCGTAGTCGCGTCGAAGGATCACACGATCGAGCAGGCCGCGACCGTGCTGCTGGCCGATCTGGCCGGGGAGCATCTGCTGCAAGACCCCGACGACGTGCCCGAATGGCGCGACCTCGCCGACGAGGTGCGCGACGGCACCCGCCGCCCCCTGCCGCCGATGCGCGACCTGGACGAAACCATGGAGCAGGTTGCCGCCGGCGTCGGCATCATCATTGTGCCGCACTCGATCGCCCGGCTGTACGGCCGCAAAGACGTCGTCTCCCGCCCGGTTACCGGCGTCCCGGACACCCAGATCGCCCTCGCCTGGATCACCCGCGAAACCACCGAGGACATCGAGGAATTCATCGGCATCGTGCGTGGTCGTTCCAAGGCGAGTTCACGAACGGATGCCGGTGCCGCCGACGCGGCCGCTCTCGCAGACGAAGCGCAGCCCGAGCTTCGCAGCGACGGGCGCCCGGCCAAGCCGCCACGCAAGCCCAAGAAGACCGACAAAGCCAAGGCCGCCGCCAAAGCCATCCGGGTCGCCGCAGCGAAAGCCAAACCGGCCGTACGCAAGAGAACCGAGAGCGCCCCCGGCCGCACCCGTCCGACCAAGAACCCCAACAAGGGCAAGGGTCGCGGGCACTAGAACGGATGCCCAGAGACCGGTTGCGTTGGGCGCGACCTCGCTGCTACGGGTTCTTCAACACCGACAAAATATTGCCGGACGGGTCGGTGAACCAGGCGATATCCGGCCCCTGCCCGCCGCCAGCCGCAATCCCTTTGTCGTTCTGCTCGAAGCCGTCGTAGCGGAGAAACTCCACGCCGCGCTCGGTGAGCTCATCGACGGTGGCATCGAGGTCGGTCACCGCGAAGTTCAGAATCGTGTACGTGGCCGGCACGAAATCGGGCTTGGGGTACACGATCACGGTGGCGCCATCGGGCAGTGAAATGCGCAGCATCCCCATCTCGCCCACCGTGACCTCGAGGCCCAGCGTCTCGGCGTAGAAGGTTCGCGCGGCGTCGAGATCTTCGACCGCGAATCCACTGAAGCCGGCGATAATACCTACGGCATGTTCGGTCATGGGTAACTCCCTCTAGAGTCGTGCGGGTTTGGCCGGGTCAGCGGGAGCTGATCGACGCGAACTTACGGATGCACAGGGGCACGAACACGAGCAGCATCACGGTAATGCCGATCAACACGGTCAGCACCGGATTTTGCATGGTCCAGATATCGGGAACCGGCGCCGTGCCGAGGTTGCCGAACAACTGCCGCACGGCCTGCACGAGCGAGGACACCGGGTTCCACTCGGCGAAGACGCGCAGCGCGGTCGGCAGGGTTTCACTCGGCACGAACGCGTTCGAGACGAAGGTCAGCGGGAACAGAATCAGAAACGACGCATTGTTGATGACCTCAGGGCTCTTCACGCTCATGCCGAGCAGCGCCATCACCCAGCTGAACGCGTAGCCGAACAGCAGCAGCAGCCCGACTCCCGCCAGAAATTCGGGCGGGGAGGTGTTGACCCGCCAACCGACCGCGAGCCCGGTGGCCATCATGATCACCATGGAGATGGTATTCAGCACCAGGTCGCCGTTGGTGCGCCCAATCAGCACAGCAGATGCGTTCATCGGCAAGCTCCGAAAGCGGTCGATAATGCCCTCTTTCAGGTCGAGCGCCATTGCAGCACCCGAGAAGGTGGCGCCGAACACGACGGTCTGCGCAAAAATGCCGGCCATCAGGAACTGGGTATAGTCGCTGCCCGCAACCGCAATGGCCCCGCCATAGACCTGACTGAACAGCAACACGAACATGATCGGCTGGATCACGGCGAACACGAGCATGTCCGGCGAGCGCTTGATCTTGATCATGTTGCGCTTGGTGACGGTCCAACCGTCGGAATACCACAGGGAAAACGGGTTCCAGGTGGGGAGCGGGGGCAGGGTGGCCACCCGAGCGCTGGCCCGCTCACCGTTTGCGTCGGCCACGGCCGGTGCGACTTCCGTCGTGGCAGAGTCCGCGATCGCAAACGCGGTGGGAGTGGACGCAGACGGGGCGGGCTGAGCCGGAACGGACTCAGCCGGGGTATCAACGTGGCGCGCATTCATTTGACGCTCTCCAAATCTGCAGCTAAGGCATCCGCTGCCCGCGCCTGGTCGCGTTTGTCCTTTGCCCGTTTGGAGAGCTTGGGCCCGCTGGAATCGTCATCGTCGGCCGTGTTGAGGTCGGCCTTGTGACCGGTGAGCTTGAGGAAGACGTCGTCCAGGGTGGGGCGGCGCATGCCGGCATCGTGCAGAGTGACCTCTGCGGCGCGCAGGTCGGCGAGCATGTTCTGCAGAGCGGTGGGGCCGTCGGTGACGGCGACTTCGACTCCCCGACCATCGGTGGAGATCGAGGGGACACCCGATCCGTGCCGGGCGAGAATGTCGCGGGCGGCCGCGCCGTCGGCGGCATCGACGAGGGCGACCACCACGCGGTGCCCGCCGATCTGAGCCTTGAGTTGATCGGAGGTGCCCTCGGCGATGACCCGGCCGTCGTCGATCACGACGATGTCATCGGCGAGTTGGTCGGCCTCTTCGAGATACTGCGTGGTCAGCAGCACGGTTGTGCCGTCGGCGACGAGGCGTTTGATCACGTCCCACAGGGCGATGCGACTGCGCGGGTCGAGCCCGGTCGTCGGTTCGTCGAGAAAGAGCACCTTCGGGTTGATCACGAGCGCCCCCGCGAGGTCGATGCGGCGCCGCATGCCGCCGGAAAACCCCTTGACTGGCCTATTGCCGGCGGCGGTGAGCTCGAACAGGTCGATCAGCTCCTGCGCTCGTTTGCGGGCCGCCGGGCCACCAAGGTGATACAGCCGGCCGACCATTTCCAAGTTTTCGAACCCGGTAAGGTTCTCGTCGACGGCGGCGTACTGGCCGGACACCCCGATGATGCGCCGCACCGATTTGGGGTGGCGCACGACGTCGATTCCGTCGATAACGGCGGTGCCGGCATCCGGTCGAATCAATGTTGTCAGCATTTTGACGACGGTGGTCTTTCCGGCGCCGTTCGGGCCGAGGAGCGCCTTGACCGTACCGCGCGGAACCTGCAGGTCGAGCCCGGCGAGCGCGTGCACCGGACCGCTCTTGGACTGGTAGGTCTTGGTCAAGCCCTGGGCCTCAATGATCACGGGAATTCCTAGCCGATCGGGTGGTGCAATCAGGTTCGATTCCATGCTAGTAACCCCCTCAGACATCGACAACCGCTCGCCCAATCTTGGGCAGGGCCCGGCTTATAAACACGGCTCAGGTTCCCAGGTCAGTCTCACCCACATCGTTGCCGTCGGTAACCGCCACCGACAGTACGCACCGCGCGGGGTCGAGAGCTTCGGGCTGCAAATTCACTGATGCGGTTCGCTTCATGCCCCGATAGGGCTATACCCGCGGTGTCTCCCGGCATTGGAAGACGCGATCGGCTCCCTGCTCTGAAGATCTCAGGAACGTGGCTGGCAGCGAACACGGAGTGTGCTGTGCACTGCCGATGAATCGCCCGTGCGCGTCACATGCCTGCCACTATTCATGCGGGGAAACACGGCAGTTTCTACTGGTCGTTGCGAATCGTGTGTGCCTTAGTTCTGTGTCCTAATCGTCTCATGGCCTGATGGGGTGTGCGGTCTTTGAGGCAGGCTCTGGGCCGACCGTTAAGTTCGTCGGCCACAGCGTTGAGGTGATCTTGGTCCCACTGGCTGAGGTCAGTCCCCTTCGGGAAATATTGGCGCAGGAG
>NZ_PJJT01000019.1:0-2342 GCF_002929615.1 Cryobacterium sp. M91 | reverse complement strand
CGCGTCAGTGCCATCCTGCTCTTCATCCTGCGCTGACTCTATTGCAATTTCTGCCCGTCTTCGCCTTGTCATGCATCCGCAAGAGGAACTCCCTACGGGACGCTCGACTCTTTTGTTCGTCGCGCGCGCTGGCGGTTACTTGGGATCGACAATATCGTCGGCATATCGGTCAATGACGCCTTGATAGAGGGGCAGCGTCTTCCCCAAAGCCTTGAGGGCGACTCGTAAAGCGTCGCCAGGACGCCCAGCGTCGAAGAGCGATAACGCCAGGAAAGCTTCGCCTGCATCGCCGATCGTAGGGTCGGAGCTAACGCCTTCCAGAATCTTGATCGCTTCGGTGGTCTCACCGATGTTACGAAGTGAGCTGGCCAGCTGGATGAGAGCTTGAGATCGACGGACAGGGTCGAGGTCTAGGTCTAGCGCACGTCGGTAAAGCGGGATCGCTTCCGCTTCCCGTCCAAGAAAGTCTTGCACCGACGCCCACTCGTAGATGGCGGCCGGATCATCGTCGTCCCGCTCTGCGGCCAGGAGTTGCATTGAACCGAGAATGACGTCTGCGTCGGAGTCACTGGCCTCCAGCCAGAATCTTCTGATGCGTTCTTCCCAGTTGGCCATGGCCAATTTTGGCAGACTGCAGGACTGCTTGAGCACTGCCCAATGGGGAACCCTCTGCGGAAGCGCGTGGAGTCGCCACCGTTAGTTGTGCGGCGGACGTTTCGAAACGCAGTGCGCTGACTCAGCTGTAGTCGGCGCTGACTGTACGGGCTATGCCGTCGAGCCGGATCGTTTGGCCGTGCGGGACGATCCACTGCGGTCTGGTGTGTCCGAATGGCACTCCGACACAGATCACGGCTTCGGAGTTATATCGGGCGACTTGTTCGATGATGGTGTCACGCTGAACTGCGCGCAGTCGAGCGCACTCGATCGCTAATGGGACGGCTGAATTCAGTTCGCTGACGGGTGGACGGGCGACGAGAACACCGGCGACGGCATCGAGAACTCCTCGCTCGCCCAGGGCACGCACCCAACGCTTCACTGTGTCGGCATTTGGGAGTTCCTCGCTCGTTTCGAGCAGGAGAATCGCCCCTTCCAGGTCGGCGACGTCGGGCATCCGGTTGGCGAGAGCGATCTGATCGATGACTTCGATGCATCCGCCCCACGTTGGACCTTCGGCCACCGTGTTTGCGCCCGCCCATGCCCACGGTTCGGTCGGTTCACGAATACCGAATTCGGTTAGAGCGCGGCGATCCGTCCACGAGATGCCGAAGTCTTCGGACTCGCCCGGATCGGTGAGGTCGATACTGCCTCCGTCAAGAAGCGCCGCACGCAGTGAAGCCACATGCACGTCATCGACATGCGGGCCTGGTCCGAGGTGAACTTGTGTTGAGCCACCGTAGTAGCTGGGCACCCCGAGGTTCCAGAGAAGGTTGTGCAGGTTTGTGTTGTCGCTGTATCCGAGAAACGGTTTGGGGTTTGAGGCAAGGATGTCGGTGTCGATGTGTGGGATGACGGTGATCTGATCATCCCCTCCGATCGTTGCAAGAACCGCCCGAATACTTGGATCGGCAAACGCTGCCTCAATATCGGCAGCTCGCGCCTCGGCGCTCGCACCGAGCTGCCGTGTCGTCGGATACTCAACCGGCACAAGCCCAGTGACTTCTGTGAGGCGCCGCATCGCCTGCTCGTGGATGGCCTCGGACACCGCCGGAGCCGCGAACGCCGGGGATAGAATAGCGACCCGATCGCCGACAGCGGCCTTGGGGACGTTAGTGAATGTGCGCATCCAGTCATTGAATCAGAGGATCGGAACGCCACGCACGTCATAACGTCCGCAAAGGAAAGCTCAGCGGGAACCGTCGACGACTCTAAACCGTTCAAGCACCACAAGTGTGTCGTCATCCACAAGGGACTGCCTCCTGTTTGGTTGACTCCTGACCTGTGGAGCTTCGTCTTCGCTGGAAAGATGTCATCATGCCCAAGCCCTACCCACCCGAGTTTCGCCGTGATGTTGTCGCGGTCGCCCGGAAGCACGAAGCCCCGCTGAACTNCAGATCGCGAAAGACTTCGGAATTTCGGAGTCCTGCCTCATGAACTGGCTGAAAAAAGCCGACGTCGAGGAAGGCGTCAAGCCGGGTATGACCGAGAAGGAGTCCGCAGAACTGCGGGATGCGAAGAAACGTATCCGGCTGCTTGAGCAAGGAGCCGAGGTCATGCGCCGTGCCGTCGCCTATCTTTCCCGGGACGTCAACCCAAAATGATGTACCCGTTGGTCCGTGAACTGGCCGTCGACAGGATCCCTGTCACGGTGACCTGCCGGGTATTGAACTTCTCCAAGCAAGCCT
>NZ_PJJT01000045.1:0-6799 GCF_002929615.1 Cryobacterium sp. M91 | reverse complement strand
AGGCGATCTCAGCCATACCCGCCACCCGAGGGTGATCGACACACTACGACAGTCCCGAAATCACCCACCACAACAACGTAAGGAAGGTGACCTCATTATCGGAACGGATGGGTCGGCGATCGGCACTCTCGTGGAACGCACAACCAAAGTCACAATACTCATCCACCTGCCGGCGATGGAAGGCTACGGGGTACAGCCACGGGTCAAGAATGGCCCGGCGATGGCTGGGCATGGGGCCGAGGCCACGAGGAAGGCTCTGGTGATCCAGATGGGTGCTCTTCCGTCGGCGATGCGCAAATCATTGACCTGGGATCGAGGCAAGGAGCTGGCCCAGCACGTGGAATTCACGCATGCGACCGGGATTGCCGTCTATTTCGCTGACGCCCACAGCCCGTGGCAACGACCATTGAATGAAAATACGAACGGACTGCTGCGCCAGTATTTCCCCAAAGGCACCGACCTTGCACGATGGGGCGCTAATGAACTCGACGCCGTTGCTCTAACGCTCAACAACCGACCACGCAAAATCCTTGGCTGGAGAACCCCCGCCGAGATGTGGGCAGAGCACCTACTATTGACCGAACAGGCCGGTGTTGCGACGACCAGTTGAATCCGCCCAATATAGGGCGGTGCGTTACACCGAACGCCTCGCGCAAGCCGAAGCCGTCGCGTCCGTCGGCTCCAAGGGTGATAGTTACGACAACGCGATGGCGGAGGCCCGGAACTCACTCTTCAAGGCTGACCTCATCCGCAACCGCGGCCCCTGGTTTGGCATCGACGACCTCGAGATCGCCGTCGCAGAGTACTTCGATTGGTTTAACCAGCGACGCCTCCATGGCGAGCTCGGTCACATCCCACCCGTCGAAGCTGAAACCAATTTTTACACCCGCCAGCCCGCCATCACCCAGATGAAACGAGCCTAACCGAGCCTCCACAAAACCCGGGGCCTGACACGTAGAGGCTTTGATAGATCGTCTCGTGGGATACCTGCAGTTCGTTCTGGCCGGCGAACACGACTGCGAGGTCGTCACTGATCTGCTGCGGACTCCAGTTCTTCCGCAAGCGTTCCTCAACGACAGCGGCAAGCTGCCGGTCATCGAGCTTGCTGGGTTTGGGTCGGCACGCTCTGATCTCACACCGTTTCTGTGCGGCATTGGGCCGATAGCTGCGCGTTGCCGGGTGTGCGTTCCGCACGCAGCTCCAGACGGATCGTCGACGTGGCACGACCCAGATCCCGCGCGATCGCCCGGACACCAGCACCACCCACCTCAGATTCGCGATGGGCAGATGTTCCTCCTGACCGAGAAAACGTCCCGAAGACGCAACCGTCGGAACGGGGATCCGTCCGCCAGTGGCTTTGACCCATCGATATCCCTGTTTGCGACCTATTCCTATAGATTCACACGCGGACGACGCCGACAGGCTTTCCCGAACCCGAACCCGAACCCGAACCCAGAACAAGTTCTCGCGGACCTTCATGACCAATCTCTACGCCACTGACAACACCTCACATAAACGGTGCTGTTACGACCCCTTGAAACCGTCTGACGTTTCGAAGCATGTCGAACAGAGGCCCCGGCTCTTGACCTGAGATTGGCTCGGTACGATGGCGAGCGAAATCAATCTCTTCACAATTTCGAAGTGTTCTGCTTCTCGGTGCTCGGGCGCTCCAGGATCACGATGGAGACTCGGTAGAGCATCAGACTGAAGGCAGCGACCGCCGCGAGAATTAACAACACTGATCCGTAGGACGACGCTTGGTCGGCGCCGGTGATGCTATCCAGCAGGTTGGGCTCTAGCCTCATCAGGGTTGCGGTGTAGGCGATGCCGATTGGCACGGCGATGTTGATGGTGAGGTTGTAGAAGCCGATGGCGATACCCGAATTTTCGACCGGTACCCGCATAATGGCGGTCGAGACGAGTGGACCGTACATCAACGCAAAGCCCATCCCGAACAAGATCATCGAGATCACGAAGATCCCGATCCACGCGTCCATTAACAGTGCCGGGAGCAGCATCGAAACGATGATCCCGACCAACGCGATGGTGATGGCCTGCTTGGACGTGAGGAACCGGGCGATCTTGCCGGTGGCCGCGCCGACTATCACGGCCGCGATGTAGCCGGGGATCAGCAGCAGGGAGACCTCGCCGAGGTTGTAGCCGTAAATGTCGGAGACGAGGAACGGGAACATGAAGGTGTAGCCCAGTTGGACCGAGTAGATGACGAACACCACGATGATCATCAGTGAATATTGGGCGTTGGCGAAGAACGCGATAGTGATCACGGCGTTGTCGTGGGTTCGGATGTGCCAGACGAAGAGGATCAGCCCCGCCAAGACCGGCAGCAAGTACCACAAGTTGAAGTTCTGCATGAACAAGATGGTGCCGGTGGCGAACACTGCGATTAGGAAAAGCCCGAACGCGTCCACGTGGCCGTCGTTCGTCGTCTCTGCGGGAACCGTACGCAGCACGACTGGGATGGCTAATAGGGAAAGTAACGTGAGTAAAAAGAACGCTGCCCAGCCGATGTAGGTAGCGATGAAGCCGCTGCCGACGGTGCCGATCAGCAGCGACAATTGGAAAGCCGCGGTGCTGAAGCCTAGGTACTTCTTCTGCTCGTCGCCCTTGAAATGTTTGGTGACATAGATCACGTAGAGGGTCTCGGCGGCCGCCAACCCGGCGGTCTGAATCAGACGGCCGACCAAGATCAGCCAAAAATTAGTCTGGAAGATGAACCCGACGATCGAACCTGCCGTCATCACGATGATCGCGAAGATGATGAGTTTCCGGATGCTGATCGAGTCGGCTAATGCGGCGTAAACTACGGCACCGATACCAATCAGGATACCGGCCAGGGTGGCTTGCAGACTGACGGTGTCAACCGGCAGGTTGAGATCTTTCGCTAACGCCGGCGACAGGAACTTGAAGCCATTGTCCAGCACCAGCGAGAAGATGAAGAGGGACAGCAGAATAGGTATAGCTCGGGTTGGTTTGAAAACCTGGAACGGACCCGTAGCGTTGGTCGCCGTGCCCATCAGACCAATTCCAACGCGATCTCGATCATCGCAGTGAAGGCGGTTTGCCGTTCCGCAGGGATGGTCTTGACGTTGGTGACGAGATGGTCGCTGACGGTAAAGATGCCAAGCGCATCGGCGCCCGCGGCCGCGGCGTTGGCAAACAGCCCCGCCGACTCCATCTCTACGGCAAGGATGCCCATCTTCATCCACTTGGTCATGGCGTCAGGATCGGCGCCGTAGAACAGGTCCGACGAGAGTACGTTGCCGACGTGAGTACGTTGGTCGCGCTTGTCGGCGATCCGCTTGGCCTGCTCTAGTAGCCGGTAGGAAGACAGCGGCGCCCAGAAGCCGGGCAGGTCGAACTGGTGCAGGTAGTTGGAATCGGTCGACGCGCCCTGGGCGATGACCACGTCGTAGAGGTTCATGTTCTCCTGCATGGCGCCGCAGGTGCCCACCCGGATCAGGTTCTTGACCCCGAAGAAATGGATCAGCTCATAGCTGTAGAGCGAGATGGAAGGGATACCCATACCCGTGCCCATTACGGACACGGGACGCCCCCGGTAAGTGCCCGTAAAGCCCAACATGTTACGAACCTCGTTGAAGCACCGGATGTCGTCGAGGTAGGTCTCGGCGATGAATTTCGCTCGCAGTGGATCCCCAGGTAGGAGGATCGTCTCGGCAATGTCCACCCCTTTCGGATCAATGTGCGGCGTGCTGATCGTGGCCGTAGTGGGAAACGGCTCCTTCGTCGTTGACGGTGATCCTCCATTAACGGTGGTTGAACTCACGTGGACTCCTTTGTCTGGATTACAGTATGAGGTTATACCTCATGAGTACCATGTCACATATGATATTGTCGGGGCAGCAAGGAGGTCTCGTGACGACCCGTTTGGAACCCCACTCGTTCTTGCAACGGCAACTCCACCTTGCAGTCGGCCACCCGATTCGAGTTGCCATTTATACGCGGCTTGCTGAGGGGATCCGCTCTGGCGCATTCCGGCTCGGTGAGATGCTGCCAAGAGAAACAGAGCTCTCTGCAATGCTCGGCGTCAGCCGCACTCCCGTACGCGAGGCGCTGATGCTTCTCGAAGAAGACGGGTTGCTGGTCACCCGGCGCGGAGTTGGGCGATTCGTCACGGACGCCCTTCCGCGCGGCGGGCTGGAGCAGATGCGGCCATTTGAGGTTGTCTTAGCGGACCCGACCATGACAATGACAATGACCGTGCAACCGGTGCGCTTCGAGTTGGAGAAGGTAACAGACTTCGTGTCCAAACGGCTCGCGCTGGACTCGACTGCTAACGCTTGGATCCGCGAGAGCCTCTTGCTGCAAGACGGCCTTCCCGTTGCGACTGTTCAAGAGCATCTCCCTGCTGGGCGCTACCTCAGTGATGTGAGCGCCCGAATCGCATCCGAGCTTTTGGAGATCGCTGCCGAGCCACGGACGCTCCTCGCATCCATGCAGGCCAACGGCCACGTCTTTACAAACGGCGTGTGCGAGATCGTCGCAACCGATGCTGGCCCCACGCGGGCGAAACTGCTGAACGTGAAGCCGTCGGCGGCGGTCCTCATCTTTACTCAGACAGCGGGGCACGGCGGAGTGCCGCTCTACGCCGCGAAGTGTGTCGTCGCACCCGGTCACGGATCGCTATCGATAATGCAACGCAACCCGAGCTAGTGGCGCTTTACGGCGGAACTGGGACGTAACTCTTATCGTCTTCGATCAGATGCTAGTCGCTCTGAGAACAACCCCACCGCGGTGGGTTCGGGTGCGCGTGTCGTGGTGATGCCTGTTACTGCTTGCATGCGGCGAAACAGTATTCGATGACGTTGCGGCGCTTGCAGGCGTCTTTATCAGGGTCAGGGCGGTTAGCCACCGTTTTACTGCGGCGCATACGGTTGACGATGTGATCTGATCGCGCCAAGATCACGGCTTCGATACTGTGTTTCCAGCGCATCAATCGATTCGCCTTGGGCGAATATGCGTTGTCACCTAGGGCGTGAACTGGCGTCGTTCGAGGCCGACCGGCGTCCACGCGCGGAGCCCGCAAGTTGCCCCAGAACCTCCGGAAACACTGGAGAGTCTTGGCTCCAGCTGCAGCATCAACGGACGCGGACGCGGGCGCGGGTTCGCATCCGCATTGCAGAGAGGGTGAATCCTCGTGGTCAAACTGTCGCGTGACCTGCCAATTGCGTAATCAAGGGGTTCACATTGGGCAGATTCGTGTAATTCGATAGTTCCACCTGTGGTGCGGTTGAGGTTGGTGTCGTTCTGGTGGGCGCGGTTGACCGTGGAGTCCACAGACACGTCCTACGACATCAACCCAACTCAAAAAAATTTATAGGACGAGCGTAAACCAAAACCGAGAACGGCAATCTGAACCGTCCCTGATTTCCTGCCGCTTTCTTTCTGGTGAAAGGATTCGGATATGCCCAAGAAACACCCAACAGAGGTTCGCGAACGAGCGGTCCGTATGACTCTTGATCGTTTGAAGGATTACCCGTCAATGTGGGCGGCCTGCCGCGACCTGGCCCCCAAGCTCAACATCGGCGCCGAGACGCTCCGGAAATGGGTCACCCAGGCGCAGGCCGACGCCGGCGAACGCACCGGGCCCACGACCGAGGAGCTCGAGGAAATCAAACGCCTCAAGCGCCAGAACCGTGACCTCCGCGAGACGAACGACATCTTCAAAGCGGCAGCGTCTTTCTTCACGAGGGAGCTCGACCCTCGCAACCGTCTATAGTCGCTTTCATCGTCCAGATGAAGGCGAACGGCCATGGAGTCGAGTTGACGTGTGGTGTCCTGCGTGAGCAGGGCGTCACGGTCACTTCACGGTCATTTCGGGCGTGGAAGACTCGCGCCGCCGCGGCCCGAGTTCAGAGCGATGCGGCACTCGTCGACCGGCTGAAAGCCTTGAAAGTGAGAGATGTGTACGGGCGTCAGCAGCCCGAGATTCTCTACGGGCGACGGAAGATGACGGCGTGGCTCCGCCGGGGTGAGTTCACCGGCGTTTCGAAGCACACGGTCGACCGGTTGATGCGCCTCGAGGGCATGAACGGCCTCGTCCGGGGCCGGAAGCCCCGGGCTTCGGCGTCGACTGGCAAGGAGTCAGCGCGAGCCCCTGACTTACTCAAACGCAACTTCAGTGCGCCCCGCCCGAACCACTCCTGGGTCACGGACTTCACGTATGTCCCAACGTGGGGCGGCTTCGTCTACGTGGCCTTCGCGATCGACTTGTACTCTCGTGCGATCGTGGGCTGGCATGCGTCAACGGTCAAAGACACACCGTTCGTTGAGGTCTGTTTGAATATGGCGCTCTGGCGTCGCGACCATGCCGGCCACGCCGTACGGCCCGGTTTGATACATCACAGCGATGCCGGATCTCAATACACATCGATCAAATTCACCGAGACTGTCGCTCTGGAAGGCCTCGTCGCCTCGATCGGAACCATCGGCGACGCCTACGATACCGCGGCCGCGGAGACGGTCATGGGGCTTTACAAGAACGAGGCCGTGGCGAAGAACTCACCCTTCGTGACGGGACCGTTGAAGACCCTCGCAGACGTTGAGAAACTCACCTTCGACTGGCTGGACTGGTACAACAATCGGCGCCTGCACAGCGTGCTCGGGAACATGCCGCCCGAAGAATATGAACGCAACTACTACGCTGAAACAAACGGCCCGATAAATATCGAAGCCCTACGTGTCACCGTTGGGTGAGGCCAGTAGCTAACAGCAAGTTCGCCGTTTGATGTAGGGCGAGAATCAGGAATCATCACCATGT
>NZ_PJJT01000004.1:0-1141 GCF_002929615.1 Cryobacterium sp. M91 | reverse complement strand
CGAAAGCTTTTATTACGCCACGCTCCATTGATAGATGCTTCTGCCGCCGGGGTGTGTCGTAGCCCGCCGAGCTCGGAGAGCCGCTGATAATCAATACCTGCCTCCGGCATGCTGACGATAAGTTCGTGTTCCCCAAATTGCGGGTTGTGACGAGACCCCGGAACGGTGCGCACGTCGACGAGTCGTTCGACACCGTGTCNCGCACGTCGACGAGTCGTTCGACACCGTGTTTAGTCAACATTCCAACGAACTCATCAATGGGATGAGTCGAATGCCCGATCGTGTACACGCAGGTTGCATCCATGCTCCCATTCAACCCCACGTACTGAAGTCCACGTCAGGAATGTCAGATGTGCGCGCTCGACATCCGGCTCCGCAATAACGGGCGGGACCTCGGATGCTGGCCATCGCCCTATTGCCATCCTGAAGCCGTCGCTAACCTGATCAGGGACGAAGCTTCCTCGTTCCAGTCCACCGGTTCCACGAGCTAGGCGCGGATATCTCCGATAACACCGCGGCCGGAGGGTGTCCTCGAACGAACGGAGAAAGCATGCAACCGATCCCGAACCGTTCCGACCATTCGCACGCGATTAAAACTGCAGGGCCTGGTGGTGTTCCGTTAACAGTGTCAGTGCCGACCGGTGAAGCGCGGGCTGGAGTCATCGTGCTCCATGAGGTCTGGGGCCTCTCCGCGCCAGTTGCCGATCTCGTCGTCCGCCTGGCCGGCTGCGGTTATATCACGGCAGCGCCACACCTCTACCACCGCATCGAGGACCCCGTCGTCACCGATGGGAAGTTCAAAAAAGCCCGCCGATACCACGACACCCTTACGGCGAAAGGGCTCACATTTGACATCGAGAGCGCCCTAGCCTGGATCCGCGCCCAGGGAGCACAGAAAGTAGCGATAATGGGTTTCTCTATGGGAGGGACCCTCGCAGTGTGGGCGGCAGCAACACTGCGCATCGACGCCGCCGTCACCTTCTACGGCGCTAGCCTGGCTTCGCCGCGCTGGCCTGGCATCCTCAGCGGAATCGATGCCGCACGCGTGCTTAAGACCCCCTGGCTGGGAATATATGCCGGCAAGGACGCCAGCACCCCCGCTCGTGACATCCAACAGATGCGCGAAATCCTCACCCCTAAA
>NZ_PJJT01000016.1:0-2130 GCF_002929615.1 Cryobacterium sp. M91 | reverse complement strand
GACGGCCCGCCAAGCTGTACCGTCGTGCGGTCAACGAAATCGCCGTGTCCGTTCCGGACCGGCACTACGCTCTGGCCGGAGAGCTGTTGGTCTCTGCCATTGAGCAATCTGATCGCACCGGGAAGCCCGCCCAGGAGTCGCTCGCTCGGGTGTCCGAAGAACACGGTCGTGCATTGGGCACGAGTGCCGGCTCATTGGATGCGGTACTGCAGTCAACCGGATATGAGCCTGTGGATGATGGTGATGGCGGACTGCTTCTTCACAACTGCCCATTCCACCAGCTGGCGAAGGGCCACACCGAGACCATCTGCGCGGCCAACCTCGCCCTACTGGAAGGGGTCGCGGAGGGTGCGGGGGAGCGCGCGCGCAAGGTCCAATTCGCGCCAAAAGACGGATACTGTTGCGTGCGTATCGTCCGGACTGCCGAGTAGGCGGAGGGCTTTGTCCCTCCGTCGGTCTTTCCGGTCTATCCGTGGGTCGTGAACGTCATCACCCAACGCCTCCAGTGGTCTCGTTAACACCTCGCTCCCGAAGAGCGGTTGTGACCGCCTGGTTGTAAGGACGACTAATTTCACGGCGTCGTTTTGTATCCGGAAGTGAAGTCCCGACGTGATTGTGCTTTGGTGAACATTCTCTTTTGTGAGCTGTCCTCGCAACGGGATCAGTCGCATTGTCTGGAAATACAGTTCGGTGCGGTCTTTGGGTTGATGGTCATATCATCAAGAGAGGCCTTAAGCAGGTCAAGACGTTCGTTGAAGCCCTAACAACCACACTGGTAGCTGACGCAATGACGTCATATTTTATCTTCTATCCTCGTACCACGAAAGGACACCATGCACGTCTCCGAGACACTCCGCACGAACTTGCAGTCCGTTCTTGTCGACCTGATTGCGCTGCATTTGCAGGGCAAGCAGGCGCACTGGAACATCGTTGGACCGAACTTTCGTGATCTGCACCTGCAGCTCGATGAAATCGTCGGGGAGGTGCGTGAATTTTCTGATCAATTGGCCGAACGCTTGCGCGCCCTCAACGCGCAGCCCGACGGGCGCATCGAAACCGTCACCGCGACCACGCACTTGCCGAGCTTTCCCGCCGGCGAGGTACTCACCACGGATGCGATCAGCCTCATTACGGAGTGCCTGAACCTCACGGTGGAGAACATGCGGGTCGTGCACGATGACGTCGACGAGGAAGATCCCACCAGCGCCGATATTCTCCACCTTTTCATTGAAAAGTTGGAGCAGTACGCCTGGATGGTCAGCGCCGAGAATCGGCAACCGCAATCGGCGGCGCAGACCCAAGCCCAAGCCCAAGCTCAGCGGGCTTAATTTCAACGAGCTGATCCGTATCATAGCCGAGGACAGTGACTTTCCGGAGCATCCTTGGTGCGTCATTCTTCCCGAAGGCCCCGAAAACGACTGCTTCAGCGCCCAGGAGGCTGCTCTGAGTGGAAGATGTGGTGAGAACTCGTGTGCTCAGGATATTCTCCAACCCGGCTCTCGCTGCTCGCAAAGCAATAATGACGTTCTTTATCGCCTTCGGAAGATGTCAACCTTTATGAGTCAGTTTCTTTAGGCGGTCATTGAGTTCGTTTCTTCCTTCTCGGGTTCGTTGATCTAGGACGTCATCGGGAATGTGGGTGGCTGCGGGTGCTGCCGAACGAAGCGCTCAGGGTGCTCGGTAGAAGCCGTTTGAGAACGCGGGAGCGAGCGTGCTGAATAGCCGGTGCGCGGCCGTGGTGAACGTTGGCTAGAAAGCGTCCTTTACACGAAAGATGGCTAGTGGCGCAGTGGCCCACGACTGTTCGAGGGCGGTTCTCAGAGCAGATCAGGTGCCTACAAGCTGGGCCGCCCGTAACCTTGACGTTGAGACCGATTGTTGGGGAGGTTGCATTATGGTTGCGAAACCGGACGTACATGTTCGACGCGTGTATGACGAGGCTGAGGAGCAGGACGGAGTCCGGGTCCTGGTGGATCGCATCTGGCCACGCGGCATGACGAAGGTCAAGGCGGCACTGGACGAATGGTGCAAGGACGTGGCCCCGTCGACGGCACTACGAAAGTGGTACAGCCACGACCCAGCCAAGTTCGAGGAATTCGCTCGACGCTACGGTGCCGAACTGGAACACGT